>NZ_LOKV01000028.1:0-284276 GCF_002211395.1 Rhizobium sp. R339
GCGCGGCGGGAATGCCCTGCCTCAACGTAGGCAACAACGCGGGAGCGAAGGTCTGAAGAATAGGACTTGGCCATGGATGCACCTCCTGGCCAAGTGAATCACAATCAGTCGCAAAGCGGAATCCAACAATTCAGATTTTCAATCCGATGCTCTAGGTGCTTGTATTTACGCGTACGTCTAGCACAAAGCCGCTGCACTGTTTTGCGGATCTGCTCTGGTGGGCACTCAGGCGACGTTGCGCTCCGGTTCCGGCTCCTGCTGAACGGCCTGCTGCTTGACGCCGAGATAGAGGACGGAACTGCGGCCGATGCCATAGGTATCGCAGACGTCGGGCGTCAGGAAGTCAGTGACCGGAATCCGCTGGACAGCAAGACCAGCGCGCCGGATCACATCCATGAACCCGGATCTTGAGAACAGACGCACATGATCGTCCTGGCCGAAATGCGCCCAGCGGCCTTCCGGCGTCGTCACTCCGGGATCTTCATGGGTATCCTCGATCGACAAACAGATAGGCGCCATCAGGATGGCGACGCTGTCCTGCTTGAGAACGCGCCGAATTTCGGCGGTGGCACGCACCGGATCCTCGACATGTTCGAGCACGTGGGAGCAAAGCACGAAGTCGAAGCTCTCGTCGGCATAGGGCAGGTTGTGGATATCGGCCTTGTCGTCTGCCTCGGGCAAATACATGTCGCAGCTGCGGTAGAAGACATGCGGGTGGCTCTTCAGCCAGAAGGTCAAGGCCCGGCCCGGCGCAATGTCCAGGAAGCGGACGGGCTGCGCCTGATCGAGGCGCTGGAACACCGGCGTCAGGAACAGAGCGAAGAGCCTATCGCGATCGGTCGAATGACAACTGGGGCAGCTATAGGCCTGATGATTGATCGTCTCGAATTCATCGACGCCATAGGGAAAGCCGTGCTCCATTGCTTTGTCGATATAGTAGCGCGGAAGCGGTACGAAATGCGGAATTCTGCTGCGGCAGATGGGGCAGGCGTGGAATAGAGCCATTGTATTCCTCGTAGGGACCGTACAAAGCGCAAGCAACGCCACATCGGGTTGCGCAGTTCGGGGCCAAGTTTTCAATCAGACGACTGTTCAGCGATCCGGCAGACTCATAAACAGCCGGGATCAGCTTCACTTTGCGTACGAATGCTGGTCCGAAGCTGACCTCAGACGGTGAGCATGACCTTGCCGACATGGCTGCCCTCTTCCATCAGGCGGTGCGCCTCGACGACCTCTTCGAAGGCGAAGACCTTGTGGATGACGGGAGCGACGGTGCCGGCCTCCAGCAGCGGCCAGACCTCGGAGAGGAGATCGTCGCGGATGGCGCGTTTTTCCTCCGCCGTGCGCGGCCGCATGGTGGAACCGGTGACCGTCAGGCGCTTGACCATGATCGGCGAGAGATTGACCTTTTCGGCGACGGCGCCGCCAAGGAAGGCGATGATCGACAAGCAGCCGTCCTTTGCCAGCGAGGCGATGTTGCGTTCGAAATAGGCAGCGCCGATCATGTCGAGGATGATGTCGACGCCCTGTCCGGTCTCGGCCTTGATCACCTCGGCGAAATCTTCGCTCCGGTAGTTGATCGCGCGCTTGGCGCCGAGCCTTTCGCAGGCGTCGCATTTCTCTTTCGATCCTGCCGTCGCATAGACCTCGGCCCCGAAGGCGCGGGCAAGCTGGATCGCCGTCGTGCCGATGCCGCTGGAGCCGCCGTGGATCAGCACCCTCTCGCCTTCCGTCAGCCCTGCCATCTGGAAGAGATTGGCCCAGACGGTGAAGAAGGTTTCGGGAAGAGCCGCCGCCCTCACGGCGTCATAGCCCTTCGGAAACGGCAGGATCTGGCCTGCCGGCAGCAGGCAATATTCGGCATAGGCGCCGCCATTGGCGAGGCCGCAGACCTTGTCACCAACCGCCTGGCCACTGACCCCAGGCCCGACTGCGACGATTTCACCTGCAAGCTCCAGCCCAAGGATCGGACTTGCGTCCTTGGGCGGCGGGTAGCTGCCCTGCCGCTGAGCAAGATCGGGACGGTTGACGCCGATCGCCTCGGCGCGCACCAAAACCTGCCCCTCTTCGGGCACCGGCAGCGGACGCCTGCCGATCGTCATGACCTCCGGCCCGCCGACCGAGTTGAGATCGACGAAACGCATTTCCTGAGGCAATGGCATGGCGCGATCCTCCCTGATCCGAAACAGGGAGATAAATCAGCCCCCGGGGCTTGGGAAGGCAGGAAGTGGTAAAGGCGTCAATTCGCCTCGCCCAGGAGATGGAAGACGAGGCCCTCCTCGCTCTCCTTGGCGGCCGATTTGATGACGGCGATCTCGCCGCCGACGCGGTTGATATCGTCGATGACGAGACCTTCCGGCAGCTCGATGACGCCGATCGAGCTGCGCATCAGCGGGAACAGGGCTTCCACGCCGGCGCGATCGTGACCGAGGATACGGCCGGCGGCGCGGTGCTCATCGGAATAGAGATCGAGCACGTCGTCGTGGAAATCGCTGATCAGCCGGTCGAGGATTTCCGTTAGTTCCTCCTTGGTCCAGCCGACGACGCCGATGAAGAAGTCGTCGCCGCCGACATGGCCGAGGAAGTGACGCTCGGCGAAGAAATAGCGGCGCATCAGCGCGGCAAACAGCGAGATCGCGTGGTCGCCGAGATGGAAGCCGTAGGCATCGTTGAACGGCTTGAAATTGTCGAAGTCGCAATAGCAGAAGTGGCGGACCTCATCGCCGTCGAGGCCGGAATGGCGCATGAAATCGCGGATGGCGCGGTTGCCGGGCAGGCCGGTCAACGGGTTTTGGTCCTGGGCGGTCTTCAGCTGCTTCTCATTGATGACCTTGATCAGCGAGGCGGCGGAGACGACGCCGGCATAGCGCATGTTGTCGGTCAGGATCAGGCAATTGCTGCCTTCCATGTTGGCAAAGATCGCCATCAGTTGCTCGGCATCGCTGTCGAGGCCGACGATCGGCGCCATCTCGACGAAATGCGAGATGGAGCGCTCGTACATCTTGTTCTTCAGGAGATCGCGGCCGAAGGGCTGATAGATGTATTCCTTGAGATGATGCTCGTGGATGATGCCGCGCGGCTCGCTGTTGGCGTTGAGGACGGGAAAGAAGGCCTGACGCGGGTTACGGCGGAAGAGTTCGAAAACGCTGTCGATGCTGTCGTTCTCGTAGACCGTCGGCAGGAGCTCGATCTGCTTGCGGATGAGGATTTCGTCGAGCGACTGGTTGTTGCGCTTGCTCTTGTCGAGCTCCTGCAGGTGCGGAAAGGACGGCGCCAGTTCCAAAACATGCGTCGTCGGGCGGGAGATGAACCAGCCCTGGACGAGGTCGACGCCATATTCGCGGCAGGCAATGAATTCGGCTTCGGTTTCGATGCCTTCGGCGATGACGCGCGTGCCGAGCACATGGGCGATGTTGACGATGCTCTTCAGCAGATGGCGCTTGCGCGGGCTGCGATCGATATCCGCAACGAAATGGCGATCGATCTTGAGATAATCGACGGGATGATCGCAGAGCAGTTTCATTTCGCCGTGACCGACGCCGAAATCGTCGATGGCGAGCTTGAAACCGGCCTTGCGCAGCTTCGAAACGAGCTCCGAAAACTCCGGCACGCTGGTATTGTCGAAGCGCTCGGAAAATTCGAAGCAGATGGAGGATGGCGGAATGTTCGCCTTCCTCAGATGCTGCAGCAGGTTTTCGACCAGGCGCTCACCCTGCGGGATGAGCCGGACGTCGAGATTGAGAAAGAGCGTCGAGGTGGAGAAGTTCGACAGCGTCGCGAATTTGGCGAGCGCCCGGCTGGCAACCATCTGTTCGAGCTGCAGCAATTGGCCGGCCTGGTGGGCTTCGTCGAGAATTTCGGCCGGCGTGTCGAAGCCGATGCGCTCCTGGCCGCGCATGAGGGATTCGTAACCGAAAACCGTGCCCGTGCCGGCCTCGACGATCGGCTGGAAGGCGTTCTCGACGACGAGCTTGGCAAGCGTTACGATCTGATCGCTGGCATAGCGGCGCAGCACACCCGGCTCCACGGCGGCAGCCAAAGACATTCCAGTCTTCATTGTGGGTCGACCTCCACTGTGACTTGTTCTTTTTCGTCAGGAACATGCCGCAGAAGGATCAATGAACTCTTTCGCCAATATGAAAGTTTTGTGAAACGCGCGCGAGCCTCCCACGCGTTTCACGTTCATTAAATTTTCCAATGCAATCAAAAGCTTGCTCAGGCTGAGCGGCGGCGTTCCGCTTCGTGGTCGGCAAACATGTCGGCGACGCATCTGCCGCCGGACTGGACGCCCTCGTCATCGAGAACATCGCCGCGAAATTCTCCCATCTTGCGGGCGGCGTCCCAGAGGCGAAGCGCCTCGCGGACGACCTCGCTGCTCGAGGCATAACCGCCATTGTCGACGGCGGCACGGATGCCCGCCGCTTGCTGCGGAGAGATGGAAACGGTGACCATCGGCATGGACTTCCTCCCTACTTTCGATCAGGCAGAATCCTGCCTCATGGGGGACGCATGACCATTTTCGGCATCTTCGACGATATTTCGCCGATGCCCTGGCGCATTCGCACGCGGAGGCGATCCCGCAGGTCGAAAGGCCGTAACCCTTAAAGTTTAATCCCCTGTCGTGGCCTTGTCAAAAAAGAAACCGTTCAAAGGCGACATCGGGACACTGCTCTCCACTGTTTCATCTGCGGATACCGAAGCCGAAGGCGATCATCGTCCATCCCTGGAGGATGAGATCGGCGGCCAGGAAAAGGCCGAGGATCCAGAGGCTGTTTACCGGCCAGCCAAGCGCGATGACAAAGCCGGCCAGCGCCGTAATGACGCCGCTTGCGACGATCCAGCCCCAGCCCTTGGCGGGCTTCATGCGCCTGCCGACCCAAGTGCGGAAAACGCCGGCGATGAGAAGGGCGATCGCGAGAAACAGCGTCAGCGCCGCCGACGTCAGGATGGGATTGATGAAGGCGCAGATGCCGGCGAGCACGTAAAGCAGGCCGCTCAGCGCCCAGAACAGCACGTGATCCCAGCCGCGCACCTGAAATGCATGAACGAGATAGATCACGCCGCCGAACAGCATGAGCATGCCGACATAATAGACCGAGACGACGGTGGCGAGCATCAGATTGCCGAGCGCGATCAAGCCGCAGACGAGCAACAGCACACCGAGGCCGACGAACCAGATCCATTTCGACTGCAGAGAGGATGTGGGCATTCCGTTGAAGACATCGGTCATAACGCACCTCCCGGTAGGTTTTGAATATGTTGCAGCAATTGGCCGGGGAAAGATCCGAAGAGGGATGAGCCCGAGAAAGATTTTTATTGATTGATCAGTCAATCAAAAATATTCTAGCCGGAAGTTCAAGGGAGTTGTCCGTTTGCCGAAGGTCGGAATGGAGCCGGTGCGCCGCAAGGCGCTGGTCGATGCAGCGCTGCGGGTGATCGGCGATCACGGCTCGCTTGCCGTCACCATGTCCGACATCGCGCGCCAGGCCGGTGTGTCTCCTGCCCTTGCGCATCATTATTTCGGCAGCAAGGAACAATTGCTGATCGAGACGATCCGGTCCCTGCTCAGACAGTTGCGCGACGATACCGTAGCTGCACTCAAGGCAGCGACGACGCCGCGCGAACGGCTTTCGGCCGTCATCCGCGTCAATTTCCACGCCGACCAGTTCGCACCGGAGACGATCGCCGCCTGGCTTGCCTTCTATGCCGAAGCGCAACGCTCGGAAGAGACGCGCCGCTTCCTGGTGATCTATGCCAGGCGGCTGCGTTCCAACCTGCTTGCCGAACTCAAGGCGCTCCTGCCCGCCAACGCCGCAGAACGCATCGCCGAAGGCGCTGCGGCGATGATCGATGGGCTCTATATCAGGCAAAGTCTGAAATCGGCGCCGATCGGCATCGAAGCCTCGATCGCGCTGACGGAGGATTATGTGAACGCGCTTCTGGCTAGCAGCTCCCCTTCTCCCCAGCGGAGAGAAGATGTCCGAAGGACAGATGAGGGGGTGAGCGACGCAGGAGCGAGCGGCCGTAAGGCCGAGATTGCCGCCCCCTCATCCGGCCCTGCGGGCCACCTTCTCCCCCAGGGGAGAAGGGACGACCACATCGAACCTTCCAAGGACAAATGACATGAAAGCCCAGCCGAAAGCCTCGCACTTCATCGACGGCGAATATGTCGAGGATACCGACGGCACCGTCATCGAGAGCATCTATCCCGCCACCGGCGAGGTGATCGCCCGGCTCCATGCCGCAACGCCTGCGATCGTCGAAAAGGCGATCGCCGCGGCCAAGCGCGCGCAGCCGGAATGGGCGGCGATGAGCCCCATGGCGCGCGGGCGCATCCTCAAACGGGCGGCCGACATCATGCGCGAGAGAAACCGTGCGCTCTCCGAACTCGAAACGCTCGATACCGGCAAGCCGATCCAGGAAACGATCGTCGCCGATCCGACTTCCGGCGCCGACGCCCTCGAATTCTTCGGCGGTGTCGCACCCGCCGGCCTCAACGGCGCCCATATCCCGCTCGGCCAGGATTTTGCCTATACCAAGCGCGTGGCGCTCGGCGTCTGCGTCGGCATCGGCGCCTGGAACTATCCGCAGCAGATCACCTGCTGGAAAGCGGCCCCTGCCCTCGTCTGCGGCAATGCCATGGTGTTCAAGCCTTCGGAAAACACGCCGCTCGGCGCATTGAAGATCGCCGAAATCCTGCATGAGGCCGGCCTGCCGAAGGGGCTCTTCAACGTGATCCAGGGCGACCGCGACACCGGGCCGCTGCTCGTCAACCATCCCGATGTCGCCAAGGTGTCACTGACCGGCTCTGTGCCGACGGGGCGCAGGGTCGCCGCCGCTGCGGCCGGGAACCTGAAGCACGTGACGATGGAACTCGGCGGCAAGTCGCCGATCATCGTCTTTGACGATGCCGATCTCGATTCGGCCGTCGGCGGGGCAATGCTCGGCAATTTCTATTCGACCGGCCAGGTCTGCTCGAACGGCACGCGCGTCTTCGTGCAGAGGACCATCAAGGACGAATTCCTGAAGCGGCTGAAGGCGCGCACCGAGGCGATGCTGATCGGCGACCCGCTTGACGAGGCGACGCAGATCGGCCCGATGGTCTCCTGGGCGCAGCGCGAGAAGGTGATCTCCTACATCGAGAAGGGCAAGGCCGAGGGCGCGACGCTGATTGCCGGCGGCGGCATTCCGAACAATGTCTCCGGTGAAGGTTATTACGTGCAGCCGACCGTCTTTGCCGATGTGACCGACGACATGAGCATCGCCCGCGAGGAAATCTTCGGTCCCGTCATGTCGGTGCTCGATTTCGAAGCCGAGGACGAGGTGATCGCGCGCGCCAACGCCAGCGAATTCGGCCTCTCCGGCGGCGTCTTTACCGCCGACCTCACCCGCGCCCACCGCGTCGTCGACCGGCTGGAGGCCGGCACGCTGTGGATCAACAGCTACAACCTCGCCCCGGTGGAGATCCCCTTCGGCGGCTCGAAACAATCCGGCTTCGGCCGCGAGAATTCGCTGGCTGCGCTGGAGCATTATTCCGAGCTGAAGACGGTTTATGTCGGCATGGGACCGGTACAGGCGCCTTATTAAGTCAGCGCAAGCAGCCCCCTCATCCGCCCTCCGGGCACCTTCTCCCCCAGGGGAGAAGGGGAGACGAGAGGCCGCGGCACCTCCCTTCTCCCCTCGGGGAGAAGGTGGCGGCAGCCGGATGAGGGGGCGAAGCGGCGCGACGGCTGAAGCAAAAAACGAGAGAAAACCATGCAAGCAGATTTCGTCATCATCGGCTCGGGTTCGGCCGGCTCCGCCCTCGCCTACCGGCTCTCCGAAGACGGCAAGAATACCGTCATCGTCATCGAGGCGGGCGGCAGCGATTTCGGGCCGTTCATTCAGATGCCGGCGGCCCTTGCCTGGCCGATGAGCATGAAGCGCTATAATTGGGGTTATCTCTCCGAGCCGGAGCCCAACCTGAACAACCGGCGCATCACCGCGCCGCGCGGCAAGGTGATCGGCGGCTCTTCCTCGATCAACGGCATGGTTTACGTGCGCGGCCACGCCGAGGATTTCAACCGCTGGGAGGAGCTCGGTGCCAGCGGCTGGGCCTATGCTGACGTTCTCCCCTATTTCAAGCGGATGGAGCATTCGCATGGCGGCGAGGAAGGCTGGCGCGGCACAAACGGGCCGCTGCATGTCCAGCGCGGCGGCTTCACCAATCCGCTGTTTCGCGCCTTCATCGAGGCCGGCAAACAGGCGGGTTTCGAGACAACGGAGGATTATAACGGCAGCAAGCAGGAAGGCTTCGGGCTGATGGAGCAGACCATCTTTTCCGGCCGCCGCTGGTCTGCCGCCAACGCCTATCTGAAACCGGCGCTGAAGCGGAAGAATGTCGGCATTGTTTACGGCCTGGCGCGGAAGATCGTCATCGAGGACGGCCGGGCGACCGGCGTCGAGATCGAGCGCGGCGGCAAGGTGGAGGTGATCAAGGCGACGCGCGAAGTGATCGTCTCGGCCTCCTCGTTCAATTCGCCGAAGCTTCTGATGCTGTCGGGCATCGGCCCCGGCCAGCATCTCAGCGATATGGGCATCGCGGTGAAAGCAGACCGGCCGGGCGTCGGCGCCAATCTGCAGGACCACATGGAATTCTACTTCCAGCAGGTCAGCACCAAGCCGGTGTCGCTCTATTCCTGGCTGCCCTGGTTCTGGCAGGGGGTGGCGGGCGCACAATGGCTGCTCTCGAAGGGCGGGCTCGGCGCTTCCAACCAGTTCGAGGCCTGCGCCTTCCTGCGTTCCGCGCCCGGGCTGAAGCAGCCCGATATTCAGTATCATTTCCTGCCGGTGGCGATCAGCTATGACGGCAAGGCGGCGGCCAAAAGCCATGGCTTCCAGGTCCATGTCGGCTACAATTTGTCGAAATCGCGCGGCAGCGTGACGCTGCGTTCGCCCGACCCGAAGGCCGAGCCGGTGCTGCGCTTCAACTATATGAGCCATCCGGAAGACTGGGAGAAATTCCGCCACTGCGTGCGGCTGACCCGCGAGATCTTCGGGCAGAGCGCCTTCGAAAATTATCGCGGGCCGGAAATCCAGCCGGGAGAAGGCGTACAAAGCGACGAACAAATCGACGCCTTCCTGCGTGAGCATCTGGAAAGCGCCTATCACCCTTGCGGCACCTGCAAGATGGGCGCCAAGGACGATCCGATGGCGGTGGTCGATCCGCAGACGCGGGTGATCGGCGTCGAGGCTTTGCGCGTCGCCGACAGCTCGATCTTCCCGCACGTCACCTACGGCAACCTAAACGGTCCCTCGATCATGACAGGCGAGAAAGCGGCCGATCATATCCTCGGCAAGCAGCCGCTGGCGCGCTCGAACCAGGAGCCATGGATCAATCCGCGCGCGGCGGTCAGCGATCGGTAAGTGATCGGGGCTTCAGAGAAAACCGATCCAGCGTCCGGCGACCACGGCGGCGATCCAGATCGCCGCCGAAAGCGCCGCGGAAAGACGCAGGCCCGGGCGGACGATTCCAATCGAGATCGCCGTTTTCCAGCCGCGCCCGAGGTGAACCGTCAATAGGTTGAGCAGCCCCAGTCCGATCAGACCAAGCTTGGCGAGGAATGCCGGATTTCCCGCAGATTCCACCGCTCGCACGCTGAAGAGGCAGAAGCCCGTCAAAATGGCCGCGGCGAGACCGATGCCGGCGGCGCGGGACAGGAACGGGGCGATGATTTCAACCGGCACCTTGCGAAAGAAGCCGGCAAGCCTGAGATCGAGCGGCAGAATGGCGCCGACGAGAAGGCCTATCGCCAGAATATGCGCGGCATTGACGAACATGTAGAGCGTCGCGGAGCGGCGGAGCGCCACCGCAAGTGCCGTCGCCTGCAGCCATTCGAGAGCGTCCATATCGGCCGGTCAGTTCGTCCGGATGCGGTCGGGATAGATATCGTAGCGCTTTTCGCCGATGGTGATGCGCACGGCCTTCATCCGCTTCTCCTTCGGATCCTGCGAACGGTTTCCGAGCGCCACGACCTGGTCGCCAGACTTTGCGACGCCCTCTACAAAACCGGAGCGTTCGGTCTGGCGCGGATTGCCGAGTTCGACACGCCATACACCGTCATCTGCGGTCGCGACATCGAGTGTGGGATGCGGCCCGCCCATGGTTATCGTCTGGATGGTGCCGCGAAGTTCGATCTGATCCGCCTCGGCCCACGACCAGCCGTGGTGAGCGACCGCACCCGTCGCAAGCGCAGCGGTCATCCCGGCTGCCGCGAACAAACGTTTCATTGAATGAATGGACATTGATGTTCTCCCTTCCCGAATGGACAGGCAGGTGGAGCATCACGGGGCCAAGAAAAGGCGTTTCACCAAATCTTGAAGGA
This sequence comes from Rhizobium sp. R339, assembly GCF_002211395.1. Taxonomy (NCBI): domain Bacteria; kingdom Pseudomonadati; phylum Pseudomonadota; class Alphaproteobacteria; order Hyphomicrobiales; family Rhizobiaceae; genus Rhizobium; species Rhizobium sp. R339. The sequence continues at coordinate 10,365 of NZ_LOKV01000028.1, forward strand.
AAAAGGTGACAGGCTGCCGCTCAGGCGAGCAGCCGCGTGACCTCGGCGGTGCGGGCCGGCCGGGCGGCGTCGGCGATGGTCGTCGAAAACAGCACCTTGCGGGTGGCATCGGCCACCTTGGCGAAGACGTGACGGATCTGGCAGCTCTGTTCGCCGTCGCAATCGTCGCACTTTCGATAAGCGGTAATTGACAGGCAGGGAAGCGGAGCGATCGGGCCGTCGATGATGCGCAGGATTTCCCCGAAGGTGATGGCATCGGCAGGCTTCAGAAGAAGATAGCCACCCTGCTTGCCGCGACGGCTGACGACGATGCCGTGATGTTTCAGGTCGAGGAGGATCTGTTCGAGAAACTTCTTCGGGATCTTTTGCTGCGCCGCGATATCGGAAATCATCACCGGTTCGTCGGCATCGGCATCAGCCAAGACCGTGAGCGCACGCAGCGCATATTTCGCCTTTTGCGTAATCATCTTCGACCGTCAACACACACAGGCGGCGCGAATCTTCGCACCACTTCAGGAATACTTCCATCTCTATTGCACAGCCAGCATGAACGGAATTTGAACGCGCCGGAGAAAGCCTTGAGAGACAAGCGTTTTTGGCCTTGTTTTTCGCTCTTGGCCAAGCTCAAGTAATTTATGCCAAAACCGGGCGGTCTGCACCTTTTTCAGCATCAATTCGGATTTCCGATTGACAGGCCGCGTGTAACTCTACTATTTTTGTAGACATTAAGGCAGCTGGCGCGGATTTGGTCCGCGGGCGGCTGCTTTTCTGCATTGCGGCAGCTTCGGAGAGATATTTGCTCTTCCGGCCGCAGCTTTCGAAATCCCTTTTTCTGTCCGATCCATGCTTGAGCTGCGATACTCCGGTCAACTAAGGACAGGATTCTCATGACTGTTACAAATCCAACTGCAGAAGCCGAGGCGCTGAACGACAAGCTAGCAGGCCTCGACCTCGCCGGACGTCTGTCGCTGGTTGCCGGCCTCGGCGGCCGCGTGGTGTTCACCACCTCTCTCGGCATCGAAGACCAGGTCATCACCGCCGAAATCGGCACGCACCGCCTGCCGATCGATGTCGCCACGCTGCAGACCGGCCGGCTGTTTCCCGAGACGCTTTCGCTGATTGATGAGACGGAAAGCCAGTACGATATCCATATCATTCGCTACGAGCCGGAGCAGGCCGATATCGATGCCTATGCGGCGAAATACGGCATGAACGGTTTCTACGAAAGCGTCGAAGCCAGGCATGCCTGTTGTGGCGTGCGCAAGCTGAAGCCGCTTGCGCGGGCGCTGACGGGTGCCACGATCTGGATCACCGGGCTGCGCCGCGGCCAGTCGGCCAATCGCGCCGAGACGCCTTTCGCCGAATATGACGCCGAGCGCCACCTTCTGAAGGTCAACCCGCTCGCCGACTGGGACATCGACAGGATCAATGCCTTCGTTGCCGACAACAGCGTCCCGATCAACCCAATGCACGCCCGCGGCTACCCCTCGATCGGCTGCGAGCCTTGCACGCGCGCCATCAAGCCGGGCGAGCCTGAACGCGCCGGCCGCTGGTGGTGGGAGCAGGACGAAAAGCGCGAATGCGGCCTGCATGTCGCCGAAGAGGCCGCGGCAGTCGCCGCACAGCAATGACACGTCTGGAGTTTGAAATGCCCGATACCCGTCAGGATACGGAACTGACCAATCCGCAGAGCGCCAAGCCGCCGCTCGACCCTCATCTGAAGGCGCTGGAAAACGAAGCGATCCACATCTTCCGCGAAGTTGCCGCCGAATTCGAGCGTCCCGTGATGCTCTATTCGATCGGCAAGGATTCCTCCGTGCTACTGCACCTTGCGCGCAAGGCCTTCTATCCGGGCCGCGTGCCCTTCCCGCTGCTGCACGTCAACACCGGCTGGAAGTTCGCGGAAATGATCGCCTTCCGCGACGAGATCGTGAAGAAATACGATCTCGATCTGATCGAGCACATCAATCCGCGCGGCGCGGCCGAAAACATCACGCCGTTCACCTATGGCTCGGCCCGCTACACCGACATCATGAAGACGGAAGCGCTGCGCAATGCGCTCGATGCCGGCCAGTACGACGCGGCCTTCGGCGGCGCGCGGCGCGACGAGGAAGCCTCCCGCGCCAAGGAACGCATCTATTCCTTCCGCACGCCCGACCATCGCTGGGATCCGCGCAACCAGCGCCCCGAGCTGTGGAACGTCTATAACGGCCAGATCCGTAAGGGTGAAAGCGTGCGCGTCTTCCCGCTGTCGAACTGGACCGAAGTCGATATCTGGCGCTACATCCAGGCCGAAGAGATCCCGATCGTGCCGCTCTATTTCGCGGCCAAGCGCCCCTATGTCGAGCGCGACGGCATGATGATCGCGGCCTCCGACCCACGCCTCGAGCTCTTGCCCGGCGAAACCAAGCAGGAAGATTCCATCCGCTTCCGCACGCTCGGCTGCTTCCCGCTGACGGGCGCCATCCGCTCGACCGCCACCACCCTTGAAGACATCATCGCGGAGCTGGAAATCGCTACGGTTTCCGAGCGCCAGGGCCGCGCCATCGACCGCGACCAGTCCGGTTCCATGGAAAAGAAGAAGCGTGAAGGATATTTCTGAGATGACCGCAGCCGTTCCCGCAAACGTCGTCGCCGTGCCCGCCGCCGAGCCCCTGAAGGCCCAGCGCGACTCGCGCCCGTTGCGCCTCATCACCTGCGGCAGCGTCGATGACGGCAAGTCCACGCTGATCGGCCGCCTGCTCTGGGACACCAAGGCAGTCAAGGAAGACCAGGCGGCGACGCTTCGCCGCGACTCCACCGGCAAGCAGAACGATCTCGGCCTTCCCGACTTCGCGCTGCTGCTCGACGGCCTGCAGGCCGAGCGCGAACAGGGCATCACCATCGATGTCGCCTATCGCTACTTCTCGACCGACAAGCGCTCCTTCATCGTCGCCGACACGCCCGGCCACGAGCAGTATACCCGCAACATGGCAACCGGCGCTTCCACCGCTGATCTCGCCGTGCTCTTGGTCGATGCCCGCGCCGGCATCCTCGAGCAGACGCGCCGTCATGCGACGATCGCCTCGCTGCTCGGCATCAAGCAGTTCGTGCTCGCGGTCAACAAGATCGACCTGACGAATTACGACCGCGCCGGTTTCGACAAGATCACCCACGAGTTCAAGGAATTCGCGCTGTCGCTCGGCGTCAAGCAGATCACCGCGATCCCGATGTCAGCGCTGAAGGGTGAAAACGTCGTCTATTCCGGCCAGGCCGCCATGCCGTGGTATAACGGCCCGACGCTGGTCGAGACGCTCGAGCATGCGACCGTCCGCTCCGGCCAGACGACCGGCTTCCGCCTCTCCGTCCAGCGCGTCTCGCGTCCCGGCGAAAGCTTCCGCGGCTATCAGGGCACGGTTGCCGGCGGCTCGGTAAAGCCCGGCGACAGCGTCATGATCCTGCCGTCGGGCATGGTCGCAAACGTCACCAAGATCGTCACCTTCGACCTGGTGCGCAATGCCGCCGTTGCCGGCGATGCGATCACGCTCGTGCTCGACCGTCAGGTGGATGTGGCGCGCGGCGACATGATCGTTTCGATCGACAGCCAGCCGCAGACCGGCCTCGCCTTCGACGCGCAGGTCGTCGCCCTGCAGCCGGAAGGCATCGAAGCCGGCAAGCGTTACTGGCTGAAGAGCGGTTCGCGCCGCCAGCGCGTTCAGGTGGAGCCCGTCAGCCAGCTCGAGCTCAAGACCGGCTCGTGGAATTCCGCCCAGCGGCTTTACATGAACGCCATCGGCAAGGTGCGCCTCGTTTTCGACGAAGCCGCGATCTTCGATCCCTACGAACAGAACCGCGCCACCGGCTCCTTCATCATGATCGATCCTGAGACAAACAACACCATCGCCGGCGGCATGGTGACCGGCAAGCGCACGGAACTCGGCGGGCTGCACAACGGCGAAGGCCGCGTCATCCTTTCGCTGCCGGCCGATCTTGCCGAACAGATCATGGCCAGCGAACTCTTCGCCAGCCGCAGCCATGAGGCCGAGGTGCGCCGCATGACGGCAGCCGAGGCCGCCGAACTCTGGTCGAGCGCTGCAAGCGATATCTGATAAGAGATAAGGGGCCAGCAAGGCTGGCATCTTATGCGAGGCCGAACCCGCCGGCTGCAGGGCTGGCGGGCTCCTTCGAGCGACGGGAGGCGGATCGGAACCTGAGACCTTGCCATGCTGCTTGACGCGAATTGGCGGGTCACTCAGCTCAATTTTATGTGCCGACCTCTACGCCGCTAAAAATATCAGAGTTTGCAGAAAACGGGCTTTTTCAATTCACGATTCGCTGTTGCCGGTTGCCCGCGGGCCAATAAGAGCCCATTTTAGATTAGATCCTGGCGGTGCGGTTAGACGAGAGGTCAGGCCTGCAACGCTCAATCTCGACCTCGAAGCACTGACGTGGCGCCTTTTCTCGACTGATCCCGAGCGAGGAGGTTGTCCATGTCCACGCGCTATGTCGACCATCCACTACAACCGGGGGACCGGGTGCCGAACGTTGAGTTCGATGCGATCTCGTGCGAGGGGAAGATCGCACTTGATGATTTTCGTGGCCGCAGCCCCTTGTTGATCGGTTTGTTTCGAGGCCTGCATTGTCCGTTCTGCCGGCGCCATGTCGCGGCCATGGCATATCTCAACCCGATGCTGCGTGAGAAAGGCGTGCAATCCCTGGCTGTGGTAAACACGCCGGTCGAACGCGCGCGGCTCTATTTCCGTTACCATCCGATACCCGATCTTCTTGCGGCTTCCGACCCGGTGAAGGCTTCGCACCAAGCTTTCGGCTTACGCGAGGTCGGGATCGACACGGTCATGGCGATCCGGATCAATCTTCCGGGCGAGTTGCCCGAACCTATGAGCGTGATGGCAATGGACGATTTTCTGAACGAGAAGGAAGGATATCAAATTACGGAGGCCGATCAGCAGATGATGACTGCCGACCACGGGCAGCTTGTCGGTCAGTTCCTGATAGACCGGGAGGGCATCGTGCGCTGGAGCTTCACTGAAGTTCTGGAGGCCGGGCTCCAGACATACAAGGCACCGAATTCCCAGGAATTGATGTCGGTCGCTTCCGAAATCGCACTTTAAGCTGTCATTGTCATGGACGCAGTCCGCCGGGGCTTTTGCGGTAGAACACGCGACATCACCCGGCTATAAAGTTCATGCAGCGTGGCGGTAATCGATGCCCAATTCTCCCGAATCCTCAGGTGAAAGCGTTAGCAGTTCGAGTTCGGGTCGCAATCAGAGCCTGGAGTCGGCAGCGCCGGCGGCCGCCTCGGATTCGCCGGGAACCACCCAAGGGGACGGGCCGCAGCCAACGAATGGCTCCTTCGGCCAGACCAGGCAGGCGGCCAGAACTCTATTGCGTGCGATACGCCAGGATGTGCAGGCAAGCTCTGCCTTGGCAAAGATCAAGACGGCCGCGTTGTTTTGGGGGACGAAGCTCAGAAGGTCGATACGGCCGGGAATGGCGTCGGCTCCCCTGACATGGGTGACGACTGCTGTGACCGGGGCGGCGCGCCGTATTCGCGATCGACGTTCAAGCCCGAGTGAAAGTCGACAGAGCGCATCGCGCTTCGCCGGATGGCGGAAATTCGCTTTGGGGTTCGTCTTTCTTGTCTGCCTCATCGTCGGGAGCGTACTGGTGTGGGCGCTGAAAGACGTGCCCTGGAGTGAGATCCGGGATGGAACGTTGAAGCCGGTCGTCGTGCTGGAAACCGCCGACGGCGCGCCGCTGGTAAGACAGGGACCTTATCAAGGGCCATATGCTCGTTACGAGCAGTTTCCGCCGCATCTGATCGATGCCGTCCTTTCCATCGAGGATCGCCGGTTCATGGATCATTTCGGCATCGACCCCAGGGGCATCGGCAGGGCGCTTCTGCGCAACCTGGAGGCTGGCTCGGTGGTGGAGGGTGGCAGCACGATCACCCAGCAACTGATCAAGCTGCAATATCTCGACAGCGACCGAACCATAAAACGAAAGATCCAGGAGGTCGTGATCGCATTCTGGCTGGAGTGGAAGCTCGGCAAGGCGGAAATCCTGACGCGCTATCTCAACAGCGTCTATCTTGGCGCGGGCGCCACCGGCATGCCTGCCGCCGCGCGCATCTATTTCAACAAGGATATCGGCGCCCTCAACCTGCCGGAGTCGGCGATGCTGGCGGGATTGCTGCGGGCGCCGAGCCAATGGAATCCCATCGACAATTTCGAAGGCGCGCGGCAGCGCACCATGGTCGTTCTCGACGCGATGGCGGCCAATGGCAAGATCACCGCGCCGGAGGCGGCGGAGGCCAAGACGAGCTTTGCCAGGCTGCACCCGACGACGCCCACGCCGCGCTCCGGAAGCTGGTTTGCCGACTGGATTTCGTCGCAGGCAAGCGAAATCGCCGGCTCCTCGCCGGGTTCGACGACGGTGCGCACCACGCTGGTGCCGCAGCTGCAGCAAAGCGCCGAACGGATCGTGAAAAAAGCCCTGGACGGTGAGGGAAAGACGGTCGGCGCATCGCAGGCCGCGTTGGTTGCGATGACACCCGATGGCGCGGTCGTCGCGATGGTTGGCGGGCGCGACTATAAGGCCAGCCAGTTCAACCGCGCCGTCACTGCGATGCGCCAGCCGGGTTCCACCTTTAAGCTGTTCGTCTATTACGCAGCCTTGAAGGCTGGGCTCACCTTGTCCGACCGGGTTCTGGACGCACCGATCGACATCGACGGCTGGTCGCCGGAAAATTCCGGTGGCAGCTATCGCGGTTGGGTCACACTTGCCGAGGCGTTCGCGCGATCGCTCAATGCCGCGTCCGCGGCGCTTGCCCAAGAGGTCGGCCTGGACAATGTGATTGCCGCAGCGCGTGAACTCGGCATCGATGCGCCCATGGCCAACACGCCGTCCCTGGCGCTCGGCACCTCCGAGGTCAATCTGCTCAACCTCACCAGCGCCTATGCCTCCGTCCAACTCGGCAGGGCACCCGTCAAGCCCTGGGGCATCATCGACTTCCAGGCCGCGGGGCAGCCCAAGACGTTTCGCGTTGGCTCACAGTCAAAGCCGAATGTCGACCTTTCACCCTATCAGTCCGATCTCCTCGGCCTCCTGCAGTTGGTGATCGAGCGCGGCACCGGACGGGGCGCGGATCCCGGCACGTTCGCGGCCGGCAAGACCGGCACGAGTCAGAACAATCGTGATGCCTGGTTCGTCGGCTTCACGGACACGCTCGTCGTCGGCGTCTGGGTTGGCAATGATGATGACGCGCCGATGAAAGGGGTGACGGGCGGCAGCCTGCCGGCGCATATCTGGCGGGACTTCATGCGCGAGTCGACGACCGAATCGACGCTGAGCGGAGTGCGATCGTCAGAAGCAGCCGTCGATGGCGAAGGCGCACCGCAGTCCTGCAACATCACCGCCTGCTCGCGCAGTTACCGCTCCTTCCGCCCATCCGATTGCACCTACCAGCCCTATTCCGGCGGCCGACGGCTTTGCGAAAAGTGATGTAGTCGGCGCAGATCGAGCGCCCGCCACCCTCACGATAGCAATGCCGTCGAACGCCTGTTCGGTCGCTAGCCCTCAATTCGCACGCGTTTGGCGGTCGGATCGCCATCGGCTGCCGACTTGAACCGGAGCGACGGCCGAATGCCACTTATCCATAAAATGGCATTATCTTATGCATTTTGGCCATCTATAGCCATAAACACTGTTTCGATAGAGTGCCTACTGTCGAGGCACGGCGATCGGCATGACCCCTTCGCCCTGCTTTGTAGAGACGCCTGCCGCTCCGGTCGGCGGCGAGCGACAGGGAAAGGATGAAAGCCATGTCTACAGACAACAAGCCGTTGATCGCGGTTACAGGTGCAACGAGCAAACAGGGGCGCAGCGTCGTTGAGTCACTTCTTGTAAGCCAGCGCTTCCGCGTCCGTGCTTTCACGCGCAGAAAGGATTCGCCGGAAGCCTTGCGTCTCGAGAAGCTCGGCGCCGAGATCGTCACGATGCCGCTCGAACTTGGCCGCCAGAACGATCTCGTTGCTGCCTTCAAGGGCGCGCATGGCGCGTTTCTCATGACGCCGCCGATCGCCCCGCCGGAGACAATCGAGGCGCCTCTCGGGCGGCAATTGGCGGATGCAGCCGTCGAGGCCGGCGTTCAGCACATTGTTTTCAGCACGCTTGAGAATGTCGACAAGATCACCGGTGGGACGAAATATGCGCCGCATTTTACCGATAAGGCGCGCGTTGCAGATTACATTCGCGGCCTGCCGATCTCGCATTCCTTCATCATGCTAGCATTTTTCTACACCAATCTTCTCGAATATTATGCCCCGCGCATGGAAGGCGACACCCTGCTCCTGCCGATTTATCTTCCTGAAGATTTCGCCGCACCTTTTGTCGATCCGCTGACGGCGACCGGGCCTGTAGTCCTGGAGATCTTCTCACACCCCGAGCGCTATAACGGCAAAACACTGCCGGTGGTCGGCGATATCATTTCGCCGCGGCAGATGGTCGAAACCTTTCAACGCGTGACCGGCATCAAGGCCGAGTATCGCAGTGCTTTCACCAGGGACGGGCTGCTCGCCTATTTTCCGGAGTTTGCCGCCAACGAATTTTTCGTTCGAGAGCTTCTCGGAATGGTCGAATATGCTGTCGAGTACGGTTATTTCGGCAAGGAGCACGATCTCGAATGGAGCCGTCGCCTGGCGCCGGAGACGCTCAACTGGGAGCAGTTTCTGCGGACGTCGGGCTGGCGCGGCGACAAGCGGTCTTTTGGAGGCTAAAGCCCGTCTCGCAATAGCGGCATGATTGAAAACAGAGACTTACGATGGCCGGATTCCCGGCAGCTTGGCAATCTCGGCGGCAAGAAAGTCGACGAGGAGGCGAACGCGGGCAATGGCGGCACGCTCCGGCACGATCAGCAAGCTCACCGGGACTGGCGAAGGCCGATAGTCTCCGAGCACCACCTCGAGCCGGCCATCGTCCAGAAGATCGTGAACCAGCCAGAGATGGGTCGGGCCGATGCCGCGTCCGGCAGCAAGGGCTTCGCGCGCCGCAAGCCCGTGGTCGACGCGCAGCCGGCCGCTAACCGGAACGACCAGACTTGTGCCATCGGAAGCGGAAAGCAGCAGCTGATTGCTGCCTGCCACATTGGACATCACGATGGTTTCGTAGCGTGACAGATCGGCCGGACGCTCCGGCCGTCCCCGGACGGACAGATAAGCCGGAGCGCCGACCAGCAGCCGCTGGCTCTCGCCGACTGCATGAAGTTTCATCGAGCTGTCGGCGAGCGGTCCAAGACGCAGCGCCACGTCAACGCCTTCGCGAACCAGGTCGATACGCTCGTCCGTCAGATTGAGGTCGACGCGGATATCCGGATGCCTGTCCTGGAAGTCAAAGATCATGCGCGTGACATGCATGACGCCAAGCGCTGCCGTGCAGGAAAGGCGAACCGCGCCAGCCGGCGCCTGACGTGCAGCTCTGGCTTCTTCAGCCGCCTGTTCGACCAGGCGCAATATCTGAAGGCAGTTGGTATAATAGCGACTGCCTTCTTCCGTCAGGGTAACGCGGCGCGTGGTGCGGCTGAGGAGGGCCACGCCGACAGTCTCCTCGAGTTCATTGAGGTGCCGCGTCACGGTGGATTGGCCGATGCCCAGTTCCTTTGCAACCATTGACAGGTTGCCGCGCTCGGCGACGCGAACGAAGGTGCGCATCCTGTCGAAAAACAGTCCCGTCTTATCCATTGTTCGGCACGGCGATCGTCATTGCGTTCATATACGGAATAATCCTGACCGTGCCTAGCAGCAAGGCTCGGCTCCACGTCTGTTGCCGCGATGTCTGGCCGATTACCGCGTCGAACCCCGCGGAATAATGGTAAAGCCTAAGTCGGCCTTGTCTGCAACCAGCGGCTCCTCGCGGATGGCGTGCAGCAGCATGTCGGCGACGCGGTAGCCGATATCGTAGCGCGGGATATGCACAGAGGTCAGAGATGGCTCGACGAAGGGCGAAAATTCCAGATCGTTGAAGCCGCAGATGCCGATATCCTCCGGCACGCGGATGCCGCGCTCCTTGCATTCGATGAGGACGCCGAGCGCCAGTTCGTCGCTCTGGGCAAAGACGGCATCGATCTCAGGCACACGCTCCAACAGGCGGGAAAACAGCTCCCTGCCGAGGCCGGTGCGGCTCGCGGCATCCCCGCCGATGACGAGATCCGGATCGAAACATCCGGCTTCCCGCATCACAGCCTCATAGCCTTCAATGCGGCGTCGCGAGCGGACATCGGCGCCGCGGCCCATGAAGGCGATCTTCCTATAGCCCCTCGACAGCAGAAAACGGGTGGGTTCGGCGCCTGCCGTATAGTGATCGAGGCCGACGACCAGGGTTTGCGGCTCCTGGCTGAGATCGGTGATATGGGCGATTGGACAGGCGGCGCTGTCGATCAGCGACAGAAGGTCCCGATAGGATTCGGCGCCGGCGATGATAACGCCGGCCGGCTTCTGCGTCAGGAAGGATTTCAGCAGGCCGGCCTCTCCCTCGACGTGGTGCAGCGTACTGGAATATTGAACCGTGAACTCGGTGTTGCGGAAGCGGTCCTCGATACCGACCATCAGCCCGGTGAAGCCATACTGGTGCAAGGCGGGCGTGATGACACCGACGATGCCGTTGTGACGGCCGGCAAGTGCCCGGGCGGCGAGATTGGGGATGTAACCCATCTCCTCCACCGTGCGCAGGATCACCTCGCGCAGGTCCTCGGAAACGATTTCAGGATTGCGAAGCGCGCGCGAAATGGTGATGGGACTGACGCCCACCTTCTTCGCCACATCGCTGAGCTTCACATGCGCCCCGCGCCTGGGCTTACGCCCCGGCTCACCTGCCTTTACCATCACGCCTCATAAGCCGCCGCGAGACTCGCCTGCCCTCGATTCGCAGTCCCTTACTTTCTGAAGAAGAAATAATTTAGAGTCTACTAACATTTTATATTCGCACTGCCGTCGCGAAATATAACTTTCATCGAGAGCAGCCGTTCCGTCCGTCGGAAAATTACGCGAGCTTGAGACGATCGGATCACCGGCCAAGGCGTAAGTCCGTTTTATTTTGGAAGAAATCGCCGGGATCGCGATGCAGGCGCAAACTGCGCCGGGAGATTCCGTGCCTGAGCGACCGAACCAGAAGCATCGGGAAGAAAGCTTAAACTCCAGTAATGTCTTACAAATCGGCAATATAAACATGATCAATATTTAATTTGCAAATCATCCTGACGGGATCATATGAATCTTCAGCGCGAATTCTTCTATTCCCTCCCGTCGCCACACCGCCTCGACGACAGCGCGTTCCGAACAGAGGAATTGGCGCCCATACGCCATCCGACGCCAGGTCCATGACATGGAACCACGACGCCATAAAAAGCCAACGCTCTCGCAAGGGACCCTCACCATGTCACATATTCTCAGCAAACATCGCGCCGCAGCGCTTGTCGGCGCCGCCGTCATCGCCGGCGCGGCATGCCTGCCTTTCGCCATCAACTCGTCCAGCGCCTTTGCCGCGCCTTCGGATACCGGCGGGATTCTTGCCGCCAGCGGTTCCTTCGCCTCCATCGTCGACGCGGACAAGCCTGCCGTCGTCACCGTCACCACGACGATGAAGGCGACCGATGTCAGCGCCGATCAGGAATCGCCGATGGACGAGCAGTTCCGCCAGTTCTTCGAAGACCAGGGCATCCCGCTGCCGCACCCGGCGCCGCAACACCGAGGTTCAGAACATGCGATGGCGCTCGGCTCCGGCTTCATCATCAGCTCCGACGGGGTGATCGTCACCAACAATCATGTCATCGACAATGCCGTCGACATCAAGGTGACGCTGGACGACGGCACGGAGCTTCCGGCCAAACTCATCGGCACCGACCCGAAATCCGACATCGCCGTGTTGAAGATCCAGGCGGGCAAGCCGCTTCAAACCATTGCCTGGGGCGATTCCGACAAGCTGAAGCTCGGCGACCAGATCCTTGCGATCGGCAACCCCTTCGGCATCGGCACCACGGTGACGGCCGGCATCGTCTCGGCGCGTGGCCGCGACCTGCATAGCGGACCCTATGACGATTTCATCCAGATCGACGCGCCGATCAACCATGGCAACTCAGGCGGACCGCTCGTCGATCGCGAGGGCAATGTCGTCGGCATCAACACCGCCATCTACTCGCCGAACGGCGGCAGCGTCGGCGTCGGCTTTGCCATTCCTTCCGACGAGGCCAAGGCGATCGTCGCCAAGCTGCAGAAGGACGGCTCGATCGATCACGGCTATCTCGGCGTGCAGATCCAGCCGGTGACGAAGGATGTCGCCGATGCCGTCGGCCTCGCCAAGACCGGCGGCGCGCTGGTTGCCGCCGTCACCGCCGATACACCGGCGGCACGGGCCGGCCTGAAGTCCGGCGACATCATAACCGCCGTCGGCAGCGAAACGGTGAAGACGCCGAAAGACCTGTCGCGCCTCGTCGCCGACCTTTCGCCGGGCGCCAAGGAATCCGTCAGTGTCTGGCGCGACGGCAAGACGATCGATCTCGCCGTCACCGTCGGCGGCAATGAGAACACCCAGAAACAGGCCGCAGCCGAGAGCCCCGGCAGCGAGAGCCAGAGCGCCGGCCAGCCGAGCCTCGGCATCGGTCTCGCCGACCTGACGTCCGATGTGCGCCAGCAGCTCGACCTGCCGCGCTCCGTCAGCGGCGCAGTGGTCGCCAACGTCAATCCCGACAAGGCGGCCGCCGCCGCCGGCATCCAGTCGGGCGACGTCATCGTCTCCGTGAACGACAAATCGGTCCACAACGCCCGCGACGTCAAGGCCGCGGTCGCGGAAGCCGGCAAGGCCGGCCGCAAGTCCGTGCTGCTGCTCATCGAACGCGACGGCAACAAGACCTTCGTCGCGGTGCCGTTCGCGGCGAGCTAGTCTAGACTGCGGGATCCTGACAAGGAAAAGCCCACGGAAGCGGGGCTTTTCCGGCGGCGCAAGCGTTAATGTCATGCCCGTCGTCGGAGCGCGAAATGTCCAGCCTCGGTGCAGAAAGAGTGCGCATCTGTCCAGGAAAATGACAGAGGAGCAGGCGTTGCACCGTTGCCTGACATCCTCACCCAAACGCCGATGCACAATCTCTGGCTGAATTAACCCTACCGGCTTACCTTAATATCAGCATCCGCTTGAATACCACGCCCCCTGTGCCATCGTAGCCTTGCGATAATCATTCTGGTCCCCAAGAGCGGAACGCCACCGGGACCACCGCTCGAACCTTCCCGAGAAGGCGAGCTTCTGCGCATGGCTCAGCAATTCAAACGGAGGGTATGCCATGAACAACGTATTGGAATTTCGCGCTAAACGCCCGCAAGCCGAGACTCTGTCCGATTGCCGCGAAGCGCTTGAAGCAGCCGTGATGAAGATCGTCAGCGACGCCGTCAGCGAGGGGTATTCGCCTGCAGAAGCGGCCATGGTGGTTGCCGATATCGCCGACGACTACATTCTCATGCTGTCGCGTCAGCCACGCCACTGATGCGCATTCCAGTCCGCATCTCGACGCTGCGATGAGGCGTCGGTAGACTGCGCTGCGAGGGGCGAGCAGTGGCACAGGAGACGAAACCAGCCTCCCGATCCCGAGGCTCAAACGCCCAATACGGCCAGAGTTCAGACGAGAGAGACCAAGGACGAGAGTCGTTCGCAGCGCTCGCAAGCCACCCTGCTTCGAGACGGCTCTCAGCCTAACGCCACCTTGGCTGCCGCGGCGGAGCATTGGCCTGAATCTCATGAAGCGGCGCCCGATGGCCCAGTAGCTTCTTCAGCTTCTTCTCTTCCGCCGGACCGATCCCGAACTTGCGGCAATGCTCCGCAACATCGTGCTCGCGTGGGCCGGGGATACGAACTTGGCGATTATTCATGGTCTTCATGGCTATTCCTCCTGGAAGGAGAACCATCAGGCCGCCGATTTGTTCGTTAGCGATGTCTAAAATTTAAAACTCTGACGCGGCAACGGCGGGCGACGAGGTGCTGACATCGACGCACTGCGGAGGGGTTTGAAGCGTCGAGGCTGCTGCAGGACACTAGCAGCGTCTTTGGGGATGACAGCGGAAAACTAATCTATCCGCACGCGAGGCCGGACTTCCAAAAGCAGGCCGTAAACACTCTCTAAGCGGTCCGGAACATCAATCGGTCCGCATTCGGTCCGTTGATTTGAAAATGGCTTTTGCGAGGAAGTCGATTCGGGAGTGAAAACCCCTATACTGCAAGGGTTACAGCTGGTCGGAGTGGAGTGATTCGAACACTCGACCCCCACGTCCCGAACGTGGTGCGCTACCAGACTGCGCTACACTCCGTGACCAGCGGCGCTTCTATAGAACAGCCTATCTGGTTGCACAAGCACCTAATTCCAAAAATTCGACGGAATTTTTGACAAGGGCGTGACAGGCCACGAAGGGTGGCTACTGCTGCAAAAAGACACACCCGGCGCAAATTGAGCGGAAGTGTCGAACGGGCAATTTTCTTTTGCCGGGTTCCGCGCTAAAGGGCTCGGCGGGACAGGCGAAACCGCCGCGACGGCGGCTTCGCAGCCACTGCGCTTGAGATCAGGGACGACACGATGAAACTCCGCATTATGACCGCGGCCGGGCTTGCAATTGCGCTTGCCGGATGCACGACCATTCCTTCCGCCGGCAATCCGATCGAGGCCCGCTGGGTCGGCAAGTCGGCCGGCATCTTCTTCGCCGCCTTCGGGCCGCCGATCAGCGACCGCGAGGAAGGCTCGTCCACCATCTATACCTGGCGCGGCGGCTACAAGACCGTGCGCATTCCCGCGAAATATGCCGAAGGCGCCGATGGCAAGCGCGGCAAGCAGATCTCCGCCGCCCGCACCGCCTATCTGCGCTGCCAGGCCGAAATCACCACCAATTCCGACTACACGATCCGCGACATCCGCACCGTCGCCGACATTCCCGGCGTCAACGGCCCGTCCTATTGCGCGGAGTTCCTGGCGCCGGAACAGAAATAGCGGACGGGCTGTCCGAGGGCACTGATATCTGAGACCGTGACCGGCCCCTTCCGGCTGCTGCCACGCTCAACCTCCCGCTGCGGTCGTCACAGGAATGCGGCGGTTGAGGGTAACGCTGTGACGTTCTCGGGTCGACGCCCGAGGACGGCCGCCTTTGTCGAGGCGATACGCTATCGGAGTCAGACCGCGCATCGGACGAAAGCGACCATCAGGACGGTTTTCGGGACATTGCCGCGCTGCGGGGCGTCGGTGCTTTTCTTTCCTCTTCGGCGAGCATCCTGATCCAGTCGCGCAGCGCCACGGCGGCGGGAGGAAGCGCGCGACGGCTGCTCCAGGTGAGGTAATAGGCCCCCGGGTCGGGAACGACCAAATCGGTGAAGCGCACCAGATCTCCCTTTTCGACGAGCGGCCCGACCAGGCGGTGCCAGCCGACAACCAGCCCCTGGTCGGCCATAGCCGCCTGCAGCGCCACGCTGAACTTGCCGAACCGTCTGCCGCTGACGGCGCGATAGGGCACGCCGGCGCGCAACAGCACTTCTTCCCAGCCGGTCCAGCCGGGCTCGACCCATTCGACATTCAACAGCGGCAGATCAGTAAGATCGGCAGCCGTGGCGCCGGCATGCCGTTCGGCGAAACCGGGGCTGCAGACCGGATAAAGACAATCGTCGAACAGCAATTCCGCCGTCTCGTCGATCCATTTGCCCGATCCGTAGCGGATGCGCAGCTCCAGCTCCGATCGGCGGAAAACCTTGAAGTTGTCGCCGATCAGGTGATCGACCGATATATCGGTGAAGCGCCTCCAGAAATCCGGCATGCGGGGAATAAGCCACATCGACCCGAACACTTCGCTGCAGGCAATAGTGACATTGCGGGCGCTGTTTCCCTGCTTGATCGAATTGACCACTTCGGAGGCCCTGCTGAAACCGCTTGCCAGCGCCCGATGCAATTCCTCGGCCGGTGCGGTCAGCATCACGCCTTTGCCGGTGCGCACGAACAGGGCGACCCCGAGCTCCTGCTCGATCGACTTGATCTGCCGGCTGACGGCCCCTGTCGTGACGTTGAGCTCGGCCGCCGCCAAAGTGAAATTGCCGTGCCGGGCGGAGGCCTCGAAAGTGGCAAGGGCGGTCAGGGACGGCAGGCCATAGAAACGACGGACCATTGATCTCTCCCCATCTCGGCGCCTGGGGGCGCGGGTTGATATTTCCGCCATGATAACGCGAGCAAACCGCCCTGTCTTGATCTCAGCTCAACGCATGCCGGATTTTTATGAGTCTTGCCTTCAAGGCCTGCCTGCCGTTTTCATGCGACCCATAAACAGCATGTCGCGAGGAAAAGACGCCCGTCCGGTGCCCGGCCGCGCGTTGGGCGACGCTATTTTCGAGGTCCCGAACAAGCATGAACATCGAGACGACAAGGTCGAAGCCGGCGGCGCAAGGGCTGCCCGAGCGGATGAAGGGCGTTCTCCTCACCGGCCACGGCGGCTTCGAGAAACTCGAATATCGCGAGGACATTCCGCTTCCCCGGGCCAAAGCCGGCGAGGTGCTGATCCGCGTTACCGCGGCCGGCATCAACAACACCGACATCAATACCCGCATCGGCTGGTACTCCAAGGCGGTGACAACAGCCACGGAAAGCGGCGGGGCGACGGGCTTCCAGTCGGCAGAGGACGCCGACGCCAGCTGGTCGGGCGTGCCGCTCGCCTTTCCCCGCATCCAGGGGGCCGATTGCTGCGGGCACATCGTCGATGTCGGAGACGGTGTCGATCCCGGCCGGATCGGCGAGCGGGTGCTGGTGCGCAACATGCTGCGCTCCCATGTCGATTACCGCCCGTTCGAATGCTGGACTTTCGGCTCGGAATGCGACGGCGGCTTTGCCCAATATGCGGTGGCGCCGGCGCGCGAGACTTACAGGGTCGATTGCGACTGGAGCGATGTCGAGCTGGCGTCGCTGCCCTGCGCCTATTCCACCGCCGAGGGCATGCTGCACCGCGCGGCCGTCGGTGCCGGCGAGCACGTGCTGATCGCCGGCGCCTCGGGCGGCGTCGGTTCGGCGGCGATCCAGCTGGCGAAGCGCCGCGGCGCCACCGTCACGGCGATCGCCAGCCCCGACAAGGCCCAGCAATTGCTGGCGATCGGCGCCGACACGGTGCTTGCGCGCGGCGAAAGCATCGTCGCTGGGCTCGGCCGGGAGACGGTCGACGTCGTCCTCGATGTCGCCGCCGGGCCCTCCTTCGGCGAGCTGCTTGATGTTCTGAAAAAGGGCGGGCGCTATGCCGTTGCCGGCGCCATCGCCGGGCCGATCGTCGAGCTCGGCGTCAGGACGCTCTATCTCAAGGACCTGACTTTCTTCGGCTGCACCTTCCAGGAGGATGCCGTTTTCGAAAACCTCGTCTCCTATGTCGAGCGCTGCGAAATCAGGCCGCTCGTCGGCAAAACCTATCCCCTGAGCGAGATCGTCGAGGCGCAGCGGGATTTCCTGTCGAAGCGCATCGCCGGCAAGCTTGTCCTCGTCATCCCTGAATAGAAGAACCAACATGAGCGAACTCAAAATCGAAAAAATCGATGTCTTCAAGGTCGATCTGCCCTACCGGGGCGGCGTCTACCGGCTGTCGGGCGGGCGCGAATACCGAAGCTTTGATGCGACGATCGTCAGGATCACGACGCAGAACGGGCTGGAGGGCTGGGGCGAGAGCACACCGTTCGGCGCGACCTATATTGCCTCGCATGCGCTCGGCGTGCGCGCCGGCATCGCCGAAATCGCGCCTGGTCTGATCGGGCTCGATCCCCGCCGCGTCGACCGCATCAACGATGCCATGGACCAGGCGCTGGTCGGGCATCTGCATGCCAAGACGGCGCTCGACGTCGCCTGCTGGGATCTCTTCGGCAAATCGGTCGGTCTGCCCGTCTGCGAGCTGCTCGGCGGGCGCACCGACGTCGAGATGCCGGTGATCTCGTCGATCTATATGGGCGATGCGGACGATATGCGCCGGCGTGTCGCCGAGCATCGCCAGCTCGGTTACATCGCCCATTCGGTCAAGATCGGCGACGAGCCGGCCGTCGACGCCGCCCGAATTGCCGCCTCGCTCGCCGACAAGCGGCCCGGCGAATTCTTCATCGTCGATGCCAATGGCGGCATGACTGTGGAAACCGCACTTCGCATGCTGCGGCTCTTGCCGGCCGGGCTCGATTTCGTGCTCGAAGCCCCCTGCACGACCTGGCGCGAATGCATGTCGCTGCGCCGGCGCACGGATGTGCCGATCATCTTCGACGAATTGGCGACGGATGATGCGGCGATTGCCCAGTTGATCAGCGACGACGCCGCCGAAGGCATCGGCCTGAAGATCTCCAAGAATGGCGGGCTGACCCGCGGCCGCCGCCATCGCGATATTTCGGTCGCCGCCGGCTACACCGTCAGCGTCCAGGAAACGACGGGTTCGGATATCGCCTTCGCGGCCATCGTCCATCTCGGCCAGACGGTGCCGGAAAAGAACCTGCGCTGCGTGCTCGAATGCCGAGACATCGTCGCGATCAAGACCGCCGACGGCGATTTTACTGTGCGCAACGGCCGCGTCACAGCGCCCACCGCACCCGGGCTTGGGATTGCGCCGCGCCTCGAAGTGCTCGGAGAGCCGGTGGCAAGCTACTTCTAAACAGGAGACGCGGCGCCCTGTTCTATCCGACGCCGCAAAAAGAGGGAACGAAAATGAAAAAACTGCTTGCATCCACATGTCTGCTGGCCGGCCTTGCCGGCGGCGCATCGCTGTCGCACGCGGCCGAATGCGGCGATGTCGTGCTCGCCGTGCACAATGTGCAGAGCGCCGAAGTCCTGACCTTCGTCGACAAGTTCATCCTCGAGAATGGTTACGGCTGCAAGGTCGAGACCGTTCCCGGCGATACGGTGCCGACCACGACATCGATGGTGGAGAAGAGCCAGCCCGACGTCTCGTCCGAAACCTGGGTCGACCTCTTGCCCGAGATCGTTCCGCGCGGCGTTCAGGACGGCAAGATCGTCTTCGGCGCCCCGGCCCTTCCCGATGGCGGCATTCAGGGCTGGTGGATCCCGAAATATCTCGCCGACGCCCATCCCGACATCAAGACCGTCGAGGACGCTCTTGCCCATCCCGACCTCTTTCCCGACCCGGAAGACCCGAGCAAGGGCGTGATCTTCAACGGCGCCGAAGGCTGGGGCGCGACCGTCGTGACGACGCAACTGTTCAAGGCCTACAAGGCCGCCGACAAGGGCTTCAACCTGATGAACCCCGGCTCGGCGGCCGGCCTCGATGGCGCGATCGCCAAGGCCTATGAACGCAAGCAAGGCTTCATCACCTATTACTGGGCGCCGACGGCGCTGCTCGGCAAATATGAAATGGTGAAGCTCAAGCAGAACGGCGCGCCCGATGCCGTCGAATGGAAGCGCTGCATCACCAACCTCGCCTGCCCCGATCCGAAGGTGGCCGACTGGCCGGTCGACAAGGTGATGACCGTCGTCACCAAGAAATTCGCCGATCGCACCAGCCCCGAAGTCATGGCCTATTTCGGCAAACGCGGCTGGAGCAATGACACGGTCGGCAAGCTCATGGCCTGGGAAACGGAAAACCAGGCGACCGGCGAAGACGGCGCCAAGCACTTCCTCGAGGAAAACGAAGCGATCTGGTCGCCATGGGTCCCGGCCGACGTCGCCGAGAAAGTCAAAGCCGCGCTTTGACACGTCAGGAAAAGGTTGGCGACCGCCTAATCCGGCTGCCGCCGCCTTCTCCAGGGGAGAAGGGACATGCCGCGATCCCTCTGTTCGTAAGGTGTGTTTCTTCTCCTCGTTCTTCGGCGGACGCTTCTAGCTTGCGTGGCGGCGCCCCCTCTGTCCTGCCGGACATCTCCCCCACAAGGGGGAAGATCGGCTGGGAGTGAGGCCTTCGTCCCTATTTGCCAACATTCTCATGCCCATTTGCGATTGTTTGGGGAAGCCTTGGCCTCCTGCCGATCTCCCCTTTGTGGGCGAGATGCCCGGCAGGGCGGAAGGGTACCACAGGACGCGACGCGCCCGGGACCCATGTCCGCCTACGCCGCCTCCCCCTTCTCAGCCACACTCTCCGCCAGCTTGCGCGCCGCGACGAAATCGACCTTGCCGGAACCCAGCACCGGCACCTTGCCGATATTGACCTCGGCCGGCACCATCATGTCCATCGCGCCCTTCGACTTGGCGAAGGCGAGGAATTCGGCGCGGGTGGCGGTCGGGGCGTCGGTCAGCAGCACCAGGCGCTCGCCCTTCTTGGGGTCGGGCAGCGACGAGACGACCGAGAGCGCGCCGGGCCAGAGTTCGGCGGCCAGCGTTTCGACGGCGGCGAGCGAGATCATTTCGCCGCCGATCTTGGCGAAGCGCTTGGCGCGGCCGCGGATCTTGACGAAGCCGTCCTCGTCGATGGTGACGATGTCGCCGGTGTCGTGCCAGCCATCGGCGAGCGGCTCCAGCACGCCGGGCTTTTCGGCACGGAGATAACCGGCCATGACATTGGCGCCTCGCACATGCAGCCGGCCGCCCTCATCGATGCCGGGCACCGGTTCGAGCTTCCATTCCATGCCCGGCAGGATTTTGCCGACCGTGCCGGAGCGGTTGTACATCGGCGTGTTGATCGAAATCACCGGCGCCGTCTCGGTGACGCCGTAGCCTTCGAGAATGCGCAGGCCGAATTTTTCCATATAGGTGTTGCGGGTCGAAGCCTTGACCGGCTCGGCGCCGGAGAAAATATAGCGGATCGAGCGGAAATCGTAGGGATGCGCGGTCCGGGCATAACCGTTGAGGAAGGTATCGGTGCCGAAGATGATCGTGGCGTTGGAGACATAGATCAGCTCCGGCACGATGCGGTAATGCAGCGGCGACGGATAGAAATAGACCGGCACGCCTGATATCAGCGGCAGCACGGTGCCGGCCGTCAGCCCGAAGGAATGGAAAACGGGCAGGATGTTGAACACCTTGTCGCCGCTGTGGAAATCGATGCGGGCGGCGGCCTGGGCGGCGTTCGACAGGATGTTGCGGTGGCTCAGCACCACGCCCTTCGGCGTGCCCTCCGAACCCGAGGTGAAGAGGATGACGGCCGGATCATCCGGCCGGCGCTTCACCAGCGGCCGGCCCTTGCGCAGCAGCCCGCGGATCTTGTCGACGAGGCCCACCTCGGCTCTCAGATCATCGAGCCAGACGATCGTCACCTGCTTTTCCAGCTCCTCGACGACGGGGCCGAGCTTGGCCTGGGCGACGAAGGCGCGCGAGGTCAGCACATGTTTCACCTCGGCAGCCTTGCAGGCGGAGAGGATATTGGCAGCACCCGCGGTAAAGTTCAGCATGGCCGGCACCTTGCCCGCGCTCATGACGCCGAGGATGGTGGCGGCGGCGCCATTGGCATTCGGCAGCATGACGCCGATGTTTGCCTCCGGGAAGCGGGCGCGGAACTTGGCGCCGAGCACGGCGGCACCGGTCAAGAGCTTGCCATAGGTGAGGCTGCCGGTGACCGGATCCTCGACGGCGAGTTTCTTCATGCCGAATTCCTGGGCCGCCTGAATGACGCGGCCGAGCACGGTCGACGAGGTATCGGCAGTCTCGAATAGCAGGTTCGACATCACCTGATAGAGCGCGGCACCCGCCGCCGTGCGGCGCTTGCGGCCCTTCAACTCGGCCGGCACTTCGAGCTTCATCGGCTCGAGAATGGTGACCTTGACCTTGGGGAACAGCCGGCGGCGGATCTTGCCGTCGCTGAGATAGGAGAGATAGCTCTTCTCCAGCCCGTCGATCTTGACCGGCACCACCATCGAGCCGGTTTTGTCGGCGACCATGGCGGCACCATCATAGACCTTCATCAGCGTGCCGGTCACCGTCAGGCGGCCCTCGGGGAAGATGCCGATCGGGCTGCCGTCCTGCACCACCTTGATCAGCGAGCGGGTCGCCATCGGCTTTGTGGGGTCAAGAGGCAGGAACTTGCACATTTTCAGGAAAGGCCGCACCCACCAGGCCTGGGCGATCTTGTAATCGACGGCGAAGGTCGGCTCTTCCTCGGTGATGGCGAGCGCCAAGGCCCCGTCGAGCAGGCTGACATGGTTCAGCGCGATGATCGGCGCGCGGCCGGCCTTCTTGATATTCTCCAGCCCCTCGACCTCGAGGCGCATGAAGGCGCGGAACAGGATCGAGATGAAATCGCGGAAGGGATTGGTCGGCAGCGTCTTCAGCATCAGCCAGGCGACCGCGAAATTGAGAATGCCGAGGCCGATCAGAATCTGCGGAATGGACGCGCCGAGCGCCTGGATGGCGGCGACGAGGCCGAGGCCGACGGTGATGAACAGCGCCGAGAGCACGTTGGCGGCACCGATGACGCGGGCGCGGCGATCCTCATGCGCCCAGGTCTGCAGCGCGGCGAAGGTGGGCACGGCGATGAAGGCGCCCGCGATCGCCATGCCGGCGAGATCGATGGCGACGCGGATGGTGTTTTGACCGGCGAAGAAATCGAGGATCGTCGTCGCATGGGCGGCAGACTGCAGGCCCCAGAGGTTCCAGGCGAGATCGAGGCTGAAGAGGCCGAGCAGCGCCGTGCCGACAGGGGCCGGCAGCAGCACGATGCGGCCTGAGGACATCCAGGCGGCGATGCCGGAGCCGACGGCGACGGCGATCGCGAAGACGGTGAGATAGGCGGGAACGACGAGCTCGGAGCCGCCGAGCAGCTCGGTCACCATGGTCGGCAGGATCGACAGCACGAAGGCGCCGACCAGCCAGAACCAGCAGTTCATCAGCGCCGAGCGCCACAGCCGTTTGTCGGCGCGGATTTCCCGGACGAGCGTATAGCTGGAGCGGATGACATTGCGGTCGATCTGAAGATCCGGCGCCTTGGAGCCAGTGGGCGGGATCATCCGGCTGGCCAGCCAGCAGAGCAACGACAGCCCCATCATCATCGAGCCGAACAGCAGCACATTATCGCCGCTTGAAAAAGCCAGTGCGGCGATGATCGTGCCGGCGAGAATGGCGATGAAGGTGCCGCCCTCGATCCAGGCATTGGCCTTCGGCAGGTCGCGGCGATCGAGATGATCCGGCAGGATGCCGTATTTGATCGGCCCGAACAGCGCCGAGATGACGCCGAAGCCGAAGAGGGCCGCCATCAGGACAAAGATGGAGGAGAAGCCGAGGCCGACGACGGCGAGCGCCGCAATGGCGATCTCACAGCGTTTCAGGAGTTCGGCAATTTTCGCCTTGTCGTGTTTGTCGGCAAGCTCGCCGCCGAGCGCCGAAAGCAGCAGGAAGGGCACGATGAGGATGACGCCGGCAAGCGTCACCAGGGCGGCGCCCTCGCTCGCCGACATCTTGAAGAGAATGAGGAACACCAGCGTGTTCTTCAGAAAATTGTCGTTGAAGGCCGTGAGGAACTGGGTCCAGAACAGCGGCGCGAATTTCCTTGACGTCATCAGATTGTGTTGCACGGGCTTGGTCCCTGTTTCGGCCGATCGAGAAGGCCACAGAGTTGTTACCCATTGGTTGAATGCGGCAACAACTCTGCGCTGTGGTTAAGGAAGATCAATCTTCATCGCTACGATTGAATTTGACGAGCAGTTTTTCCGTGCGGGCATCCTCGACCTTGCGGATCAGCTTCTCGGATTCGGCATTGTCACGCAGCGTCTTGGTGATGTTCACCGTGGTCTGCACCAGCATCAGGATGCCCATGGCGAGATAGCCTTTGCCCCAGAGATCGAGCGGCATCATATAGAGGCCGAGCGCCAGCATGAAGGCGGCGGCGCCAAAGGAGATGTAGGAGAAGCTGACCCAGCTGGCGGAGTGTTTCTGGAAACTGTCGTTCATGGCAATGATCCTTCAATTTTGAGGGGTGTTGGTCGAATGGATGAAATCAGGCGGCCGGGGTGATGCGGCTCTTCAGCCGGGCGAGCACGTCATCGGCCGATGCGCTGAGCGGCGCGCCGCAGCCGGCATTGGCAAGCTTTTCGATGATGCCGGCCGGCCGGGTGGTGCTTTCCATGTCCTTCAGCGCGGCCGCCGTCAGCTCGTTCTGGCTCTGGCGCAGGCGAAGCCGCGCCAGCGTCTCCTCGGCCTCGTCGAGGGTGGCAAGGCCCGGGCCGGCGACAACGACATCGAGCTTCTGCGCTTGCTCGGTGGCGCGGGCCAGCCGCTCGCCGCGCTGCAGCTCCTGCAGCCGCGCCTCGGCGGAGCGCACGATTGCTTTCAGCTTGCCGATCGATGTGGTGAACTGGGCCTGCGCCGCCACCGAGGCATCACGCTCGGCTTCGAGAAAGGCGATCGCCTCGGCCGCCTCGCGGGCCAGGCCCTCATTGCCCTTGCTGAGCGCGGCGGTGGCGCGGGTCTCGAGATCGGCGATGCGGCTGAGGATCGTCTGATGCTGCGCCCGCTCCTGCTCGTTCTGGGCGATGGCGACGGCGACGCTGCGGCGCGCCGACTGGATCGATTGCGCCGCATCGCGGATCTGCTGGGCGAGCAGCGGCACGGCGTTGCGATCGGCAAAGGCCTGCTCGGCATCATGCGCCCTGCCCCGCAAGAGAATAGAAATCAGTTTGAACATTTCTTGCCTCCGGTTTATGAACGTTGTTCACGAGTGCCGTTATGGCAGAATCATGAACGACGTTCAAGATAATTTTTGAACGTCGTTCAAAAAAATCGAAGTGGAATGGTTAATGGCCGGCAGGCGAGAAGAAAAACGCGAGGACCTGAAGGCGCGGCTGATCGAGGCGGCGCGCGAGCGCATCGCCCGCGACGGGCTGACCAATCTGCGCGCCCGCGACATCACCCAGGACGCCGGCTGCGCGCTCGGCGGCCTCTACACCGTCTTCACCGACCTCGCCGAGCTCGTCATCCACGTCAACTCGTCGACGCTGAAGGCGCTGGAAGCCAGGCTGACCCTGCCCGAAGCCCGCGACAAAAGCCCGACCGATCGGCTGCGCAACCTCGCCCAGGGCTACCTCGCCTTCGCCGTCGAGCACCGCAACCTCTGGAAGGCGCTGTTCGACCACTTCCCCCCCGACACCAGCCCGACGCCGCAATGGCACCTCGACGAACACCTCTTCCTGATGGACGTGATCGCCGAACCGCTGGCCGAACTGCAGCCCGACATGCCCCCCGAAGACCGCGCCATCCGCGCCCGCACCCTCTTCGGCGCCGTCCACGGCGTGGTCAGCATCAGCCTCGAAGGCCGCTTCGTGGGATTGCCGCTGGAACGGCTGGCGCGCGAGGTGGACGAACTGGTGCAGACGATTGCGGCGGGAGCGGAGCGGCGGCGATGACAGTGTTGGGGTGCGGTGAGTGAGAGCGTGGCTAGCGCGGCATATCGACTCTTAACATCAACAGCAACATCACCACCCGCAAGTAAGCCTACCATTGCATCAGACTATTGATAAATTTAGCAAACAACCATCAGCAAATCTGCCTCGCTCAAGTCGTCAGCTAGGCACAAGAATACTTGATGATGCTCATATCCCTACAAGCGATGCCGTTATCGAGATAACTCTTTTAAATCCTGGCCCGATGAATTATTGTGACGTTAAACAATACAGCATCGAGATAATTACTTTCGGCATTAGTGGTGGCGAGGCACACAGGAGATGGAAAAAGTAATTCCCCTCGTGACAACTCCCCTGGCGCTAGCAGCGCTAGCAATATTAGTATTGGGCGTCATCCTACAAAAAACAGGGGCGCGACGCGACGTAGTATCGAAGGTATTTTGGCTGATAATGGTATTAGCCATCATGGGAAATGTCGGGTTTTTGCTTACGCGCTTTGTCGCCTCCGACACCATTATAAGGGGCAGCATTCGCGGTTCCAATGGCACTCCCGTAAGCCAGGTTATTGTGGATATCGATGATGTAGGGAGAACTGCCAGCAGAGACGACGGTATTTTTGAAATTTCTGCTCCTCTTTCGCGGCAAAGGGGAAATACAATTTGATAGCACGAGGGTTTGGATACGAGGTAGCGCGAATGGATGTACCTGGTCCTCGTCCGGATTTTACGCAGGTTGTATTAAAGTCAGAGATCTTGAAAGCAAACGATGCAATTGATTTGCATGACGAACTTGGTGTGACCCAAAATTTGGGCGAACCGGCCGTCTCCATTAATTTTCGGATAAAAAAGCAATTCGCTCAGGATGTACGTCTTTCATTCTTTCAGCTCCGCCTGAAGGTTCCCTCAGGCGAAATTTTGAACTTGAATCCGACCTTCATACAGATAAATGGGCAGCCAGCCCCTAACTACATAATCGGAATGAACCTTCGCGAACCGCTGGCGAACGGGGAAGCAACTCTTCTTTTTGAAAAGTCACAGTTTGCGAAGACCGCGACGATTGCTGAAATAACAAAAAAGTTTGGTCAATACTGGTGGAATACATGCGCAGGACAAAATGGGCTGGACGATGCGTCCATCAGCATCTTATCTAACTATTTTGATTCAGCCTTTAGCTGGCTCCCAGGCAATTATCAAGCAACAATCGTTTATCGTATAAACGCCGACGCAGGTGAAATTAAACTCGATTTTGCTCTCAACATGAACGAAGTTAAACGCCTTCAAAACATTCGCTCCAAGCTAAATCGCTGCGCGGGCTTCGCGCTTGATATGACACAAATATCCAATCTAAGTTATGTGGACGCCGATTCCGCAAATTTCATTTTCAAAACCTCAACCATAAACAACAAGCCGACACTCTAAGTAACGAGCGCGGATGCGCCAAATAGCTCTTGCATCACACGCTGAGGATGATGCGCCCCCTCACGCCGCGCAATTGCCAATTCTGCTTTTCCCTAAGTCAGAATGCTCTATCTCTTTTCCCCGCGAATCCCCTCTGCTGAGCAAACCAATTAAAGCTGATTGTTACCGTCGGCGGAAAGTAAACCCCATGAGCCGCATCTTCGTCACCGGTTCCACCGATGGCCTCGGGCTTGCCGCCGCCCGCACCCTCATCAGCCAAGGCCATGACGTCGTCCTCCACGCCCGCTCCCGCGAGCGCGCCGCCGCCATCGCAGAAACGTCAGCCGCCGCCCTCGGCCTCGTCATCGGCGATCTCGCCAGCGCCGCTGAGACGCGCTCCATCGCCGAACAGGTCAACGCCATCGGCCGCATGGACGCCGTCATCCACAATGCCGGCATCTACCTCGAACGCAGCCGCGGCGAAACGCCGGATGGTCACGCCAAGACGCTGGCGGTCAACGTGCTCGCCCCCTATCTCCTCACCGCCTGGATCACCCGCCCCGACCGCCTGATCTATCTCTCGAGCGGCATGCACCGCAGCGGCGCCAGCAGCCTTGACGATATCGACTGGAAGCGGCGGCCCTGGAACGCCAGCCAGGCCTATTCGGAAAGCAAGCTCTACATCGCCACCCTCGCCGCCGCCCTCGCCCGCCACTGGCCGGATGTCTTCAGCAACGCCGTCGACCCCGGCTGGGTGCCCACCAAAATGGGCGGCGCCGGCGCGCCGGATGATCTTGAGATGGGGCATCTCACCCAGACGTGGCTGGCGACCAGTGATGATGATGCCGTCAAGGTCAGCGGCGGATATTGGTATCACCGGCAGCAGCGGGAGGCGGCGGCGGAGGTCGGTGATCCGCGGTTTCAGGATGCGTTGGTGGGGAAGCTTGCGGAGTTGACTGGGGTTCGGCTGTTCGCCGAGCGGGGGTAAGATGCAATGGCATCTCCTCGCGCACCTCTTCCTGATGGAAGTATCGCCGAACCGTTGACCGACATTCGCCGCCTCTTCTCACGAGTCCTTGCTTATCTCCGCCAGAGCGGACCTTATGCGAGGTCGCAAGCAGTTGATAAATGCATTCGTACGCTCTTGGAGCCAAGCCATCGCGCGCTGCCGTTCACTGGGGCCATCCAGGGCTCCTCCAACGACGTATCGTTGAGCGACCTCCGGTCGCGGCTGCGAGAAATCCACCGTGGCGCCGGAAAGCTCAGCAGCGATGTCATTGGCCTGGTCTGCAAGCATCAGTGAAGCGCGCTCTCCGGGTGAGCCCAAATTTGACGAAAGAAATAGTCCGACAGCATTGGAGCGTGCCTCGCGATAGACGGTCAACCAACTGGAGCCACCTGGAGCGCCGAACTTGAACACGATATGCCCGCCGAGAGACGGAGCCGGCAACATCTGCTCGGGGTCGTCGAGGCGCAGGCCGGCAAGGAACTCTGACCAGAATTGATGTCTCGTTTCGCGCCGACGCGCTCGTGCCGCCAGTTTCTCCGGCGAGTCGGCCGAACCACCCTGAGACTCGTCTTCTCCATCATCAGGCTCAGCGATGATCATGCCATCCGGAACCGAGATAACGTTCCGAGAGATTGTCAGCGTCCGAGCAAGGACGCGAGGCACGATGATCTTCGACCCGTCTTCCATAAGATAAATCGGCATCTCCACCAGACCGAAGGTGAAATGAAGACCCGCATGAGCCTGCAAATACTCGGCGATTGACTCGACGCCTTCTCGTATTCCGTCGCCAACGATAAGCAGCAAGAACCGGCCGCGCCGCAGGTTGAAAGTCAGCGCATCGTTGAAGGCGATCTCATCCACCTCGTGGCCAGCCTCCCTGACCAGATCCAGCAGGACATTGCCCTTGCGGCCCAGGCGGCGGCTCGCTTCCCGCTGTAGATCCGAAGCTGACCATTTCGTCAGTTCCTTGGAATAATCCAGGATTTGCCCGATCACTTCGCGGCGACCCTCAGGGTTTCGCCAAAGTTTGCATTCGACAAGGACAGGCAGTCCGGTCGCGGTGATCAACAGGTTATCGATCGGCCCCGCTGGCGTGTTGAGTTCACGGCAGATTGAAACGGGACCGACGAAGAGCGGATCGATCTCCGCAATTGGCAAGCAAGACGGATGGCGATGAACGAATTCCTGGATCGCCGCCTCGCTCAATCCATGGCCATCTATCCCGAGGCCGAGCGGCCGGACTGGTGAAACCCTCGATCCATCGGCCGAGATTAAAAGGGGAGTCGCATGCTGCCTGCTCATCATCCTGCTTTCGCAAATATGGTAAAGCCTCCCGCAGACTCAGCATTAGCTTGAGCCGCCAGGGTGGCCGGTTCTCATCCGGTCGGATCGAAGCGCTTAAGAGCGTTTTCCAGCTCCCCGTCCCCAAAAAGAGCGTTCGACCAATCCCTGATCTGCTTGTGCATAGCGAGGAGCTGACCCGTCTCATCGCTGTTGTCGAGGAATTCGCTCAGACTCCTCTGCGCGATAAAAAGCGTATGAGCATTCTGGTTGTCACGATCACCAGCCAGGCGAACCACTCCGCCGCATTGCCGGACCCCGTTGGCCCGCTTTTGGAGCGCTGACACGACCTCGGTCCGCCCGACGACAGCTGGATTGGATTCTATGCGCATCATCAGGTCCACGCTTGCATCGCCGCCGTCGGCGAACTTCACTTGGTGATCGTGATTGGAATGGAGGAAGCCAATCGTGATCGTCCCGTTCCAGTCGTGCCGGCGAAAAACGATCGCGACGCGGCCATATTGATCCTTCACCGCTTGCCTTGTCGCGTCTTGATAGTGCAGCGGCAAAAAATCCCACGGTAATTCGTTCAAGAGTTTTTCGCAGTAGCGCCGAAGTCGTTTCGTAAAATCTCTGGCGGTGATGTAGCTCTGAAGCAAGGTTTGTGAAATCGGGTCTGGTGGGCTTAATCCGTGTATATGCATGAATTCCACTAGCTCCTGTGAGGATCGGCAGTCTTGCGAGAGCGTGGCAAGAAGAGAATAGATCTGGTGCCATTCAAAGACTTGAAACTTCGAGCGGAGCGAGCCGCCTTGCGTCCACGCATCGCGACAGTCGATAGAATTCGCGCTAAGGAAAACGAGGTGAGAATTCGGCTTACCTGCAATCAGCCGATCATATTTTCTGATCTGCGCGTGATCGTATCGCGCGCCCCATTTCACCTCCACAAGCAGGCAGAAGGGTTGGCCAGAGGTCAAAACTCCTCGAATGTCGATGTCAGGGTAGATCGTCGTCTCTCGCTCTTCATCCAAATGTGAGGCCCGCGTGGTGATCCTCAAATCGGCATCAATCACCTCGCTGCCGAGGATCATTTCGAGCCACCGCGTGCGGAACATTTCGTTCTTATGCAAACAGTAAACGAAAGCCTCGGTGAGAAAGTTCTCGCCCGGTGTCCTGTAGTCCACCGGCCGCCATTGAAAAAGGCTGATAAAAAGGTTTGGTTGGCTATCCGTCATGCCCTGTTCCACGCGTCGTCTATTTCTCGATTCCGCCTCTTTGAGTGACAGACCGCTTGCGAAAAGCCGATATTGTGCAAAATTGCCGCTGGAGGCGGTAGCATGATTCTTAAGCAAGTTACAGTTGAGCGCTTTAAGCGGCTTGAACACGTTGTTTTCGAGTTGTCGAACGTTAACGTGTTGATAGGTGGTAATAATTCAGGCAAAACACACTCATCCAAGGCATACATTTCGCGTTCACTTTGTTTCAATCTTTGACCATCTCAAACAAATGGCCAGCGCAGACAAAGAAAACCACCACAATAAGCCCCACGGAGCTTATATATCTACCGTCCGATGACCCCTACTCTTTGGGATACGGTGGACGATTGCTGGAAGACGATGAAAAGGCAATACATCTCGGCTTTATCTTTGATGACGGCAATGAAGTGGGTGTCCGAGTACGTAAAGGCCGAATTACAAACATTCTTGTCGAGCCCTCAAACGTCGATCTCGCGCGACGGCTTTCAAGCCTCGAAGCACCCTTCACGATCTTCTCACCTGGACTGGCTGGCGTTTCGCGAAACGAAAGTTATGTCTCGGACGGCGTACTCCTCCGCGTTCTTGCACGCGGGGATGCCAACATCGTTCTACGGAACATACTTTACAGACTCAAGCAAAAAGATGAGTGGATAAAATTTGAATCTGACTTATCAGAGATTTTTCCAGGCATATTTATTAATGTTAGTTTCACTTCCACCGTCGATCAATTTATTCTTGTGACGATTACGGACGGAACTAAGGAAGTTCCGCTCGATCTCGCTGGAACTGGGCTTCTTCAAGCCATACAAATACTCGCTTATCTTCATCTGTTTTCACCACGTATCATCATTCTCGATGAGCCAGACTCCCACCTACATCCAAACAATCAGCGACTTCTCTGCTCGTTGTTAAAAACCATTTCCGAAGAGCGCGACGTCCAAGTTGTCATAACCACGCATTCGCGCCACGTGCTCGACGCAATGTACAACGACGCACGACTGCTTTGGGTGCAGGAAGGGGAAGTTCGGGTTGTCGCGCCGGAGGATCAGATTGATCTCCTCATGGAGCTAGGCGCGCTTGACATCAAAGAAAAGCTGAAGAATGGCCATTTTGATTATGTTGTTCTGACGGAGGACAAAAATTCTAGCTATTTTGATATTCTTCTTCGGAATTCCGGCTTCGATCAGGGGAAGACGACGCTCTTGCCATACAATGGCGTAACATCGATTCACCTTCTCAAGCCGCTGATTCGTCAGATCAAAGAGATCTCAAATGCGGTTGTCATCATCCATAGGGATCGAGATTATCTTTTTCCGGACGAAATCGAGACTTGGAAAAAGGATATAAGAGCTTTAGGAGCGGAGCCTTTCGTGACTTTAGGCATCGATATTGAGGCTTTTTTGCTCCGATGAAACCATTACTGCGTTCGCTACAAACGTGGCGGCATTTGATCTAGCGGACTTCAAAAATAAGGTGGCGGACGGCGAGCTAGACGAAGCCACCACCAGCTACGTAAACGGGCGGATAGATTTCGAGCGAAAGGCGGGAACCATCGGGAAACTAGATTATGGAAAGCTTAGCGTTGCCGCGGCTAAAGCAGTAGGTGCTGACGTTCTCAGCTTGATGAAAGGCAAACGGAAACTATCCAAAATTCGCAAGCTTTTCAACGAACTCTATCGCGTCCGATTCGAGATAGACCGTAATGCCTCAACACCTCGTGACGATGAACTGGCCGCGCTGCTGAACAAGCACAAGGGTGCCTTCTCGTAGTTTAAAACCGGAGCAAATCTGTCTTGTTAGATGTGGCTGGGGCGCCTGGATTCGAACCAGGGGATGGCGGTACCAAAAACCGCTGCCTTACCGCTTGGCTACGCCCCACCAGAGCTTTCGGCGCTAAGCGCCGGCTCAAATCGACGCCTGATTAGCAAAGCTCTCCGTCTGTCACAATGACTAAGTTGCGCATCGGGCAGATTTATGCGCTGCAGAGTGCCAAGGGCCGTGCTAGGAATGGGCGACGTCATCGGCCGCGAGATCATCGCCTTCATGGAAAGCCCCGCATTCGACCTTGCTTTCGAGCCGGCCTATGGGCGCGCCGTGCCGGTGGCGCCTGGGGTCGAGCGGATCACGGCGGAGAATCCCGGGCCTTTTACCTTTTACGGCACCAATAGCTATATCGTCGGCGGCTCCTCGGTCGCGGTCATCGATCCCGGGCCGGAGGATGAGGCGCATTATCTGGCGCTGATGGCGGCGCTCGCCGGCCGTGAGGTGACGCATATCTTCGTCAGCCACACGCATCGCGACCACTCGCCGCTTTCCCGCCGGCTGCAGGCGGCGACGGGGGCGGTGACGGTGGGCCAGGGGCCGCACCGGCCGGCGCGGCCGCTTCGGGATGGCGAGATCAATCCCTTTTCCGAAAGCTCGGATCTTTCCTTCGTGCCCGATATCGCGCTCAGTGACGGGCAGACCCTATCCGGCGATGGCTGGTCGCTGACCTCGGTGGCCACACCGGGGCACACGGCCAATCATGCCGCCTTCGCGCTCGAAGGCCGCGACATCCTGTTTTCAGGCGATCATGTCATGGCCTGGTCGACCTCGATCGTCGCGCCGCCGGATGGGTCGATGGCCGATTACATGGCTTCGCTCGAGCGGCTGATCGCGCGCCAGGACCGCCTGCTGCTGCCCGGCCATGGCGGGCCGGTGACGCAGCCCGCCGCCTTCCTGCAGGGCCTGAAGGCCCACCGGCTGGGGCGCGAGCGGGCGATCCTCGAGCGCATCCGGGCGGGCGACCGCGCGATTGCCGAGATGGTGAAGGCGATCTATCGCGATACCGATCCGAAGCTCCATGGCGCGGCCGCGCTTTCCGTGCTCGCCCATATCGAGGATCTCGTCGAGCGCGGCGAGATCGCCGCGGATGGGCCGCCTTCTCTTGCCGCCACCTACCGGCTGTTGTAAGCGTGAGATGGGGAGATTACCATGGCGCGTGCCGCTTACAGCTATCGCGATGATGCCGATGTGCCGGATTTCGCCGATGACCAGCCGCTGATCATCTTCGATGGCGAATGCGTCTTCTGCTCCGGCTGGGTGAAATTCGCGCTGAAGCACGACAGAGAGCGGCGCTACCGCTTCCTCGCCGCCCAGTCGCCGCTCGGCGCCGCGCTCTACCGGCATTATGGGCTGAACGAGCGCGATTATGAAACCAATATCCTCATCGAGAATGGCCGCGCCTTCTTCAAGTCGGATGGGTCGATCCGCATGGTGGCCGGCCTCGGCTTTCCCTATTCGCTGGTGAAACTCTTCCGGCTGTTGCCGCGCCGCCTTGCCGATACGCTTTATGAATTCATCGCCCGCAACCGGCTGAAGATCGCCGGCCGGCAGAGCTGCATGGTGCCGACGGCGGAGCAGCGGAGCCGTTTCATCGCATGAGCGGCGAGCGGCTCTCGCTGCTGATCATCGGCGGCTACGGCACCTTCGGCGGCCGGCTGGCGCGGCTGCTCGGCGATGAACCGCGCCTCAGGCTGCTGATCGCCGGGCGCTCGCTTGAAAAGGCCGATGATTTCGTTGCCGATCTCAGATCCCCGAAAGATGGATCCGAGGGCCTGGGAAGCAGCAATCTCGGGGCAAGGCTGCAGGCGGTGGCCTTCGATCGCGATGGCAATCTCACCGAACAGCTGACGCGGCTGCAGCCCGATCTCGTCATCGATGCCTCCGGGCCGTTTCAGAGCTTCGGGGACGAGCCTTACAAGGTCGTGCGCGCCTGCATCAATCTTGGCATCGATTATGCCGATCTCGCCGACAGCACCGGATTTGTCGCCGCGATTGGCGGGCTCGATGCCGAGGCCAGAAAGCAAGGCATTTTCGCGCTCTCCGGGCTCAGCAGCCTGCCGGCGCTGTCCTTCGCCGCACTCGATGTCGTGGCGCCGCAATTTGCCCGGATCGAGAGCGTGGCGGCGGGCATTGCCCCCTCCTCGCATGTGAAGATCGGCCGCAATGTCGTCGGCGCCATCGCCAGCTATGCCGGCAAAGATGTGCCGCGGCTCCGCGACGGGAAGGCTACGCGCGGGCGCGGGCTGATCGATACAATGCGGGTGACGGTGGCGCCGCCGGGTGCCGTGCCGCTGCGCAGCCGCAAATTCCTGCTGGTGGATGCGCCGGATCTGGCGCTGCTGCCGGCACGCTTTGCCGGCCTGCAATCCACCTTCACCGGTGTGGGAACCGAGCCGCAGCCGCTGCAGAGCGTGCTCGCCCTCTTCGCGCAGCTCGTCCGCTGGCGGCTCCTGCCATCGCTGGCGCCGTTTTCGCGGCTGATGCAGCGCGCCAGCCATGCGTTTGCGCGAGGCGAACATCGCGGCGGCATGTTCGTGCAAGCGAGCGGCATAGATGCTGCCGGCAAGCGGTTGACGGCGGGCTGGCATCTGATCGCCGAGGGTGACGACGGGCCGTTCATTCCTGCGATCGCAGCCGAGGTGTTGGTGCGCCGGCTGCTTGCCGGTGAGCGGCCCGCGCCCGGCGCGCGGGCCGCGGCCGGGGAATTGCGGCTTGCAGATTTCGAGGCGGCCTTCCGGCGCTTTTCGATCACCACGGGCATGCGCAGGGAATGCGAGGCGGAAGCCCAGCCGCTCTACCGGCAGATTCTCGGCATCACCTTCGACCGGCTGCCGCCGGCCGTTGCCGCCATCCACGCCGGCGGGGCGCGCACCGCCTCCGGCCGGGCGCGTATCGAGCGCGGCGGCGGATGGCTTGCGCGGGTGGTGGCGCGGCTGATCGGCTTTCCCAAGGCGGGCAAGGATGTGCCGGTGACGGTGCGCTTTGCCGCCGAGGGCGACAGGGAGATCTGGACGCGGACCTTCGGAGATAAGAGCTTCCGCAGCATTCTGATGGAGGGCAAGGGCCGCGACCGGCATCTGCTCGCCGAAGTCTTCGGGCCGTTCCGGGTGCTGATCGCTTTGGTGCCGGAAGGCGAGAGGCTGCGGCTGGTCGTGCGGGGCTGGCGGTTTTGCGGGATTCCGCTGCCGCTGCTTCTGGCGCCGGGCGGGGAGACTTATGAAGAGGAGCGCGATGGGCGATTCCACTTTCACGTCGAGATCGGCGGGCCGCTGACCGGGCTGGTGGTGCGGTATACGGGGTGGTTGGATTTGGAGTGAGGGGACGAGGCGACACGCTCTCTCCGACCTCATCCAGAGGTGCGCAGCCCACAGGGCGAAGTCTCGAAGGACAGAGCTGGCCACCGGTCTTGCCACGTGAGGACCTTGCCCAGCGTTCGGAGAGAAGAGAGGCCTTTAGGTTGGTCAACCAACATAGAGCTTGTTCAAGGGGTGAGGCTCAGTCGTGTATTCGATCGAGAGAATTGAAATCGTCACACGGCTTAATAACTGAACATCGATCTCACATTTCTCGGGAACGTAGATGTAGAGATCATCCGGCCTCTTCTCTGCAGCTACGCTCACACCTCCCTGCTTTCTGACGGCAAATGTATGGATGACTGAATTTTTAAGATCAGGCCGGATCTGCAATGCACATTTCACAACCCGATCAAACTCCAAGAAATCATTCGGGACATGGAGAGAAAAGACCGTTCCTATGGGAAACTCCAAAAAGTGGCAGCCGCTGACAAATTTTAGATAGATCTCACCTGAGACGGTTTTGACGAAACCGAATTCATCAAGGGTGTCCTGCTCAGTCACGGTCAGAAAATCGCCCTTGCTTCCCATGACAGCTCCTTTAGCGCGCCGTTAGAATGTCGCGTTTACCGCGCCCCTCCCGTCATTCCTTCCCGTCATTCCTTCCCCGAGGCGTGTCTGGCCTCGGCGATCTCAACATCGCGCGGCGGTTCTTGCGACAAGTGATATAGTTGAATTTCGGTCGTTTAAACTGAAACGATGCGAGAGAGGTATTTTTCCATGGGAGACCAAAAGCACCCGCTGCAGCCTGGAGATGCCGCGCCCGCCTTCGCGCTGGCCGCGGCCAATTTCGACGGAACGGTCTCTTTCGCCGACTTAAGTGGCCGCCCGTTCCTGATCGGCTTCTTCCGCGGGCTGCACTGCCCATTCTGCCGGCGCCAGGTCGAACAGCTTGCCGGCATACAGCCCACTCTGCGCGCCTCCGGGGTGGAGACCGTGGCCGTTATCAACACACCGGTGGAACGCGCTCGCCTGTATTTCCGCCACCGCCCGACGCCGGTCACGCTGCTATGCGATCCCGACTGCCATACACATCGGGCCTATGGCGTGCCCCGTGCCGAATTCCTGCCCGATGGGAGCAGCGAGCTGCCCGAATGGCCTTATAGCGCGACGATGGCGCAGTTCCAGGCGGCGCGCATCAACCCCACGGGCGAGTTGCCCGAACCAGTTCAACCGATGGAAGCCAATACGGTCCTCAACGCCAAGGACCGGTTCGAGCTTGATGAAACCGATATGGCGATCTTCGCGAACCACGCCAGCCAGCTCGTCGGGCACTTCCTGGTCGATGCGAACGGCACCATCGCCTGGACTCAAATCGAGGCGCTGGACGGACCGAACAGCCTTTGCATCTTCCCGAATGCAGCGGAGATCATCGCGGCCGCGGACGACCTTGGACGCTGATCGCATCGTTGTCGGGTGATTGGTGCCGCCTCTGGCGGCACCGGAAAAAGGGGTTGCGTTTTCCGCGGCGTATCCCGGCCCTTCGCTCAGGCTCAGGGCGTTCGCAACTGCAATCGATTCACTGGATCGATTGCTGGCGCTTTGCGCCACCGTTGCTCACCCACCCGCGATCCCCAGGAGTTCGGCGTCGAGCGCCTTTAGATAATCATCGGCAATCGCGGCGCTGAAGCCGAGGTCGTGCTGGCCGTAGCGGGAGGCGACGCGGATGTCGACGAAGGTGGTTTCGGCCTCTTCGCGCAGGCGGATCAGGATATCGAAGCGCAGGCCGAGGATCAGCGTGCGGCTGGTGGCCTGTAGCGTTACGCCGTTGGCGCCGCGGATGAGCTTGGCGACATCGTCGTCATAGGGGCGCGGTGTCGG
Organism: Rhizobium sp. R339; assembly: GCF_002211395.1. Lineage (NCBI taxonomy): Bacteria > Pseudomonadati > Pseudomonadota > Alphaproteobacteria > Hyphomicrobiales > Rhizobiaceae > Rhizobium > Rhizobium sp. R339. The sequence goes on from NZ_LOKV01000028.1 coordinate 47,593, forward strand.
CACGGGAACGATATCGGGTGCATCGGCAACCGCATCGTCGCCCGGCTGCGGCTTGAGCGACTTATCCTCGAGATCGCGGCCGGGCTCGGTATCGCCACTGCTTCTCGTGATCGTGAAGCCGCTTTGCTTGGCGACCTTGCGCACCGCCTCCAGCACCCTGTCGAGCGCGCCTTCGTAACGCCGGCCGGTCAGTTCGGGATAGGCGGCCATCTGCTTTTCACGATCTTCCGGCATCACCTCAGGGTTTCGCTTCAGCCAGATCTGGTCGGCCTTTGGCGGCGAAAGCCAGTCCGGGACGGAGACCGGATCGGTGGAAACGTCGTAGATATCAGGCAGCGTCATGTAGCGCTCGACGGCCGAGGCGCCGAGGGCCAGCGGAAAAGCGGCGTAAATCAGCGCCGCCAACGCACTCAGCCCGCCTTCGGCACCCGTCATCCAGAGGCTGCGCAGCCCGATTGCGGCAAGCAGGGCGGCCAGAAGCGCGCAGCCGGCAGCGGCGATGAGAAGCAGCACCAGATAGGGCGTGGCGAGACCGCCGAAGCGATGGGCGATCATTACCGCCAGCGCCAGAACCAGCGAAAATGCCCCGAGCAGCCGCGAAACGCGTGCGGCGCTGGAAACGGGGCGGTCGAAGCGGATGGCCATCAAACTTACCGGTTGCTCGTCAGCGCCGCGCCATGGACCACGCAAATCGCCATGAACCTGTTTAGTGCAAGATTCGGCTAAATTGAAACTGTTGTCTCAAGCATATCGGGTGGAATCCACGACGAAGGCGCCGCTCATTCCATAAGCCCTTGCTGATATGTCAAAAAAAGGCCATTCTGCCGCGGTTTCAGCTCCGATTGCAGGACAGGAGAGACGGGATGATTTCACCCGAGATAGCAGCAAGGCCGCAGGCGTCTGCGCTTGGCGGTATCGACCATTCCGAACCGATGCTGCCGATGGAGCTCGTCGAGCTCGAACTTTCGCTCGAAGGTTATGCCGGCGGCGATGCTGGCTTCTGCGAGGCCGTGCGCCTGGCAGCCGGGCGTTCCGGCGGCGAACTGCTGTTCGACCTTCCGGCTGGCGGCCTCATCGAGGATTGCCGGCGCATCGCGGTGCTGCGCATTCCCAACGGCGGAAGCGAGATGCGCGTCGTGCTGGCGCTGCTCGACGCCAACGGCACGGAAATCCGTATGCAGGCGCCTGACCGAGAGACGGCGCATCTGGTGCGCTTCGCCGATGCCTTCATCGAGCTGCTGGAGCGGATCTGAGATACAGAGTCCGGCGGTCGCTGGATCCTCCAGCATCAGTTCCTGGTCCCGCTTGCCGTGATGAGGGCGACAAGGTCCGCGTCGCCGGTTTGCCGGGCGATATCAAGGGCTGTCATGCCGCTGTCGTCCTTGGCATTGGGATTTGCGCCATTCTCCAGAAGAGCGGCGACAACATCGGGCCCATTCTGCTGGTTATCTAACTGGACGATCAGAGGGGTTCGGCCGCGATTGTCGCGAGCCTCAATATCAGCCCCCTTTTCTATGAGGATATTCACTGCCTCTGGGTCGGTGACAATATGGAGAATGGTGATCCCTTCGTCGTTCCTGGCGTTGATATCGGCGCCGTTCGTAAGCAGAAGCTCCAGGATTTCGCGTTCGAAATACATGTCGAGAAGGTGGATAGGCTGGAATCGATATTCATCGACCGACGTCGCCAGAGATGGTTCGGCTGCAAGCATGGTTCTTACGGTCGCGACATTGCCCGCATGGACGGCATCATGGAATTTCTTGATGACATCCGTACTCGCTGCGGCGGCCGAACTGAATGAAAGTCCCAAGATGGCAATCACGCGCAGGATAAAGCGAAGCATTGTTACTCCGAAACTTGGGGCTGGATCGCACGGGAGCTTGGATCAAATCACAGCGCACGCGCTTCTGGATTACCGCCGCTCGGCCGCCGCTTCCGCGAGGCTACGGAAGGGAAACTTGCGCCCGCATTCGCATTTGAGCATGAAAGATTCCTGGTGGTTGGAAGGACGCTGCACGCCGAAGCCGCGCGGCAGCTGATCGACCTTGAAATCCGGGTGCTTGCGATTGGGGTCGTCGATCTCGGAGGCCTCGGCAAAGCCGGCATTGCCGCATTGCGGACAGCTGAGTTTCTTCGAAAATCGATCGCGAATGGCCATGCTCGTCCCCATGCTTGAGAGGCTCCCCTCTTACAGAGGAATGCCGGTTCGTGAAAGCGGAACCATCTTCCGTCGGTGCCGTTCCCTTCCGGAAAGGAGGCGATCATGCCGAACAGAGATCCGATCCCGACACCGACGACCGACACACCGCGCGGCCCGACGCCGACCCCCGGCATTCCCGACCGCATTCAGGAAAAACCGCCGCTGACGCCGGCGCAGGACCCCGGCGATACGAAGAACCCGCAGGACCCGCCGCTTGATCCGGCGCTGCTGCCGATCGGTGATCCGGCGGGGGCGGCGTGATTTTGGTGAGAGCATTCCCCCACCCTTGTCTCATTCCTGTGCCCGTCACAGGAATCCAGCCACCGTGCGTCCGCGCGGTGAATGACTCTTGTACGGTGAAGCAGGGTTTCCGGCGCCAAGGACTTGGGCGCACTGGATTCCTGTGACGAGCACAGGAATGAGGAGGGCTTCCCTCAAGTAAGGACAATCGGCTCTGCCTATCTCCTCGCTTGACGCCCGCACCCGAATGGCATTTCCTCAGGGAAAAGCAAGGAATACACGGATGCGCGTCCCCATTCTCGTCACCGTCATAACCACGCTCGCCGCCGGACTTTCCGCCTGCCAGACGATGACGCCGGAGGAGCGGCGGGCGGCGGATGAGCAGCGCTGCCTCGGTTATGGGTTTCGCCGCGGCACGGATGGCTTTGCCACCTGCCTGCAGCGCATCGATCTCGACCGGCGGGCTGAATCGCGGGCGCAGAGCGCCGAACTGATGCAGAGCATGGCTTGGGATCTCAACGGGCCTTATATTTACCGCGAGCGCTGGCACCATCATCATTAAGGCCGGCCGCCCGCAGGCGCTTTCCGGTCGTCTTGCTATTTTCCCGCTGGTCCTTCAGCTCCGATATGACCGCCTGCGCCGCCGCGAGCCTCGCGATCGGCACGCGGAAAGGGGAGCAAGAGACATAATCGAGCCCGATCGTCTCGCAGAAGCGGATCGAGGCCGGGTCGCCGCCATGTTCGCCGCAGATGCCGAGCTTCATGTCCTTGCGGGTGCGCCGGCCGCGTTCGGCGGCGATGCTGATCAGTTCGCCGACACCGTCGAAATCGAGCGAGATGAAGGGATCGTGCTCGATGATGCCCTTGCGCTGATAAGTCGGGATAAAGGCCGAGGCGTCGTCGCGAGAGATGCCGAAAGTGGTCTGCGTCAGGTCGTTGGTGCCGAAGGAGAAGAATTCGGCGGCCTCGGCGATCACATGGGCGCGAAGGGCGGCACGCGGCAGCTCGATCATCGTGCCGACCAGGTAATCGATCTTCATGCCGGCCTCGTTCATCACATCGCCGGCGATTTCGTCGATGCGCGCCTTGACGTAGTCGAGCTCGGAGCGCAGGCCGACGAGCGGCACCATGATCTCAGGCACGACGGCGGCACCCGTCTCATGGGCTGCGGCCACGGCCGCCTCGAAGATGGCGCGGGCCTGCATCTCGACGATTTCAGGATAGGAGATCGCCAGCCGGCAGCCGCGATGGCCGAGCATCGGATTGAACTCGTGAAGCGCATCGACGCGCTGGCGCAAAGCCAGAGCCTCCATGCCCATGGCGAAGGCGACTTCGGCCACCTCGTCGTCGGTCTTCGGCAGGAATTCGTGCAACGGCGGATCAAGCAGACGGATCGTCACCGGCAGGCCGTGCATGACGGTGAAGAGGCCGGTGAAATCCGAGCGCTGCATCGGCAGAAGCTTGTCGAGCGCCAACCGCCTGCCCTTTTCGTTTTCAGCGAGGATCATCTCGCGCATGGCGTGGATGCGTTCGCCCTCGAAGAACATGTGTTCGGTGCGGCAAAGGCCGATGCCCTCGGCGCCGAAGGAGCGGGCGGCGCGCGCATCGGCCGGCGTATCGGCATTGGTGCGCACCGTCATGCGCCGGGCGCGGTCGGCCCAGCCCATGATGCGGCCGAAATCGCCGGAAAGCTCCGGCTGGATCATCGGCACCTCGCCCTTCAGCACCTGGCCGGCGGAACCGTCGATGGTGATGATATCGCCCTTCTTCAGGGTGACGCCGATGCCGAGCAGGCGCTCGTTGCGTTGATCGATGCGCATGGTGCCGGCGCCGACGACGCACGGCGTGCCCATGCCGCGGGCGACGACCGCCGCATGGCTGGTCATACCGCCGCGCGTCGTCAGGATACCTTCGGCGGCATGCATGCCATGAATATCCTCGGGGCTAGTCTCGACCCGGAGCAGGATGACCTTGCGGCCTTCGGCCTCAGCTTCCACGGCCTCTTCGGCGGTGAAGACAATAGCGCCGGTCGCCGCTCCCGGCGAGGCCGGCAGGCCGGTGCCGATCACCTGGCGGGTGACGCGCGGATCGATCGTCGGATGCAAGAGCTGGTCCAGGCTTGATGGTTCGATGCGCAGCACCGCCTCCTCTTCGGTGAGCACACCCTCATCGACCATATCGACGGCGATCTTCATCGCCGCGCGCGTCGAGCGCTTGCCCGAGCGGGTCTGCAGCATCCACAGCCGGCCGCGCTCGATGGTGAATTCGATATCCTGCATGTCGCGGTAATGGATCTCGAGTTCGCTGCAGATGCGGCTCAGCTCGTGGAAGGCCTCCGGCATCAGCTTTTCCATCGAGGGCTTGTCGGAGCCGGAGGAAAGACGCCCCTCCTCGGTGATGCTCTGCGGCGTGCGAATGCCGGCGACGACATCCTCGCCCTGGGCGTTGACGAGGAATTCGCCGTAAAGCGCCTTTTCGCCGGTCGAGGGGTTGCGGGTGAAGGCGACGCCGGTCGCCGAGGAATTGCCGAGATTGCCGAAGACCATGGCCTGGATGTTGACGGCCGTGCCCCAGCCTTCCGGAATATTGTGGAGTTGGCGATAGGTGACGGCGCGCGCGCTCATCCAGCTGGAAAAGACCGCGCCGACGGCACCCCAGAGCTGGACTTCCGGATCCTGCGGAAACTCCTGCTCCAGTTCCTCCTCGATCAGCTTTTTGTAGAGCGAGACGATATGCTGCCATTCCGAGGCGCTGAGTTCCGTATCGAACTCGTAGCCGAGCTTGGCCTTCTCGTCTTCCAGTATCTCCTCGAAGGCATCGTTGCCGAGGCCCATGACCACATCGGCATACATCTGGATGAAGCGACGATAGCTGTCCCAGGCGAAACGGGCATCGCCTGCATCATGGCCGAGCGCCTGTACCGTCTCGTCGTTGAGGCCGAGATTGAGGACCGTGTCCATCATACCAGGCATGGAGACGCGCGCGCCGGAGCGCACCGATAAGAGCAGCGGTTGGCTGACGGAGCCGAAGTGGCGGCCGGTGATTGCTTCTATGGCAGAAATGCCCGCACGCACCTCAGCCTGCAGCCCTTCCTCGATGTGGCGGCCGTTCTTGTAATAGGTGTTGCAGGCGTCACTGACGATCGTCAGTCCCGGCGGCACCGGAAGCCCGAGGCGGCACATTTCCGCGAGATTGGCGCCTTTGCCGCCAAGAATCTCCTGGTCGCGCGCCCGGCCCTCTGCCTGCCCGTCGCCGAACGTATAGACCCACTTGGTCATCTTCCCCCCAACACCAAACCGGGATTAGCTTAATCCCTTGGTGTTGAAATGAAAATCGACAAATGCGGCAAAATGTTGCGACGCACAATAAATGTTAGCGCCGCGGGCCGTCGAACCGATTGAAACATTTCGGCGCATAAAAAAAGCTTTGCGGGACTGCAACATGTCCCGCAAAGCCTTGTTTCCGTCCGGCCAGGAAAACCGGACGGGGGGTCCCTCAACCCAGGAGCGGTTCCTAAGAATCGCTCTGATCTTAGTCTTACGCAATTCCCGGGAGCCGCCTCACGCTTCGGGGAATTGCTCACGGCATCCGGTTTTGCCCTCTACCGGAAACCGCTTCGCAAATCCGATATGCGCAACCTTGACTGCCTGCCTTCCAGCAAAATATCAGGTTGCGTTGAAACAACTTCTAATGCAAGTCATTGCAAAGAGCATCACCCAAATGGGGTACAGGCCGCCTAAGAGCCGACCTTTTTTGGTGTTTAATGCCAATCTTTTGATTTTTCGCAATTTTTGGACGCAAAGCCGCTCGGCAACCTCGCTGGAATTGCTCCCGCGCTTCATCCAAACCCGGACGCAGAAAACCACGGTGCGCTTCCTTGAGATCGCTCTAGGCGATCTCGCGCAACCGCTCAGCCGTCTGCAGGTCGACGGAGACCAGCTGGGAAACGCCCTGCTCGGCCATGGTGACACCGAAGAGGCGGTTCATGCGGGCCATGGTGATGGGATTGTGGGTGATGATGACGAAGCGCGTTTCGGTGGAAGCGGCCATCTCGTCCATCAGATTGCAATAGCGTTCCACATTGTGGTCGTCGAGCGGCGCATCCACCTCGTCGAGCACGCAGATCGGCGCCGGATTGGTGAGAAAGACCGCGAAGATCAGCGCCATGGCCGTCAGCGCCTGCTCGCCGCCGGAGAGCAGCGTCATGGTCTGCGGCTTCTTGCCCGGCGGACGCGCCAGGATTTCCAGGCCGGCTTCGAGCGGATCGTCCGATTCGATCAGCTGCAGTTCGGCCGTGCCGCCGCCGAAAAGATGAGTAAACAATCGCTGGAACTGGGCGTTGACAATGTCGAAGGCGGCGATCAGGCGCTCGCGGCCCTCGCGGTTGAGGCTCTGGATGGCGCCGCGCAGCTTGCGGATCGCATCGATGACATCGTCGCGTTCCCTGACCAGCGTTTCGAGCTTCTCGCTCAACTCCTTCTGCTCCTCGTCGGCGCGCAGATTGACGGCGCCGAGGCGTTCGCGCTCCATCCTCAGGCGTTCGAGCTCGCGCTCGACTTCACGCGGGTCGGGGAGAGCCTGCATGGCCGGACGTCCGGTCAGACGCAGCGCCTCGTGCGGGGGCACGTTGAGGACCTCGCGGATGCGGCTTTCGCTCTCCTGCCGCTTCTCGCGGGCAGAGACAAGGCGCTCCTCGGCGCGGCCGCGGCGTTCTCGGCATTCGGCGAGCTCGGAGAGCGCGGTTGCCGCCTTGTGGTCGGCTTCGCGCTGGATGCGTTCGGCCTCGGCCAGGAGATCGCCGGCGTTTCGCCGTGCTTCCTCCGCTTTCTGCAATTCGCTGAGCAGGGCGCGGCGTTTGTCATCGAATTCATCCGGCGCCATTTCGAGCTCGGCAGCTTCTTCGCGTGCCTCTTCCTCGCGCTCGCGGAGCGTGGCGACATGATCTTCGCCGCTTGCCGCGCGCTGGCGCCAGGTCTCGCGCTCCTGGCCGATCGCGACGATGCGGCGCTGGCGGGCCTCGTTTTCTCTGGCGAGACTTTCGTGGCGGGCGCGGCTTTCGGCGAGCGCACCGCGATCGGTCGCAACCTCGGCCTGCTGGAAACGCAGCCGCTCATCGATCTCGGTCAGATCGGGCGCATCCTCCAGCTCGATGCGGGCATTCTCCTCCTGGACGGCGATCTCCTCCAGCTGCGCGCGGAGTTGGCTGGCGGCCTCGCTGACAACGTCGCGACGACGGATGAGGTCGCCGGAGGCACGCTCGGCAGCCGCGAGCGCTTCACGCGCTTCGCCAAGATGACGCGCCGACAGACGGCCCATGTCGCGCGCTTCGGCCAGTCTGCGCTCCTCCCCACGGATCGCCTCGGCGGCGGCCGCCTGCCGCTCCTCGGCTTCAGCAAGGATATCGCGGGCAAACGCCGCCTCGCCCTCAAGCTCTGCCAGACGGTTTTTCTGGGCAAGGCGCAGCGCCGCAGCACTCGGGGCATCGGCACCCGTGACATGTCCGTCCCAGCGGTAGACAGCGCCCTCTTTCGTCACCAGCCGCTGGCCGGGCTTCAGCGTCGCCATCAGCGAACCCGCATCACCCTTCGCGACAAGGCCGATCTGACGCAGACGGCGGGTCAGCGCGGACGGCGCACGAACGTGGTCGAGCAGTGGCGTAACACCTGACGGAAGCGCCGGATCGGCGGCGCCATCGCCGTTTCCGGACCAATGGGCCGGCGCCTCGGCATCAAGCGGCGATTCCAGATCGTCGCCAAGGGCGGCGCCCAGCGCGGTTTCGAAGCCGCGATCGACCTTCAGCTCTTCGGCAACGGGCGGAAATCTGCCCGCCGCCGCCCCGGCGGCCAGCATGCGGGAAATGGTGCGGGCCTCGGTTTCCAGCGCATTCAGCGCCGAACGGGCCTGCTCGACCGGCGCGCGCGACAGTGCCTCCGTCTGGCGGGCAGCGGCAAGCGCCTGTTCGACCGTCTGGACCGCAGCTTCGGCGTCGGCGACGGCGATTTCGCCGGCCTCCACCATTGCGCGCTTCTCCTCGGGATCAGGCAGGCCGGCAATCTTCTCGCCGATGGCCGACAGTTCCTGGTTCGCCTCGTCCATCTGGCGTTCAAGACGCATCCGGCGGTCAGCAAGATCGCGGATGGCGCGCTCCAACTGATTGCGGCCGGCGGCGGCCTCGGCGCGCTCGGCCGTCAGCGCGGTGAAGATGCGCTCGCTGTCCGCCAGCTTTGCGGCCGCTCCCTCGAAGGCCTCGCGGGTTTCGTCGGCATAGCGGCCTGAATCGGCGAGGATCTCCAAGATTTCTGCCTCTTCCGCATCAAGCCTGGCGAGGATGATGGCATTGTCGGCCACCAGCCGTTCCTCGCGTCTGATATCCTCCGCAAGCTGGGCGAGCCGGCGCGTGAGTTCGTCGCGGCGGCGCAGGATGCGGCCGGCATCTTCCTCCAGCTGGCTTCTAGCGATCTGCAGCCGCTGCAGCGCGGCGGCGGCACGGGCTTCCCCGTCGCGCAGTTCCGGCAACTTGAGGCTGGCGATGCCCTGCTGCTTCGCCGCTTCCATCTGGACCTGTGCCTTTTCGGCGACGACTGATGTCGCCTGGTTCAGCGCGCTGTCGGCCTCGGCCTCGGCCTCCTTGGCCTGTACCCAGCGGATGTGCAGAAGCATCGCCTCGCGGGCGCGGATATCGGCGGACAGCGTCTTGAAGCGGTTCGCCTGGCGGGCCTGGCGCTTCAGGCTCTCGATCTGGCTTTCGAGCTGCGAAGTGACGTCGTCGAGACGTTCGAGATTGCTTTCGGCGGCGCGCAGACGAAGTTCGGCCTCGTGGCGGCGCGAATGCAGGCCTGATATGCCGGCCGCCTCTTCAAGCAGCTGGCGGCGGGCCTGCGGCTTTGCCTGGATCAGCTCGCCGATGCGCCCCTGCCCGACCATCGAGGGCGATCGCGCCCCGGTGGAGGCGTCGGCAAAGAGCAGCTGCACGTCCTTGGCGCGGCTTTCCTTGCCGTTGATGCGATAGAGCGAACCCTGTTCACGCTCGATGCGGCGGGCAACCTGAATCTCGTCGCTATCGTTGAAGGCGGCAGGCGCCGTGCGCTCGGAATTGTCGAGATAGAGCGCCACTTCGGCGGTGTTGCGGGCCGGGCGATTGCCGGAACCGGAGAAGATCACGTCATCCATGCCGGAGGCGCGCATGTTCTTGTAGGAGTTTTCCCCCATCACCCAGCGCAGCGCCTCGACGAGGTTCGACTTGCCGCAGCCGTTCGGGCCGACGACGCCGGTCAGCCCCCGTTCGATGATGAATTCCGTCGGCTCGACGAAGGATTTGAAGCCGACAAGGCGCAGCCTGTTGAACTTCATGCAGAAGCTCCGGCGCGGAGGGTGGGGATGGCACCCCCCTCTGCCCTGCCGGGCATCTCCCCCACAAGGGGGGAGATCGGCAGGAGGCTAGGGTTTCCCCAAACAACGGGCCGCACGTCCAGAGCAGCCTTGAAAGGGTCAGATATTGAGGATGGGACGTTTCCCCCTGCCGATCTCCCCCCTTGTGGGGGAGATGTCCGGCAGGACAGAGGGGGGTGCTTCCCACGCAGCGACAAAAAAAAGGGCGCACGGCTTTCGCCGTCGCCCGTCGTCGTCAAACGGTGCGGTTCAGAGCAGGCTGTCGATGAGCGCCGACATGGTGTCAACCGGCATGTCTCCAGAATAGCGCTTGCCATTGATCAGGAAAGTCGGCGTGGCGTTGACGCCGAAGTCCTTGGAACCTCTTTCCCGCGTGGCGTTCACTTCATCCAGAAGCTTCTGGTTCGTCAAGCATTTCGTAAAGCTATCCTCAGTAAATCCGGCAAGCTTCGACATCTGTAGCAGCGCGGCGCGGCCGTCATCGGCGGCGGCCCAGACCTGCTGCTGCTTGAACAGCATTGATACCATCGGGAAATACTGCTCAGGCGTGCTCAACTGCTCCGGATTTGAAGCGTTGCAGCGGGCAAGCATGAAGGCGGCGGCGGCGCGCGGGTCGAAGGGGAATTCGCGGATGATGAACTGCACCTTGCCGCTGTCGACGTATTTCTGCTTGATGGTGTCAAAAGTCGTGTTGTGGAAATGCGCGCAGTGCGGGCAAGTCATCGACATATATTCGACGATCTTGACCGGGGCATCGGCCTTCCCCAGCGCCATCTCAGGCAAGGCGCCGGGCTTTAGCACTTCGGCCATATCGACGTCGCCGTCGGACTGCGGCATTTCCGTCCCGGACGTAGCAGCCGTCTGAATGGTGTCGACATTGGTGCCGTCGGCCATGGTCTTGCCGGAGGACGAAGCATCGGCAGCGTCATTGCTGTCGTTGCAGGCGACAAGCGTTACGGCAGCTGCGGCGATGGCGATGCCACCCAGGAGGCGGCGTTTCGTCAGTTGCATTTCGGACATCTGCATGGGTTCCCCATAGGTACGAGAGTGACGGCGTGACTGTGCGATATAACGGCTGACGGCCGCTCACAAGCCACGGATCAGCAACTTCCTTCAAAGAATTGTGACCGTGATGGGACCGCCAGACAAAATTGCGATCGATCGGCTTGTTGATTACCGATAGACATCGCGGCGGTTGCCGATACGCACGATGAGGATTCGCACGGCCCCATCATCGATGCTTGCGATCACGCGATAGTCCCCTACGCGATACTTCCAGAAATCCCCGAGTTCGGACCCTTTAAGCGCCTCTCCAATGGATCGTGGGTCGTCCAGCCTTGCGACGCGGTCATTGAGAAATCGGAGTATTCGGCGAGCCGCCTCATGTCCGAGCTTCTCAAGCTCACGCTCTGCGGCCCGGTGAAACTCAATTCTCCATGCCATGACGCGTCATCAGCTCGGCCAGTGACACGGTATCACTCTCGCCCCGTCGAAGCTCTTCGAGGCGCTTTTCGACAAGATAAATATCTTCGAGATCATCGAGATGTTCGACAATGGCTTGACGCGCATAGAAGCTCTTGCTGCGACCCGTGCGCCTGGCGAGCTCATCGAGCCGTGCTTCGATATCCGGCGGCAATCGCAAGGCCAGCATGTTCGTTCTCCTGTCTGCTATACAAATATAGCATTCGACAGGAACAGAATCTACATCCGCTTTACGGTTGTCCGGACAACTCAGGCACCTTGCCCGTCAACGCCCACCCCGCTTGCCCATCACCGCCGTGCCCAATCGCTGGATCGCCTGGCGCAGCTTGTCGCCCTCGATGCCTTCCATCATGCCTTCGAGCTTGCGGGCGGCTTCGCCCTTCAGCGGCGGTGGCGTGCGGGAGCGGCGGACGGCTTGAGAGACCGGCTTCTGGACGATGCGGATCTGATGGACGGCGGCGAAGCCGAAGAAGCTGTTGATGCGCTGGATGAGTTCGCCCTGGGCATGGGTGAGGAAAAGCGCGCGCGCACCTTCGCAGGCGATCGTCAGCACGCCGGGGCGAAAGCTGCCGTCATCGCCGCCGCCGCGCGCCCAGGCGATCTTTTCCGGCCGGGTGCAATCGGCGAAATCCTCGCCGGCGATTTCGCTCCAGGAGCCGAGCAGAGCCGTGTTGATGCCGGCCCGGCGCGCCAGGACAGGATCGATCAGCCCGTTCGCCAGCTCGGAAATCTGCTTCACATCTTTGCGTGGATAACTCATCGAAACCCTTAAGCGGCGGCGCGATTTGGCGGGGCCGACTTGATCGCGCGACCTTGCTTCGCCAAGTATAGGGCCTTCCCCCTATCGCGGCAAATCATGACGATCACGACCCTCGACACGCCTTCGGCAAAACCCCTCCTCGACTGGTACGACCGGCACCATCGCGACCTGCCCTGGCGTGTCTCACCGGGCATGGCGGCGCGCGGCGTCAAGCCCGATCCCTATCACATCTGGCTTTCCGAGGTGATGCTGCAGCAAACGACGGTGCAGGCGGTCAAACCCTATTTCGCCAAGTTTCTGCAGCGTTGGCCCGCGGTGACCAGCCTCGCCGCGGCCGCAAACGACGAAGTGATGGCCGCCTGGGCGGGGCTCGGCTATTATGCACGCGCCCGCAACCTGAAGAAATGCGCCGAAGCGGTGGCTAGGGAATATGGCGGCATCTTTCCCGACACGGAAGCAGGACTCAAGTCGCTGCCCGGCATCGGCGATTATACGGCCGCCGCCGTCGCGGCCATCGCCTTTAACCGGCAGGCCGCTGTGATGGACGGCAATGTCGAGCGGGTGATCTCCAGGCTTTACGCGATCGAAACCCCGCTGCCGGCCGCAAAGCCCGTGATGAAGGAAAAGGTGGTGCTGCTGACGCCTGCGGCGCGGCCCGGCGATTTTGCCCAGGCGATGATGGATCTCGGCGCGACGATCTGCACCCCGAAGCGGCCGGCCTGTTCGCTCTGTCCGTTCAGAGGGGCCTGCGAGGCGCTGAAGTTTTCCGATCCCGAGCTTTTTCCTGTCAAAGCGGCGAAAAAGGAGAAACCGGTCCGTCAGGGCGCGGCCTTTATCGCGGTGACCGCCGATGGAGAAATCCTGTTGCGACGGCGAGGCGACAGCGGTCTGCTCGGCGGCATGACCGAGGTGCCGACGACGGCCTGGACGGCGCGCATCGATGGCGAGACCTCGGCGGAAGCCGCCCCCTTCGATGCGGCATGGCATGCCTGCGGCACCGTCATCCATGTCTTCACGCATTTCGAACTCAGGCTTTCGATCTACCGCACGGCCATCGCCGCCACGGTCGACACGAATGACGGATGGTGGGAGCCGGTCACAAATCTTGAAGCGCAGGCCTTGCCGACCGTCATGAAAAAAGCGATCGCAGTGGCTATTCCTCTCGCGTTCAAAACATCCAAGGGATGACCATGACTACTGAGATAAAACATATCGTTTTCGACATCGGCAAAGTTCTTATTCATTACGATCCGCATCTTCCCTTCTCCCGCCTCATCCCTGATGAGACCGAGCGCAACTGGTTCTTCGCCAATATCTGCACCCATGACTGGAACATCGAGCAGGACCGCGGCCGCACATGGCAAGAGGCCGAAGCGCTGCTGATTGCCCAGCACCCGGCACGTGAAGAGCATATTCGCGCCTTCCGCAAATATTGGCACGAGATGGTGCCGCACGCCTATGAGGACAGCGTCGCGATCATGGAAGGGCTGATCGCCGAAGGCCGCGACGTGACGATGCTGACCAACTTCGCCTCCGACACTTTCCGCGAGGCGCAGCAGCGTTTCCCTTTTCTGACCAAACCGCGCGGCGTCACCGTTTCCGGCGATGTCGGCCTGATCAAGCCGGATATCGCGATCTACGAGACACATACGAAAAGCTTCGGCCTCGCCCCCAAGGCAACGATCTTCATCGACGACGCGCCTGCCAATGTCGAAGGCGCCAAGGCCTTCGGCTGGAACGCCGTGCTGTTTTCCGGCGCCGAGAAGCTGCGCAGCGATCTTGCCGCCTACGGATTGAAGGTCTGAGAGCCATGGCTTTCGACCCGGCCGAAGAAATCGAACGCTTCCACGCCGCGATCAACGCGCTGGATTTCCCTGTTATCGAGGCCTATTTCGCCGAGGACGCCACCTATGTCTCAAACGGCGTCGGCAGCCTTGCCGGGCGGGGCGAGATCATGGCCGCCTTCCGGAAATATTTCGACGACTATCCCGATCAGACGGCGGAGAACTCGCTGGTCGAGACGCTGACGCCGCTGTCCGGCCGGGCCGTCTGGTCGCTGCGCGCCACGCACGGCAAGACGGGAAGGCCGCTGATCCGCGAGGGCGAGGAGACGATCACCTTCAACACAGAAGGCCGCATCATCCGCGTCGACGTCACCGACTACAAGGACTTCTAAAATAGAAGACGCCCGGGGTTCGAGCCCCGGGCGCCTTGGCCTTCTTCCGCAACTGGAGGAAACCGGAAGAAGGTATTTCGATCCCGCGAAGGTGCTGCTCACTCCACCTTTGCCAGATCACTGCGGATGACGGACCTGAGATCGTCGATCGGGCGCAGGGACTGCCCGTCTTCGAAATGCCAGAAGGTCCACCCGTTGCATGCATCGAGACCCTGCACCTTGGCGCCGAGACGATGAATGGAGCCGGCCTCGCCGCCTGAAGCCACCGTGCCGTCGGCGCGCACGATCGCGCTATAGCGGCGCTTGGCGTCGATCAGCACCTGGCCGGGCTTGATGAGGCCACTTTCGACCAGCACGTTGAAGGCGACGCGCACCTCGGCCTTCTTGCCGGTCATGACGGTGAGTTCCGCCTTGCCGAGCGGCTCGACGGCGGCGATGCGGGCGGATGCCGCATCGATATAATCCTGCTCGCGCTCGATGCCGACGAAGTGACGGCCGAGGCGCTTGGCGACGGCGCCCGTCGTTCCCGAGCCGAAGAAAGGATCGAGCACGATATCGCCAGGTTTGGTCGAGGCCATGATGACGCGGGCAAGCAGCGCTTCCGGCTTCTGGGTCGGATGCACCTTCTTGCCGTCTTCGCCCTTCAGCCGTTCATTGCCGTTGCAGATCGGGAACAGCCAGTCGGAGCGCATCTGCACATCGTCATTGGCGGCCTTCATCGCATCGTAATTGAAGGTGTAGCCTTTGGCCTTGGCGTTGGGGCTTGCCCAGATCATCGTCTCATGAGCGTTCTGGAAGCGGCGGCCCTTGAAATTCGGCATCGGATTGGTCTTGCGCCAGATGATGTCGTTGAGGATCCAGAAGTTCAGATCCTGCAGCGTCGCGCCGACACGGAAAATATTGTGGTAGGAGCCGATTACCCAGATCGAGCCCGTCGGCTTCAAGACGCGGCGGCAGGCGAGCAGCCAGGCGCGGGTGAAGGCGTCATAGGCCTCGAAGGAAGCGAACTGATCCCATTCGTCATCGACGGCATCGACCAGCGACTGATCGGGACGATGCAGCGATCCGCCGAGCTGAAGATTATACGGCGGGTCGGCGAAGATTACATCGACGGAGTGGCTGGGCAAGGCTTCAAGGGCGCTGACGCAATCGCCCTTGATGATCGTGTCGATCCAGGACTCCGACCGGGAACCCGGCTTGACGGAGGCCTTGAGGTCGGCAAGCGGAAAAACTGATGCCATTCTGATACTCACTCATACGCTTTACGCTTAACTCTCCGTTATGGTTACGCAACTTAGTTACCAAAGCCTGAAGGGGTGGCCGAATTCGGGAATTAATTCCGCAGCCGAGCGGAAGACATTCCCCATCAGGCGGCATCGTGAACGCTACGGCTATCCGCCGGCGCCTCGTCGCGTTCGAACATGCCGTAATCGCGCAGGACGCTGGCGATGCGCAGGCGGTAATCGGCGAAGATGCCGCCGCGGCCGGCCTGCTGAGCCGCCCGGTGGGCTTCGCGATTGCGCCAGTTTCGGACGGCCTCCTCGTCGCGGAAGAAGGAGAGCGAAAGCAGTTTGCCGCGGTTCGTCAAGCTCTCGAAACGCTCGATCGAGATGAAGCCGTCGATCTTTTCGAGCTCGGATCGCAACTGGCCGGCGAGATCGAGATATTTGTGGCGTTCGCCCATATAGGGCACGACTTCGAAGATGACGGCGATCATGGCAGCACCAGCCTGGCGTGAGGAGCGGAGACGTTTTTGAGGAAGATGCGGTCCTCCTCGAGGATGAAACGCTCGCGCCTGGCGAATTCGTAATTGTCGCGGCCGAGCGGGTCGGCGGCCAGTCTGGCGCGATAGGCTTCGTAGGCGGCGAGGCTTTCGATGTTGTAGACGCCGTAGGCCGTCGTCGCCGATCCCTCATGCGGGCCGAAATAACCGATCAGGTCGGCGCCGTTTTTCGGGATCGCCTGGCCCCATTTGCGGGCATATTCGGCAAAAGCCTCTTTCTTGAAGGGGTCGATCTGGTAGCGGATGAAGCAGGTGATCATCGTTTTCTCCTTTTGCTCCTTTTCGCACATTGCCCGACCGCGATGCTTCGGTTGCGATCGAAGTATGAAAGAAGGTCCGGAGATTGCGCAGGTGCTCAACATGCCGTCAGCCGAGAATTTTGGCAGGCCCGAATAAGGATGCAGCGGTCTGAGGGCACTCAAACAAGCTTGTCAAACGAGTTCGACGTTCCCGCCGCGGTTATATGCTGCTGCAGCGGACGGGTCAGAAGCGCGGGGTCCGTCACTCGAGACAGAACATTCGGGGAAAGGTCTGGTTGTAATTCAAGAACCTCGCGGATTGTCTTGCCGCTCGCAAGCACCTCTAGCGCCAGCTCGGCAGCGCGCTCATAGCCGATGAACGGGGTTAGCGCTGTGGCAACTGCCGTGCTTGCTTCCAGATGCCCTAGACATGCGTCTGAATTGGCCGTGATGCCAACGACACATTTCGTTCGCAACGTCTCAATGGCGTTGGTCAGCAATTCCAGGGAATGCAGAATATTATAGGCAATGACCGGCTCCATGACATTCAGCTGGAGCTGCCCTGCTTCCGAAGCGAGAGTGATCGTCAGATCGTAGCCGATAATCTGGAAGGCGACCTGGTTGACGACTTCGGGGACGACAGGGTTGACTTTGCCTGGCATAATCGAGGAGCCGGGCTGCAAAGGCGGCAGATTGATTTCGTTGAAACCGCCCCGCGGACCGCTGGAAAGCAGACGAAGGTCATTGCAAATTTTAGACAGTTTGGTGGCGGTACGTTTCAGCATGCCGGAGAAGAGAACGAAAGCGCCGGTATCCCAACACGCTTCGATGAGGTTTCCAGCGGCGCAAAGATGGAGGCCGCTGATCTTTCGTAGCTCGGCGACTACGAGACCTTGGTAGGCGGGGTTGGTGTTGATGCCTGTTCCGATTGCCGTTCCGCCAAGGTTGATCTCGTTAAAAAGGCAGGCGATCTCCGCAATCCGCGCGACATCTTCTCGAAGTGTAGCAGCGAATGCCTGGAACTCCTGCCCAAGCGTCATCGGAACCGCGTCCTGCAACTGCGTGCGGCCGAGTTTGACGACATCGGCAAAACTCTCACCCTTGGCCTCGAACTCCGCCGCAAGCCGCCCGAGACCCTGCACCAGACCGCCGTAAGACAGGAGGATCGCGAGCCGGATGGAAGTCGGATACACGTCGTTGGTCGACTGTGCCAGATTCACGTCGTTGTTCGGGTGAATGATGTCATAGCACCCGCGCGGCAGACCGAGGATTTCGAGGGCGCGGTTGGCGATGACCTCGTTGGCGTTCATGTTTGTCGAGGTGCCGGCTCCCCCCTGAAAGACGTCCAGCGGGAACTCAGCATCGTAGGCTCCTGACGCAACGTCATCACAGGCGGCGCAAATGGCTTCCGCCTTGGCTGGGTCCAGATCGCCAAGTGTCGCGTTGGCGCGCGCTGCCGCCTTCTTCACCCATGCCAAAGCCCGGATGAGGTTCGGAAAGTGACTGATCGAAATGCCCGAGATCGGAAAATTGGCGATGCCACGTCCGGTCTGCGGACCGTAATAGGCCAGGGCCGGCAATTCGATCTGACCGAGAGGGTCCCTTTCAATGCGTGGCGATTGGATCGAGTTGACCATTTGCTGCGTCCTCCTCCGCAAAAACTCTGCAGGCGAGATTGAAAGCCCGCGATCGCCGGATCAATTTGGCGGTGGCGAAGAAAATGACGCACAATGACGCAGCAACTGCTCATGGCCGCGTCGCCAAGGCAGAAGGTTTGGCTGATGGCTCACCGGGAATAGATCATGTCCCCGTCATCGCCGAGGTATTGGAGCACCTCGCGTGGTATCTGCGGAGAATTTGCCTCGAGCACCGTGCCGCCCGCCAGGTGTTCGCGTCTGATCAGTCCTGGACCACGATAGTGGAGCACGACCTTCGTGGCGTAGGGCTGCCGGAACTGGGTTGCGGCAATGCCGCTTGCAATGCCGAACATGAACTTTTTCGTATTCCTCTTGACGGCGGCGAACACGCCGGAGGTCATTTCGTTCCGCTGGATGGCCTCGACGTCGATGGTGAAGAAGCGGTCCTCCATCGCAAAGCATAAGCCATGATATTTGAAGATATATTCGGCTTTTCCCGGCTCCTCATAGCTGGGAAACCGCTCGACATAATAGTGCTGCAGGAATTCGCCGTTGCGGTAGATGCAGAAGACGGATTTGAGGATAGAGCCCTTGTAGATCGACGAGTATTGATAGCGGTCATAGACGCCCACGAGCTCCGGCTCATAGGCCGTCGTGCCGACCACCATTTCCGACAGGAATCCGGGCATCTTCTGCATCTGCTTGGCCGTCATCATCGCATGGAAGAAATTGCCGTCGACGAGGGTGCGCAGTTCCTCGGGATTCGAAAACAGGATTGATGTGCTCAGCCCGAAATGATTGGCGATTAACCGCAGGTTGGCGTCCGAGGGAATATGGGTGCCCGACAGGTACTTGTTGAACTGCTGACGGTTCATCTGGATCTTGCGGCAGATGGCCGAGATCGACCCGTGCTGCTCGCAAAGGGTGCGAAGATTGGCGGCAAAGATGTTGGCGTCTCGCTGCTTGAACTCCACGCCGCCCTCCTCTGCGCAAACTGATGCAGACAATGCGTCAGTTTGCGCAAGAAATCAAGGTTCCGCGAAATTGCAAAAGCACTATGAGGTAGGCGAGCATTCCAATCGCCAAGGCCACAGAATTGGCCGCAATTGGGGAACTACGATGAAAAACGCACTTCTTCTCACATCGCTGCTCGCACTCGGTCTTTCTTCGACCGCAGCTTATGCGGACAGCCTCGACGATATCATCGCCTCCGGCAAGCTGCGTTGCGCCGTCATGCTCGACTTCGCGCCGATGGGCTTCCGCGACGAAAAGCAGGAGCCGGCGGGTTTCGACGTCGAAACCTGCAATGATCTCGCCAAGGCCCTCGGCGTCGAGCCGGAAATCGTCGAAACGCCGCTCGGCGACCGTATCCCCGCGCTGCTTTCGGGACGCGCCGATATCGCCGTAGCGTCCGCCTCCGATACGCTCGAACGGGCGAAGACGATCGGCTTCACCATTCCCTACTTCGCCTTTACCTCGGTGATCCTGGCGCGCACGGATGCCGGCATCAAGACCTACGACGAGCTGAAGGGCAAGGTTGTCGGGACACCGGCCGGTTCTGCTGAAGGCCTTACGCTGAAGGCTGACGTCGAAAAGTGGAATGCTGGCGGCGAGTACAAGGGCTTCCAGTCCCAGGCCGACACCTATCTTGCCATGAAGCAGGGCCAGATTCAGGCCACGATCCTGCCGTCGACGCTCGCAGCGGCTGCCGTCAAGCAATACCCGGAGTTCGAGGTCGTCGGTGATGCCCCCTATGTCATCGACTATGTCGGCCTTATGGCGCTGCGTGGCGAGCAGGGCCTTCTCAACTACCTCAACCTGTTCATCAACCAGCAGGTTCGCACCGGGCGCTACGACGAATTGTATGCGAAGTGGATCGGTGGCAAGGCGGCCTCGCTGTCGGTGCCGAACGTCTATCGCTGATGGATCCCCGTTCCGAAGCCGGCGCCGCTGAAAGTGCCGTCGGCTTCGGTCTATCCGAGAGCACCCGTACATGACCTACAAATTTCACTGGTCTGCAGTGCAACGCGCGCTGCCCGACATGCTCTATGGTGCGCTGGTCACACTGGAGATCGCGATTACCTCGATGGTGATCGGCATTTTCTTCGCCGTGCTTCTCGCTCTGGCGGGTGGATCGAAGCATAAGAGCCTTCGTGCAATCGCCACCACATGGATCGAACTGGCCCGCAATACGCCGGCGCTGTTCCAAATCTATATGTTTTTCTTTGGTCTCGGTTCGCTGGGCATCCATCTCGGCAGCATGGCCGCCTTGCTTGCCGGGATCGCGTTCAACAATGCCGGCTATCTCGCAGAGACCTTTCGGGGCGGCCTGCGCGCTATTGCGCCCACCCAGACCCGAGCCGCCCGATCACTCGGCATGGGACCGACGCAGGCGTTTCGCTTGATCGTGTTCCCGCAGCTCATCCGCGTGACATTCTACCCGATCACCAACCAGATGGTCTGGGCCATCCTGCTGACGTCGCTCGGCGTGGTCGTAGGCCTCGATTCCGACCTCAACGGCGTGACGCAGGAATATAATGTGAAGACCTATCGGACTTTCGAATTCTATGTCGTCGCCGCCATCATCTATTTCCTGATAGCCAAGTTCGTAACGGTTTCAGCCCGGCTCGCCGCCTGGCGTCTGTTCCGGTACTGAGGGGAGGCACCGATGGATTTTCCCTCCCTGTTTGACACCGCGTTCACACACTTCGACCTCCTCTATATGCTCAGGGGCGCTGGCGTTACACTGCTGATCGCCTTTCGGGCCGTGCTCGGGGGGACGTCGGCTGGCCTGCTGCTTGGTTTGGCTCGCGCGAGCGCTCCCGGTTGGGTGAACGCGCCGATCGGCGCCATGCTCGATATCTTCCGTTCCGTTCCGCTCCTGATCCAGTTCGTTATGGCGAACTCGCTGAAGTCCGTTAATCGGTCTAAGCTGGGCTCCCTTCACCATCGCATGCGTCATGCTGGCGATCTATACGGCAGCCTATTGCACGGAGATCGTTCGGGCCGGGGTGCTTGCGGTTCCGACGACCACCCGCCGCGCCGCTCGCTCGCTCGGCATGACCTGGCGCCAGGACCTTGCCTATGTTGTGTTTCCTATTGCGCTACGGACATCCCTGCCCGGCTGGATCGGCCTCACGCTCAGCGTCATGAAGGATACGGCCCTCGTCAGCTGGATCGGAATCATGGAGCTGCTCCGCGCATCCCAGAGCATCATCACCCGCATCCAGGAACCGATGTTCCTCCTCTTCATCACGGGACTGATCTATTTCGCAATCAGCTTCCCTATCGCCCGCCTCGGCGCGCGGCTGGAAAGAAAGTGGCAGGCCAATGATTGAGATATCCAATGTGCATAAGTCTTTCGGCAATCTTGAAGTGCTGAAGGGAGTTTCGCTGACCATCGAGAAAGGTGAGGTCGTTTCACTGATCGGCGGTTCGGGGTCCGGCAAGTCGACGCTTCTGATGTGTATCAACGGACTGGAGCCGATCAACTCCGGCCGGATCGTCGTCGACAATGTCGATGTCCATCGACGGTCGACCGACTTGAACAACCTGCGCCGGAAGATCGGAATCGTTTTCCAGCAGTGGAATGCGTTTCCCCATCTGACGGTTCTCGAAAACGTGACACTCGCTCCCCGAAAGGTCCTCGGAAAGAGCAAGGCCGAGGCTGCGGCTGTCGCTAGACAAAAGCTTGAGCACGTCGGGCTTTCCAGCAAGCTTGACGTCTATCCTTCGAAGCTGTCGGGTGGACAGCAGCAGCGGATGGCGATCGCACGCGCGCTCGCGATGTCGCCCGACTATATGCTTTTCGACGAGGTAACATCGGCGCTTGACCCTCAGCTGGTTGGCGAGGTGCTGGACACCATGCGTATGCTTTCGGCCGAGGGCATGACCATGATCGTGGTGACGCACGAAATGGCCTTTGCCAAAGAGGTGTCGAACCGTGTCGCGTTCTTTCACCAAGGGAAAATCCATGAGATCGGGCCGGCCCGGCAGATATTCGGAGCACCCGAAAGGCCGGAGACGGCTGCCTTCGTCAATGCCAGCACGCGATGACGCAACAGCATTTCCAAGAAATCCATCCCACAATAATCGACCCATAAAGGAAGCGATCCATGGCTGAGCAAATCAAGGCGGCGAAAGCCCTCTCCGGCCCGAAGGACGATGCGAAACTCACCGAGACCGTGCTCGGGCTCCTTCGTCAGGTGCAAAAAGGCGGGAACGCGGCCGTTCGCGAATTGTCAAATCGTTTCGACGGCTTTGATCGCGACGACTATCGCCTTAGCCAAGCTGAAATCGATCAATGCGTGAACAGCCTCACCGCGCAGGAGCGCGCGGATCTGGACTTTGCGCAAGATCAGATTCGCAACTTCGCCCAGGCGCAGCGCGAAAGCATGCTCGACATCGAGGTCGAGACCCTTCCGGGTGTCGTCCTCGGTCATCGAAACATTCCGATCCAGAACGTCGGCTGCTACGTGCCGGGCGGCAAATATCCGCTGCTTGCCTCGGCACATATGACCGTCCTGACGGCTAAAGTTGCCGGCTGTGATCGGGTGATCACCTGTGCGCCGCCCTTCAAGGGCAAGATCGCCGAGAAGATCGTTGCTGCGCAGGCGCTCGCCGGCGCTGATGAAATCTACTGCCTGGGCGGCGTACAGGCGATTGCTGCGATGGCCTATGGCACCGAGACGATCGCGCCGGTCGATATGCTGGCTGGCCCGGGCAATCCTTATGTGGCCGAAGCCAAACGTCTCCTGTTCGGCAAGGTCGGCATCGACCTCTTCGCTGGTCCTACGGAAACGCTCGTCATTGCGGACGATAGCGTGGACGGAGAACTGGTGGCGACCGATTTGCTGGGGCAGGCAGAGCACGGCCCAAACTCGCCGGCTGTCCTGATCACCAACTCGCGGAAGCTTGCGCAGGATACGCTCAGCGAGATCGAGCGCCTGCTCACGCTGCTTCCGACCCGCGACATCGCAGCGAAGGCCTGGGAAGATTGCGGCGAAATCATCCTCTGCGACTCACTCGCAGAAATGGTCGCCGAGGCCGATCGTGTCGCCTCCGAGCATGTTCAGGTCATGACCGCAGACCCGGACTATTTCCTCAACAACATGAAGAACTACGGCGCATTGTTTCTCGGCGCGCGAACGAATGTGGCGTTCGGAGACAAGGTCATCGGCACCAACCACACCCTTCCGACGGACAAAGCGGCGCGCTATACCGGCGGGCTCTGGGTCGGCAAATTCCTGAAAACCTGCACCTATCAGCGCATCACCTCGGATGAAGCTTCCGCGCTTATCGGCCAGTATGGTTCGCGTTTGTGCCTGATGGAGGGATTCGTCGGACATGCCGAGCAGGCCAATATCCGGGTTCGCCGTTACGGCAGGGAGAATGTTGGCTACGGTATGGCAGCCGCACCGCGATCATCCTGAATGTGCCTCCCCGTTTTCGCACATTGCCTGACGGCCATGCTTCGGTTACGATCGAAGTATGAAGGAAGGTCCTGACATTGCGCAGATCGGCGCGCTCATCGGCGATCCCGCCCGCGCCAACATGCTGGCGGCGCTGACCGGCGGCCGGGCGCTGACGGCGACCGAGCTTGCCGGCGTCGGCGGCATCACCGTGCAGACGGCGAGCACGCATCTTGCCAAGCTCGAAGCCGGCGGGCTGCTTGCCCAGCGCAAACAAGGGCGGCATCGGTATTTCACGCTTGCCGACGAGGCGGCCGCGCGGCTTATCGAAAGCATGATGGGCTTTGCGGCCGGACGGGGACATTTGCGCCATCGCCCAGGCCCGAAGGAGCCGGCGCTGCGCAAGGCGCGCATCTGCTACGATCATCTTGCCGGCGATTACGGCGTGCGCATGCTCGACAGCCTCATTTCCTCCGGATCGATCGACGCGGTCGGAGACGGCCTTGCGCTGACTGAAAAGGGCGAAAGCGATCTCAAATGCATCGGCATCGATGTCGGCGCGCTCAGATCGTCGCGGCGCCCGCTCTGCCGTTCCTGCCTCGACTGGAGCGAAAGGCGGGCCCATCTTGCCGGCAGCCTCGGCAAGGCTCTGCTGGCAAGCTTCCTCGACAAGGGATGGGCGCGGCGGGCGGCCGAAAGCCGCTCCATCCTCTTCTCGCCGGAAGGCGACCGGCAGTTCCTGAAGCTTTTCCCGCTGGAAACTAGCTAGGCGCAACACGCACGCCGCGGAATCCGCCGCCGGCGATGTCGCTGCAAAACTCGCTCCATTCGCAACCCTCGCAGGCGCTTTTAAACTCTTCCATGGCGAAGCGCAGGCGAAGGCGGCGCAGAAGCCTTTCATCGGGCGAAATCCGCGTCCCCTGCCCGACTGTGATGCGGAGCAGGCGACCGATGGTTTCTGCCGCGGCCTCGTCTCGGCGTGCCGGGCCGGGACTGAAACAATGGGCCGACAGATCTTGCAGAAGTGGCGCGCAGATGTCGTCGGGGCCGGAGACGACTTCGATCTCCTCTCCGGCCGAAAGACGCGCGGCGATGCGGTGGTAATTGGCGATGAAGGCTGGCGTATAGCCTTCGCCGACAAAGGTCAGCATGCAGAGCAGATGATGGGCGCGAAGCCGGACGGTCAATTCAGCCGCGTCCGGCCGGCGTAGATGCGCAGGCCCTTCAGCATGGCGGCGGCGAGCGCGGATTTCAGCACGGCGCCGAGAATGAAGGGAGCAACGCCGAGAGCCCACGCCTTTTCCGTGCCGAGAAGAGAGGCGAGGTAGAGGCCGCCGATCGCAAGGCAAAGAAGATTGGCGGAAAAATGCGCGACGAAGCTCGCCACCACCCGGTCTCCTGTCCAGCCGTGCTCGGAAAGCCAGCCGGCGAGAGCGGCGATGACAGGGAAGGAAACGAGATAGCCGGCGGTCGGACCGGCGAAGGGCGCCAGGCCGCCGCTGCCGTTGGCAAGGACGGGCAAACCGAGCATGGCTTCACCGAGCCAGGCGAGCACGGTCAGCGCACCGAGACGCCAGCCGTAAAGCGCGCCGATCATGGTCACGGCAAAGGTCTGCATGGTGATGGGAACCGGCACCATCGGCACGGCGATCTGTGAGGCCAGTGCAAGCACCAGCGTGCCGGCGAGAACGAAGGCTGCTTTTACCGCCAGCGGCCTCGCGGCAAGACGCAACAGATCGAAGGCAAGGCCGCGTGACGGATCGGACAGGGACATAGGCTCTCCTTTTCAAATTATAGATAATTTCTTATATCATCTATTTTTATGAGAAAGATTCCGTCCAAATGCAAGCTGGCGGAGCCGACTCCGGATCATTTTCAACATCCGGAACTCGCAAGGTGGCGCAAACATACGCCACAACACGATGAAAAAACTGGATTATTCAACGAATTTTCGCCGCTGAAATTATCTATAATTTTCAGGAAAAGTCAGCCGACAATGGCGAAGGCCTCGGGCCTACCACTCTTTTGAGCGGATTGTGGGGCGCGGCCGATCCATTGCACATGTTTCTGCAGAATGGCGGCGGCCTCTTCGGCCTTGCCCTGGCGAAGGGCGGCGAGGATGGCCCGATGGTCGTGATCCGTCCGTTTTTCCCAGCCGGAACGCCAGGCGGAAAAGAGAAAACGGGCGCTGGCCGCATGCAGATCATCGATGGCGGCAAGCAGGCGCGGCATGACGCATGGGGAAAGGATCAGCCGATGGAAGCGGCGGTTGGCCTCCTCCCAGGCATGGACGTCGGCCGCGGCATCGCCCTCGCGCGCCGCCGCCTCGGCGGCATCGAGAATGGCGGGGGTCATGTGCCGGACGGCATGTTTCAGCGCCAGCACTTCGAGGGCGGCGCGCATCTCGGCGACTTCGCGCACTTCGGCGAGATCGAAGGAGGCAACGCGCACGCCCCGGCGCGGCTCGCTGATCGCCAGCCCCTGCGCCTCCAGCCGGCGGAAGGCTTCCCGCACCGGCACGTGGCTGGCCTGGAACTCCTCGGCGATATGGTCCTGCCGCAGGCGCGCGCCCGGAGGCAGTTCGCCGCGCACGATGCGCTCGGCGAGCACCCGGCTGATGCGGCTTGCGATTGTATCTTCCGGTTCTCTAGCCATGCACGTTCAGTAGCGGGCAGGTACCGGCTTGTCGAGGCCGGAGTGACCGTGTCTCGCGCCGCCGATCCTATAGCCGGCGCGGAGCCGCCCGCGTGCCGCATCCCAGCCATGCCGGAGATCAGGTTGAGCTTTGAACGGCCATCGTGTAAAGCCGCAGCATTCCCGGACAAGACCCAGACTTCCAGCAAGGCGTGAACATATGGACGGCTTCGACCTCATCATCTTCGACTGTGACGGCGTTCTGGTCGATTCGGAAATCATTGCGGCGGAAGTCGAATCCGAACTTCTGACGGAGGCCGGCTATCCGATCGGCGCCGAAGAAATGGGCGAGCGCTTCGCCGGCATGACATGGCACAACATCCTGCTCCAGATCGAGCGCGAGGCAAGCATCCCGCTTTCGGCTTCGCTGCTGGAGAAATCGGAAAAGCTGCTCGACGCAAGGCTGGCGAGTGACGTGAAGGCCATCGCCGGCGTCGAATTCGCTATTTCCAGGCTGCCGATGAAGCGCTGCATCTGCTCGAATTCGAGCACGAAACGGCTCGACATGATGCTGGGCAAAGTGGGTCTGAAGCCGCTGTTTGCGCCCAACATCTTTTCAGCCAAGGATCTCGGCGCCGACCGCGTCAAGCCGAAGCCCGACATCTTCCTGCATGGCGCGAGCCGCATGGGTGTCTCGCCCGACAAGACGGTCGTCGTCGAGGATTCCGTGCACGGCGTGCATGCGGCGCGCGCCGCCGGCATGCGCGTCATCGGCTTTACCGGCGCCTCGCACAGCTACCCCGCCCATGCCGACAAACTGACGGATGCCGGCGCTGAAACGGTCATCTCTCGCATGAACGACCTGCCGGGCGTCGTTGCAGCACTCGCTGCGTGGGAAGGCGTGCTTTAAGGTTTAGGCAACACCCTCTCCTCCCTCATCCCTGTGCTCGTCACAGGGATCCAGTGCGCCCAAGTCCTTGGGCGCGAGAGAACGCTTACGTCGACGGCAGTCATTCATGGCGCAGACGCGCCGTGGCTGGATTCCTGTGACGAGCACAGGAATGAGGGAGGTGGAGAGCCGCGCCTCGGAAGCAGACCCGATATTGCTCAGCTGCTCTTCTTGCTCTTGGCCGGCTGAGTGTCGAAGCCGATGTTGACACGGACCAGCGCGCCGGAGCCGACCGGCAGCTTGATGCCTTCCTTGCGGAAAATCACCTGCGCGCTCGCGGCACCCTGCGGGATCTCGGTCGGGAACTTGGTAACTTCGGAATAGAGCACGCTGTCGCCGTCGACGACGGAGATGCGGATCGGCAGCGTGACCGGGCCGGGGCCACCGGCCGGACCGGTGATGAGGCGCAGCTGCGCGACGATGGTCATCGTCAGGTTCGTGTCGTTCAGCGTGCACTGGCGGGTGTAATCGCCGACGGAGGCCTGGAGGGCAATCTGCTGCGGATCGTCCTTCTTGCCCTTGGCGTAAGTGCGGAAGATCGCATCCTGGTCGCGCATGAAGATCTGCGGGCAGGCGCCCTGAACGACCGGGGCCGTCGTGCCTTGCGCCGTCGTGGCCGTACCGATCGAAGGATTGTTCGAGGACGGGTTGGCAGGCGCCAGCGGCATGATCTGCGCGTTGCCGTTCGGCTGGGCCGGCGGCGGCTCCGTCTTGCTGTCGCCGCCTACGCCAAGCGAGTTGCAGCCGGCAAGCAGTGCAACGAAAGAAGCAGAGACGATGAGACGCGAGACCTTGCCGAGCACGATATTCCACCCCTTGAACAAGCGTTTCTTGGAGGCCCCATGTCTTTTTCGCGAGGCCTTTCACGACGGTTTGCAATGGTCTATATCAGCGGCGCAAACAAAAATCGATTGGGTACGCGCCGTTTTGATGCACTTTTCGCCGCCGGATGCGGGCAACTTCAACAAGATAACGGCAATGGTATGGCCTCACGGGCAGCGCCTTGCCGGTTTGCGGCAAAGCGGGCCAGGGCTGCGCCCGGCCGTATTTCCTCCAGCGATAGATCAAGGATAACGAACGTGGACTATATCTCGACCCGCGGCGAGGCCCCTTCCCTCGGCTTTTGCGACGCCCTGCTGACGGGGCTGGCGCGCGACGGCGGGCTTTATGTTCCACGCAAATGGCCGAGCTTTTCCAAGAAGGAAATCCGCAGCCTGCGGGGGAAGACCTATCAGGAAATCGCCTTCAGCATCCTGTTGCCCTTCACCAATGGCGAGATCCCCGACGACACGTTCCGGGCGATGATAGACGAGGCCTATGGCACCTTCCGCCATCCGGCGATCGCGCCGCTCGTCCAGACCGGGCCGAACAGCTTCGTGATGGAGCTCTTCCACGGCACGACACTCGCCTTCAAGGATGTGGCGATGCAGCTGCTGGCGCGGCTGATGGACTATGCGCTGGAGAAGCGCGGCGAGCGGGCGACGATCGTCGGCGCGACCTCGGGCGACACCGGGGGTGCGGCGATCGACGCATTCGCCGGGCGCGAGCGCACCGACATCTTCATCCTCTTCCCGCATGGCAAGGTCTCGCCGGTGCAGCAGCGGCAGATGACGACCTCGACCTCGGCGAACGTGCATGCGCTCGCCGTCGAAGGCAATTTCGACGATTGCCAGAACCTCGTCAAAGCGATGTTCAACGACGTGGCCTTCCGCGACAAGGTCAGGCTCTCGGGCGTCAACTCGATCAACTGGGCGCGCATCATGGCCCAGATCGTCTATTATTTCACGACGGCCGTGGCGCTCGGCGGGCCGGACCGGAAGATCTCGTTCACGGTGCCGACCGGCAATTTCGGCGATATTTTCGCCGGTTACTGCGCCAAGCGCATGGGCCTGCCGATCGACCGGCTTGTCATCGCCACCAACGAGAACGACATCCTGACGCGGACGCTGAAGACCGGCCGCTACGACATGAAGGCGGTCAAGGCGACGACGTCGCCGTCGATGGACATCCAGATCTCCTCGAACTTCGAACGGCTGCTTTTCGAAGCCTATGACCGCGACGCCTCGAAGGTGCGCGCGGCAATGGAAAGCCTCAAGCAATCGGGCGGCTTCGAGATCGCCCCCGAGGCGCTGAAAGCCATCCGCCGCGACTTCCGCGCCGGGCGCGCCAGCGAAAAGCAGGTGGCCGAGACGATCCGCAAGACCCATACCGAGACCGGCTATCTCCTCGATCCGCATTCGGCCATCGGCGTTTTCGTCGCGGCCAAGAAAGAAAAGCCGAATACGCCGATGGTGACGCTTTCGACCGCGCATCCGGCGAAATTCCCCGTCGCCGTAAAATCCGCCTCCGGTATTGACCCGGCGCTTCCGACGTGGCTTGCTGGTCTGATGGACAGGGAGGAGCGTTTCCAGATCATCAAGCCGGAGCTTAAAGCCGTAGAAACCTTTATCGGCCAGCACGCCCGCGGCGAGACGAACGCAGGCGCAGAAAGATAACCAATGACAGTTGAGTGCACCCGGCTGAAATCCGGGCTGACAGTAGTCACCGAGACCATGCCGCATCTCGAAAGCGTCGCGCTTGGAGTCTGGATCAAATCAGGATCGCGTAACGAGACGCTAGACGAGCACGGCATCGCTCACCTGCTCGAACACATGGCCTTCAAAGGCACGGCGCGCCGCACGGCCCGCCAGATCGCCGAGGAAATCGAGGACGTAGGCGGCGAAGTCAATGCCGCCACCTCGACCGAGACGACGTCCTATTACGCCCGCGTGCTCAAGGACCACGTTCCGCTCGCCGTGGACATCCTCGCCGACATCCTGACGGAATCGGCCTTCGAGGAGGAAGAACTCGAACGCGAGAAGCAGGTGATCCTGCAGGAGATCAACGCCGCCAACGACACGCCCGACGACGTGGTGTTCGACCGCTTCTCCGAGGCCGCCTATCGCGACCAGACGCTCGGACGGCCGATCCTCGGCACGCCGGAGAGCGTCGTCTCCTTCACGCCGCAGCAGATCCGCGCCTATCTCGGCCGCAATTACACGACCGACCGCATGTTCGTGGTGGCGACCGGCGCCGTCGATCATGAAGAATTCCTGCGCATGGTCGAGGATCGTTTCGCCAGCCTGCCGACTTCGCCATCCGCCCCGCCGGTCATGGAAGCGGCGCGTTACATCGGGGGCAGCGTGCGCGAGCCGCGCGACCTGATGGATGCGCAGATCCTGCTCGGCTTCGAGGGCAAGCCCTATCACGCCCGCGACTTCTATTGCTCGCAGATCCTCGCCAATATCCTCGGCGGCGGCATGTCCTCGCGGCTCTTCCAGGAAGTGCGCGAATTCCGCGGCCTCTGTTATTCCGTATATGCCTTCCATTGGGGTTTTTCGGACACCGGCATCTTCGGCATCCATGCGGCAACCGGCGGCGAAAATCTGCCGGAACTGGTGCCCGTCATCATCGACGAGCTGCACAAATCCGCCAATGAGATCCACCAGAAGGAAATCGAGCGCGCCCGTGCCCAGATCCGCGCCCAGCTGCTGATGGGCCAGGAGAGCCCGGCCGCCCGCGCCGGCCAGATCGCCCGGCAGATGATGCTCTACGGCCGGCCAATCTCCAATCCGGAAATGATGGAGCGGCTTGAGGGCATCACCATCGAGCGCCTGACCGACCTTGCCGGCCGGCTGTTCTACGACACGGTGCCGACGCTGTCGGCGATCGGGCCGTTGGAACAGCTTGCGCCGATGGAAGACATCAAAGCCTCGCTTTCGGTCCCGGCGCCGAAGACGATGCAGGCAAGCCTCTGAGCCGCCGTCCGTTCCGCCGGGAGTGATCGATGCCAAAATCGGTTTTTCGGTTCCTGTCGCGGCAGCCGGAAGCGGTGGAGCTGGAAAACGACAGATATCTGCTGCGCCTGCCGCGCTACCAGGATTTCAGCCAATGGCACCGGCTGCGCGCCGAGAGCCGCAAGTTCCTGGAACCCTGGGAGCCGACCTGGCGGCGCGACGAGCTGACGGAAGGCGCCTATCGCGCCCGCGTCATCCGCGGGAAGCAGGAATATGCCTCGGGCCAGGCGATCCCGCTGTTCATATTCCTCAGGGACAACATGACGCTCGTCGGCGGCATCACCATCGGCTACATAAGGCGGGGTGCGGCGCAAAGCTGCATGATCGGCTACTGGATGGGCGAACGCCATGCCGGCCAGGGGCATATGTTTGCCGCCCTTCAAATGGTTATTCCTTACATCTTCACCGGGCTTGAGTTGCACCGTATCGAAGCAGCCTGTATTCCAGATAACGCGCGCAGCATCCGCCTGCTTGAAAAAGCCGGGTTTCAGCAGGAAGGCTATCTGCGCGGATATTTGAAGATCAACGGTCAGTGGCACGACCATGTGATGTTTTCACGTCTCGCCACCGATACGGATAAAGGCAGGAAAACCGACAGCCGATGACCAGAGACCGCATGCTGCCCAAGTCACCGTCCGGACGAGTGATCGCGGTGATCGCAGCCTTTTTCCTGGCGGCCTTCGCCCTCATGGCGAGCGTTGCCCAGGCGGCCGAACCGGTGAAGATTTCCCGCGACGATACAGCCCTCGATCTGACGGCGACGACCGAGATCTACGCCAATCAGGGCGAGGCCTTCCAGGTGTCGACGGCGGCCGGAGCCGACGGCATCCGCCGCCGCATCGAGGTTCGGGCCAGCTCGGAAAACCATCAGGGCGACTGGGCGGTGTTCGCGCTCGCCAACGTTTCCGAGGAGCAGCTCGAGCGGGTGATCGTCGCGCCGCATTTCCGTCTGGTCAATTCCAAGCTCTTCTGGCCGGATCTCGGCTCGCAGCGCATCATGGCGATCACGCCGAGCGAAGGTTTCGCGCTCGATCGGCAGCCGAGCGATGAGGCCGACGTCTTTCGCATCACGCTGAACCCCGGCGCCGTCATCACCTTCGTCGCGGAGCTTTCGACGCCGGAGCTGCCGCAGATCTATCTCTGGGAGCCGAACGCCTACAAGGATACGATCAACGCCTTCACGCTCTATCGCGGCATCGTGCTCGGCATCGCCGGCCTGCTGGCCGTGTTCCTGACCATCCTGTTCGTCGTCAAGGGCACCTCGATGCTGCCGGCGACGGCAGCGCTCGCCTGGGCCGTGCTCGGCTATATCTGCGTCGACTTCGGTTTTCTCGGCAAGCTGATCAGCGTCGCCTCGGCCGACCAGCGAATATGGCGCGCCTGCGCGGAAGTGGCGCTGGCCTCGAGCTTCGTCATTTTCCTTTTCACCTATCTGAACCTCAACCGCTGGCATGCGCATCTGGGCTACGCCACGCTCGCCTGGGTGCTCGGCCTCGCCCTGCTCTTCGGCGTGGCGATCTACGATCCGTCGATCGCCGCCGGCATCGCCAGGCTGTCCTTCGCACTGACGGCGGCGACCGGCCTGCTTTTGATCATCTATCTCGGCTTCAACCGCTACGACCGTGCCATCCTGTTGGTACCGGCCTGGGCGCTGACGCTCGTCTGGCTGTTCGGGGCGTGGCTGACCGTCACCGGCCGGCTCGACAACGACATCATTCAGCCCGCGCTCGGCGGCGGCCTCGTGCTGATCGTGCTCCTGATCGGCTTCACGGTCATGCAGCACGCCTTTGCCGGCGGCGCCTTCCAGCAGGGGCTGTTTTCCGATCTCGAACGGCAATCTCTGGCGTTGACCGGCTCCGGCGATATGGTGTGGGACTGGGACGTGGCGCGCGACCGCGTCGTCACCATTCCAGACGTCTCGATCAAGCTCGGCCTTTCCGCCGGCGCGATGCATGGGGCAGCGCGCAACTGGCTGCCGCGGCTGCACCCTGACGACCGCGACCGTTTCCGCGCCACGCTCGACGTGCTGCTCGAACACCGCCGCGGCCGGTTGAACCACGAATTCCGTATCCGCGCCGAGGACGGGCATTTCCACTGGCTGTTGATCCGCGCCCGGCCGGTGCTCGGCTCGAACGGCGAGATCATCCGCTGCGTCGGCACGATCGTCGACGTGACCGAGCAGAAGAATTCCGTCGAGCGGCTGCTGCACGATGCGCTGCACGACAATCTGACCGGACTGCCGAACCGGCAGGTCTTCCTCGATCGCCTGCAATCGGTGCTGGCGCTGGCGCCGGGCGGGGAAACGCTGCGCCCGACGGTGATGGTGATCGACATCGATCGCTACAAGCTGGTCAATGATTCGCTCGGCGTCGCCGCCGGCGACAACATCCTCATCGCGCTGACGCGGCGCCTGCGCCGGCTGCTGAAGCCGCAGGACACGCTGGCGCGGCTGGCCGGCGACCAGTTCGGCCTTATTCTTGTTTCCGAGCACAATCCGGCCAAGGTCGCCGATTTCGCCGACGCGATCAGCAAGGCGATCATGGTGCCGATCAATTTCTCCAGTCGCGAGATCATTCTGACGGCTTCGATCGGGCTTGCCTCCTGGGTGGACCGGCAGGAAAGCGCCAGCGGCCTGCTCAGCGATGCAGAGCTTGCCATGTACCGGGCAAAGCGTGCCGGCGGCAACCGCGTCGAGCCGTTCCAGCCGGCCTTCCGCGATTTCGGCACCGACCGCCTGCAGCTGGAAACCGACCTGCGCCGCGCCATCGAGCGCAAGGAATTGTCGATGGTCTACCAGCCGATCGCGCGGCTGGAGGATGCCGAGGTCGCCGGTTTCGAGGCGCTGATGCGCTGGGAACATCCCAAGCGCGGCAATATCCCGCCGTCCGAATTCATTCCGATCGCCGAAGCCTCCGATATTATCGGGGCGCTCGGCATATTCGCGCTCGAGCAGGCGACCAACGATCTGATGAGCTGGCAGCACCAGACCGGCGAACTGCCGATCTTCGTCTCGATCAACCTGTCGAGCGTGCAGCTGCTCAACAACGAGCTCTACGACGACGTGCGCTCCGTGCTCGCCAAGACACATTGCGAGCCCTCGCGCCTCAAGCTCGAACTGACGGAATCCATGGTCATGGAAAATCCGGAACAGGCGCGGCTCGTGCTGCAGAAGCTGAAGGAAGCCGGCATCGGCCTCGCGCTCGATGATTTCGGCACCGGCTATTCGTCGCTGGCCTATCTCACCCGCTTTCCGTTCGACACGATCAAGCTCGACAAGACGCTCGTGCGCGGAGACAACGACAAGAAGGCGACCGTGCTCAAATCCGTGATAGCAATGGCGCGCGAGCTGGAGATGAAGGTGGTCGCCGAAGGGATCGAATCCGACGAGGATGCGATCGAACTCGCCAAGATGGGCTGTAATTACGGGCAGAGCTATCATTTGGGGCAGCCAGCGACTTCGGAAGCGGTCCTGCGGTTGCTGCGGGAGCGATTTCCGCTGACGAAGCGGGCCTGACCGGCGAGCCGAGCCGGTCGGTTTCGGCGCGGCCGGGCGATTCCTGCCGGTGCGCCAACCTCCCCAATAATGACCATTGACCACCGGCCGGCGATCTGCGCTTTTCTTTCATCCCAACAGGAAAATTCCATGCTCAAGCTGCTGCTCGCCCTTTCCATGAGCGTTCTTTGCGTCTCGCCACTTCAGGCTGAAGATATTCATCCCGTCGCCAAGAGCTGCCAGCCGGGGGCGATGCAGGCCCACTGCGAGAGGTGGACGAAAGATTTCAAGACAGCCCTGGAGCGGGCACACAAGGGCGATCACGGGGCGCAGGTGATCGTGGCCCTCTGCCTCTCTTCCGGCTGCCATGGTGCCGTGACCATCGATAGAGTTGCGTCCTGCAGCTGGCATCTCGTCATCGCCAATTCGGGTGCCGCGACCGTGCTCGACGCTTCCAACCTCCGCGACACCTGCCGGCCGATGACGACGGCTGAGAAAGACGAAGCCCGCGCGCTTTCCGGCGATCTCGTTCAGAAGATCTACAAGCGCGCCCCTGCTGCAACCGACCAAATGTAACTCTCCGGTTCCGACGCACCGCCACGCCTGCCTGAATAAATCCCATTGCCCTCCCGGCTTTCGCGGCTATTCTGCCGGCACAGAAATCGGGAGGAAGACTGATGATCCTGCACTGCGTATTCCTGCGGCTGAAGACGGCGGTGACGAGCGAAGACAAGCAGTCCCTGTTCGACGCGATCGTCGCGCTGAAACAGGTCATTCCCGGCATATTGGATATCAAACACGGGCCGAATGTTTCGCCCGAGGGGCTGCACGCCGGCTTCGTCGACGGTTTTGCCGTAACCTTCGAAAGCCCCGAGGCGCGCGACGCCTATCTCATCCATCCCGAACATGTGACTGTGGGCGAACGCCTCGTCTCCTCGACGGACGGAGGCCTTGCCGGCATCCTGGTCTTCGACCTCAATATTTAAGAGCGCACCTGGGACGGCTGGGCCATGACTCAGGAAATCCGGCTTTTTGGCGCGATCGCGGTCCGGCCCGCCGTCCTTGCTCTCATTCCCCGGTTCGAAGCGGCCACAGGTTTGACCGTTGCGGCCAAATGGGAGGTCAACCCTGCCGTTAAGAAGCAGATTGACGCCGGCGAGCCTTTCGATCTCGTCATCATCAATCCGCCCATGGTCGACGATCTCATCGCCTCGGGAAAGGTCGAGCCCGGCAGCCACGTCGCGTTTGGCCGAATAGGAATGGGAGTGGCGGCCCGGGCGGGCAGCCGGCCGCTCGACATCGGATCGGTCGAAGCATTCAAGCATGCATTGCGGAGCGCCGGATCGATCGCCTATGCCAGTGACGGCAGCAGCGGCGCCTACTTTTCCGGTCTGCTGGATCGCCTGGGAATAGCCGATGAGGTGAAGCCCAAACTCGTGGCCGCACAGGGAGGACAGACAGCGGCGGCCGTCGGTCGCGGGGAAGCCGAATTGGTCGTCCCCGTGACCTCAATTCTCGCGGCCGCGCCCGATGTCATGCTTTTCGGCCGGTTTCCGGCGGAACTTCAAAGCTACATCGACTTCGCTATCGGCATCGGCGCCAGCGCAAGGGACGCAGAGGCCGCCAGGCAACTGTCGGAGTTTCTGGCGTCGGCTGCCATTGACGACATGCTGGCGGCAAAAGGTGTCGAGCGCCGCTGATGCGTGTCGCGCGAGAGTGCGCCGCGGTTCCAAACAACGGCGCATGACCCGTAGCCTCGATCGTCAGCTCGATTTGGCCATGGCGGCGGCGATCTGGTCGACATTGTACCTGAACATCTTTTCGTAGGTCGGCGCCGGTCCCTTGGCGTCGGAAAGGGATTCGACATAGAGCTCACCTCCGGGCTCGGCGCCCGTTGCCTTGGCGACCTGCTTGACCAGGCGTGGATCGTTGGAGTTTTCAAAGAAATAAGCCTTCACGTGCTCGTTCTTGATCTGCTCGATCAGCTTGGCGACGTCGGCAGCCGAGGCTTCGCTTTCCGTGGAAAGACCGAGAGGCGCAAGGAAACTGACATTATATTCGCGGCCGAAATAGCCGAAAGCGTCATGGCTCGTCAGCACCTTGCGGCGGTCGGCGGCCACTTTGTCGAACTTCGAATGGGCGTAGGCGTTCAGCCTGTCCAATGTTTCGGTATATTTCTCGGCATTGGCCTTGAAGGCGGCGGCATCGGCCGGATCGGCTGATGACAGCGCCTTTTCGATGTTGGCGACCCAGACCTTGACGTTCACGGGGCTGTTCCAGACATGCGGATCGGTGATGGTTTCTCCGTCCTCTTCCATGGTGCGGGTGTTGATGCCTTCGGAGACCGTGACCGGCTTGCCCTTATAGCCAGAGGCAGTGATCAGCCGGTCCATCCAGCCTTCCAGCCCTTCGCCGCTGACGAAAGTAACCTGCGCCGCGTTCAGATTTTTCGCGTCGGCCGGAGACGGCTCGAATTCATGGGGATCGCCATTCGGACCAACGAGGCTCTTCACGTCGACATGGTCGCCGCCCACCTGTTTGACGACATCGGCGAGCACGGTGAAGGAGGCGACCACCTTCAGCGTTTCGGCGGAGGCCGGCGTGGTGGAGAGCACCATCAAAGCGGGAATAGCTGCGGAGAGAAGCAGTTTATGCGGTGTCATCGAAGTCTCCTTGGGATCAGCCCGTCAGATGCGGGCGGGGAAAGAGGCGCCGAGCCAGACCGGAAGGCGCGAAGAAGATGGAAAAGGCGTAGATCAGCGCCGCCGTCATGATGATCGTCGGGCCGGAGGCGAGCTCAAGATGGTAGGAGGCGATCAGGCCAAGATAGCCGGAGGCAGCCGCACTCAGGGTCGCGACGGCAATCATGGCCGGCAGGCTGCGCGACCAGAGCTGGGCGATCGCGGCGGGCAGCATCATCAGGCCGACCGCCATCAGGGTGCCGAGCGCCTGGAAGCTGGCGACGAGATTCAGAACCACGAGCAGCAGGAAGAGTACGTGATAGACCGGCCCGCGCCCGCCGACGGCGCGCAGGAAGCCGGGATCGAAGCATTCCGCCACCAGCGGCCTATAGATGAAAGCGAGGACGACAAGCGTCAGCGAGGTGATGGCGCCGATCTGATAGAGTGCGGGAGCATCGATCGCGAGGATCGTGCCGAACAGCACATGCAGCAGGTCGATGTTCGAGCCGCGCAGCGAGACGATCAGCACGCCGAGCGCCAGCGAAGCGAGATAGAAGCTGGCAAAGCTCGCGTCCTCCTGCAGCACGGTCATCCGGCTGACGGCGCCTGACAGCAGCGCGACCGACAGGCCGGCGACGAGGCCGCCTAAACCCATCGCCGTCAGCGACAGAGAGCCCGCGACAAGGTAACCGATCGCAGCGCCCGGCAGAACGGCGTGGCTCATGGCGTCACCCATGAGGCTCATGCGCCGGAGCATCAGAAAAACGCCGATCGGCCCCGAGCCGAGCCCAAGGCAAAGGCAGGCGACGAGCGCGCGGCGCATGAAACCGAAATCGGCGAAGGGCGCGAGGAAGATATCGTAGGCCGTCATGCCGCCGGCGCCTCTTCAGGACCGCATGCCTCGGCATCCTCATCCCAGCGCTCTGCCATGGCGCGGGCCCTCAGCAGATTGGCGGATGACATGACCTCGGCGGTCGCCCCCCAGCCAACGAGTTCGCGGGCGAGCAGCAGGGTTTGCGGAAAATGTGCACGGACGAGTTCGAAATCATGCAGCACGGCGATGACAGTGCGGCCCTCGCCATGCCAGCGGACGACGATGTCGAGCAGATCCCTCGTCGTGCGGGCATCGATCGCCGTGAACGGCTCATCAAGCAGAATGGTGCCGGCATCCTGCAGCAGCAGGCGGGCAAAAAGCACGCGCTGGAACTGGCCGGCCGAGAGCGACCCGACATGGCGCCTGCCGAAACCTTCGAGCCCCACGGCCGAAAGAGCCTCGCCTGCCCTTCTGATGTCGGCTGGAGCGACACGGCCGAAGGCGCCCGCCGTCTTCCAAGCGCCGAGCATGACGGTATCGATGACCGAGATCGGAAAACGCCGGTCGATCTGGGCCGCCTGCGGGAGATAACCGAATTCCGCCCGGCCCAGCCGGTGCTCCACCCTGCCCTCGGCGGGCCGAAGCTCGCCCATGATCGCCTTCAGCAGCGTCGACTTGCCGGCCCCGTTCGGGCCGGCAATCGCCGTCAGGCTGCCTGATGCAAAGGCGCCAGAGACATGATGGATGGCCGGATGACGGTCGTAGGCGACGGTCAGATTGTCGACACGAATCAGCGGCGTCATGGCAGCAGGACCGCCCAATGGATGACAAGCCAGAGCACGGCAATGAGCAGCGAAACCCCAATCACTCTCGATAAAGCCGACTGACAAAGCAGGCTGATGGAGAGGCGATCGGGGCTCGGGGGCATGGCTCGTCCTGACAATGTAATAACATTACGGTTATGTTATAACAATTGCGGCGAGATTGAGGCC
Organism: Rhizobium sp. R339; assembly: GCF_002211395.1. Lineage (NCBI taxonomy): Bacteria > Pseudomonadati > Pseudomonadota > Alphaproteobacteria > Hyphomicrobiales > Rhizobiaceae > Rhizobium > Rhizobium sp. R339. The sequence goes on from NZ_LOKV01000028.1 coordinate 86,309, forward strand.
GAGATCCGTCAGTTGTTCAGCAAATGAAAAAGGGCGACCGAATGCCGCCCTTCATGCTTACTTCGAAGAAAAGATCAGAGCTGTTCCAGCATCGCGGCAGCACCCGAAACCGTTGCCTGGCCGGGGCTCTCCTCGACGTTCAAGGACTTCACCACGCCGTCTTCGACCAGCATCGAATAGCGCTTGGAGCGCAGGCCGAGGCCGCCGGCGGAGAGATCGGCGTCGAGGCCGATGGCTTTGGTGAAGCCGGCGTCCCAATCTGCGAGGAAGTGGATCTTGCCGAGACCGCCGGAGGATTGCGCCCAGGCGCCCATGACATGCCAGTCGTTGACGGCGAGTACGGCGATGTCGTCGACACCCTTGCCGAGGATGGTGTCGCGGTTTTCGAGATAGCCCGGCAGATGGTTCAGCGAGCAGGTGGGCGTGAAGGCGCCCGGCACGGCAAAGAGCACGACGCGCTTGCCGGCGAAGAGCTGATCGGTGGTGATTTCAACGGGACCGTCAGCGGTCTTTTCCTTGAACGTGGCGGCAGGAAGCTTGTCGCCGATCGCGATGGTCATGGGTTTCTCCTGGGTTTCTGGCTCGGGAGCCGGCTTGTCGGTTTCCGGCCTGGCGGGGTTAGGGGCGACTATAGATCCCGATCATTCAAAGGCAAGGGTCGTCTCCATCGCCTTCTTGCCGTCAATGACCAGCACGCCCCAGCGCTTGCCCGATATGTCGTAATTTTTCGGCAGCTTGCCGATCGCGATGTCGACCGTGAAGGTGGCACCGTCTCGTTTGCCGCCGATCTGCTTGGTAAAGGCATGGCCGCTCGGGCCGGTGACGATGATGTCGGGAGCATCAATCCCCTCGCCTGGCAAAGCGAGCATCAGCGACAGCGTCTTCATGTCAGGCGACAGTGCATGCGCCCTCACCTCGAAGTCCGCCGACGGCGGCTTCGGGAGGCTCGCCTGCGCCGCCTGAAGGATCGCCTCTTCTTCGGGCTGCGACTGAATGGCAGGCCCAAGCTTCAGCGACAAATTCGCCTGGAACGGGATGCAGATATCCTTGCAGATGCCGATGAAGGCAGTCGCGTCGATCGCCACCGGCCCCTTGCCGGCCGCCGAAAGCGAAAGCGGCAGCGTCACCGGCGCGTCATAGGCGATATCCTCGATCCCGTTCTTGAAAAAATGCTTCGGAACGGGATAGGCCATGGCCTCGAGCGTTACGCCGCTCTCCGGCGCGAGGCTGAGCTGAGGCGGAATGCCGCTATTGCCGGGCTCGCGCCAATAGGTGATCCAGCCGGGTTTCGGCTCGATCTGCAGCGCGGCGCGGATCTTGCCGCCGGGATCGGCCGGCAGCGCCACGAGGCGCATGCGGCCGCCCTCATTCTGCGCCCAGGCGCTCATTTCCGCATGAACGGAGCCAAAGGGAACAAGCGCCGCGGCTGTCGAAACGGCCGCAATTAAAAGCTTTCGCGGGTTCACGCAAATAATCATCATGGAACAATGGTTTACCGAAAGCGGTGTTTGGCCGCCAGAAGCCGCGGCCATTTAAATCTTCATTTTCGGTTGATTGATTTGTGACATTGGCCCATGTTTCCTCTGTCGAGGCCTTGTGCGGTCTGGCAGCAGGAGGAACGATGTCCTTATCGACGCTGAAGAACAGACGGGAACGTGGCTTCTTCGATGGCCAGTTCCTCATCGCCATGCCTGGTATGGAAGACCGCAACTTCGCGCGCACGGTGATCTACATCTGTGCCCATTCGGATGCCGGCGCCATGGGCTTCGTCATCAACCGGCCGCAGAGCCTCACCTTCACCGACGTGCTGCTGCATCTCGACATGATCAAGCAGGAAGATTCGATCGTGCTGCCGAAGCAGGCGCGCGACTTCCCGATCCAGACGGGCGGCCCGGTGGAAAGCGGCCGCGGCTTCGTGCTGCATTCGGACGATTATGCCAGCGACTCCTCGATCCCGGTCAGCGACGACATCTGCCTGACCGCGACGCTCGACATCGTACGCGCCATCTCCAAGGGCGACGGACCGAAGCGGGCGACGATGCTGCTCGGCTATTCCTCCTGGGCGGCCGGCCAGCTCGAAAACGAGGTCGCCAATAATGGCTGGCTCACCTGCCCGGCCAACGAGGAAATGATCTTCGATCGCAGCCTCGAGGACAAATACGAACGGGCGCTCGCCAGCATGGGCGTCACGGCCGCCATGCTCTCCGCCGAAGCCGGCCACGCCTGAGAAGCTGGAACGATTAGGTCCGACTGACGTTTTCACTGGGCGAACGGGGACAAGATGTTCCCTCGCTGAGGAAGGAGACATCGGACAATGGGTAGCACCAGCGACAAGATTTCGGGCAAAGCGAACGAAATTGCCGGCAAGACCAAACAGACCGTCGGCAAGGCCACGGACAATCGCGACATGCAGGCCAAGGGCGCCGTGCAGGAAGCCAAGGGCAAAGGACAGGTCGCAACCGGCAAGGTCAAGGACAAGCTCAAGGGCGCCATCGACCGGCTGTGAGCCAAACCTCGTTCTTCATGATGCCTGCCGCGCGCTCGCCCGGCGGGCATTTTTTCATCCGCCTCCCATGCTCTGCAGAAGGCATTCACGATGAAGCTTTTCGCTTGCGACAATTGCGACCAAGTCGTCCACTTCGACAACCGCCAGTGCGTGCGCTGCAACCGTCGTCTCGGCTTCCTGCCCGTTGATCTCTCGATGCATGCGCTGGAGCCGCGCGATGAGACGGTCTGGCAGCTTGTGTCCGACCCCGAGCGTGAGGTGCGCTTCTGCGCCAATGCCGGGCTCGACATCTGCAACTGGCTGATCGACGGCGATAGTGACAGCGAATTCTGCCTGGCCTGCCGCCACAACCGGCTGGTCCCCAACACAGGCGCCCAGGACGGTATCGATCGTTGGCGGCGTATCAGCCAGGCGCAGCGACATCTCTTCTATTCGCTGTTGCGCTGGAGATTACCGCATCCCGACCGGACGCAGGATCCGCAAGGCGGCCTCGTCTTCGATTTCCTTGAGGATTCCCTGCAGGATAACGGCCATGTCGTGCCCGCCATGACCGGCCACGAGGAAGGCTTGATCACCATCCGCGCCGCCGAAGCCGACGATGCGACGCGCGAACAGGCGCGCACCTCCATGAACGAGCCCTATCGCACGCTGCTCGGTCACTTCCGCCACGAGGCCGGGCATTTCATCTGGAACAAGCTAGTGCGCGACCGCGATCGGCTAGCGGATTTTCGCGCCGTGTTCGGCGACGAGCGGCAGGATTATGCGGCGGCGCTCGACAAACACTATGCCGGCGGCGCCCCCCTGGGATGGCAGAACAATTTCATCAGCGCCTATGCGGCATCCCACCCGTGGGAGGATTTCGCCGAATGTTTCGCGCATTACCTCCATATCGTTGACACGCTCGAAACGGCGCGCGCCTTCGGTATCGCCATCGATCCCCGCGGCCACGAAGAGATTGCCGGCGAGGTTGATTTTCTCCCCTACAGAGCAGAGAGCGCCGAACAACTGGTCAGCGCCTGGGTGCCGCTCAGCCTGGCGATCAACGCCATCCAGCGCAGCATGGGCCAGCCGGATTCCTATCCCTTCGTGCTCTCCTCGCCCGTGGTGGCCAAGCTCGAATATCTACACCGGCTGATCCAGGGAGCAGCGGCGATGCGGCAATAGGTGGCTCGCGCTGGGTTTAAAAGGATACCGCCTTCCCCTTCTTGAAAGGCTCCATACCCTTGCGGGCCAGTTCGTCAGCGCGCTCATTTTCCGGGTGGCCGGCGTGGCCTTTGACCCAGTGCAGCGTCACCTTGTGGCGGTTGCGGGCTTCTTCCAGCGCCTGCCAGAGTTCGGCATTCTTCACCGGCTTCTTGTCTGCTGTCTTCCAGCCGTTCTTCTTCCAGCCGAAGATCCACTTGGAGATGCCGTCCTTGACGTAGGCGCTGTCGGTATAGAGGTCGACCTCGCAAGGCGTCTTCAACGCCTGCAGTGCCGAGATGGCGGCCAGCAGTTCCATGCGATTGTTCGTCGTATCCGCCTCGCCGCCGCAAAGCTCCTTTTCGACGTCGCCATAGCGCAGCACGGCGCCCCAGCCGCCGGGACCGGGATTGCCGGAACACGCGCCGTCGGTGAAGATATCGACATGCTTCATAGGCTCAATCCATATTCGGCGGCCGAGCCGATCTGGCGGTGGAAGCGCAGCTTGCGGAGGTATTCGAGCGGGTCTTTCTTGGTGACCATGGCGCCTTCCGGTGTCGTCAGCCAGTCATAGAGCCGCGTCAGGAAGAAACGCAGCGCAGAACCGCGCGACAGCACCGGCAAGGCGGCGATCTCTTCGCCGCTCAACGGGCGCACGCTCTGGTAACCCTCGAGCATCGCCGTGCCCTTGGTGATGTTGTAAGCGCCATCCTTCTCGAAGCACCAGGCATTCAGGCAGATCGAAACGTCATAGGCGAGCAGATCGTTGCAGGCGAAATAGAAATCGATCAGGCCCGAGAGTTCGTCGCCGAGGAAGAAGACATTGTCGGGGAAGAGGTCGGCATGGATGACGCCGGCCGGCAGGCCCTTCGGCCAGGCCGCGGAGAGGAAATCGAGCTCGTCGCCGATCTCGCTTTGCAAACCAGCCTCAACCTCGCCGGCGCGCGCCTCCGACTTTTCCCAGAGCGCCCGCCAGCCGTCGACCGAAAGCGCGTTCGGGCGTTTCAACTCGAAGCCATCGCCGGCCACATGCATCTCGGCAAGCGCCCGGCCGACTTCGCGGCAATGTTTCGCCTCCGGCTTCCTCAGCCACATGCCCTCGAGAAAGGAGATGAGGGCGGCCGGACGGCCGGAAAGCGAGCCGAGCAGCGCACCGTCCCGACGCGGCAAAGGCAGCGGGCAGGAAAGGCCGCGGGCGGAAAGATGCTGCATCAGGCCGAGGAAAAACGGCAGGTCGCTCTTTTCCACGCGCTTCTCATAGAGCGTCAGGATCAGCGGCGCCTTCGAAGTATGAAGCAGGAAGTTGGAGTTTTCGACGCCTTCGGCGATTCCCTTGTAGGAAAGCAGGCTTCCCGCGTCATATTCGGTCAAGAACCATTTCAGATCGTCTTCGGCGATATCGGTATAGACTGCCAAGGGAGGTCTCGTCTTTGCATTGTTGATACTGGATTGCCCGGAGCGAACGGCCGGGCTGCGATGAGGCTCGACCTACCCGTTGACGAAGGCCATGTCGGCGGCCGTCAGCTCGATGTTGCGCAATTCGCGGTTGACCAGGAAATTCTCGGTCTCCTGCACCGTTTCGGCCAGCTCGACGCGGGCGTCGAAACGGGCGCGGAACGCCTCGATGATCTCGTTGACGATGACCTCTGGCGCGGAGGCGCCGGCAGAAAGGCCAAGCGTCGAAATCGCACCGATATCATCCCAGTCGAGCTCGGCGGCGCGCTGCACGAGGATCGATTTCTTTGCCCCTGCCCTCAGCGCCACTTCGACGAGGCGCTTGGAATTGGAGGAATTCGGCGCACCGACGATGACGAAGAGATCGCAGCCTGGGGCCGCCTGCTTCACCACTTCCTGGCGATTGGTCGTCGCATAACAGATCGAATCCGCCGCCGGCGCCGTCAGATTGGGAAAACGTTCGTGCAGGCGGGTAATGACGCCGGCCGTGTCGTCAACCGAAAGCGTCGTCTGCGTGACATAGCCGAGGTTGTCCGGATCGGGGGGAACATAGGCATCGGCATCCTCGATCGTCTCGATCAGCGACACGGAACCCTCCGGCAGCTGCCCCATCGTGCCTATCACCTCGGGATGGCCGGCATGGCCGATGAGGACGACGTGGCGGCCGAGGCGATTGTGGCGCATCGCCTGTTTGTGGACCTTGGAAACCAGCGGGCATGTCGCGTCGAGGTAGAAGAGATTGCGGCTCGCCGCATCCTCCGGCACGGATTTCGGAACCCCGTGGGCGGAAAAGACCACCGGCTGGGCGCGATGCTCGGCCGGGATCTCATCGAGCTCCTCGACGAAGACGGCGCCCTTGGCCTCGAGACCCTCGACGACATAACGATTGTGGACGATCTCATGGCGCACATAGACCGGCGCGCCGTAGGATTTCAGCGCCAGCACGACGATCTGGATGGCGCGGTCGACGCCTGCGCAGAAGCCGCGCGGCCCGCAGAGCCTGATCGTCAAGGGAGGTTTCGCCGCAATATTCATGTTTGTTCCGTCAGAATTCCTCATTCCTGTGCTCGTCACAGGAAGGAGGGAGAACTTGGCTACGTCCAGCTTCAACAGCAACGCCACGCGTGCGGGGCAACCGACCTCTAGCCCAATATGGCCAAGAATTGAAGCGATACTATTGCCGAGGCGACTTGCCGGGTTTGCGGAACCAGGAGATCGCGACCACGACGATGAGAACGGCGGCAAGCCCGTACCAGGTGAAAGCGTATTGGAGGTGATCGTTCGGCAGGTCGACCTGGGTGACGCCGCCGATCGGCAGGCCGGCGGGATTGGGCGTGGAATCGGCATCGACGAAGAACGGGATGACGCGCGCCTTGTCCAGCCCGACACTGTCGGCCATGACGTCGAGATCCTTCCAATAGAAGATGTTCTTGGCGATATCGTTGTCGGGCACCAGCCGGGAAGGCTTGCCCGGGAGCTTGGCGCGGGCCAGGCCGGTGACGGTCTGCTGGTCCGTCAACTGACCCTGCATGCGCATTTCCGGCTCTTTGTTCTCATAGGGAACGAAGCCGCGGTTGACGAGGAGATAGCGCCCGTCGGCAAGCTCCAGCGGGGTATAGACGTAAAAGCCGGTCTGACCGCGCCATGTGGCGAAGAAGTGCCGTTCCTTGTTGTTGATGTAGCGGCCGGTGGCCGTCACCTTGCGGTATTCGATGTCGCCGCCTGCAGCCGCCATCGTTTCGATATCGGCAAGCGGCACCGGGGCTGAGACTTCGCGCGCGGCGATATCGGCGAGCAGGCCTTGTTTCCAGTAAAGGCGCTGCACCTGCCAGGTTCCGAGCGAAATCAGGATGGCGAGTGCGATCAGCACCAGGATACCGGTGACGACGGGCAACCGGCGGCGCGGTACGGCATTGTCGATATCAGTCACTCAGGCGTCCCTCGCGGGCTTTATGGCGGTATTGCATGGCGATCAGGATGCCCTTGAACCAGCGCAGCGTGAGCAGCGAGAGAATGATCGTCAATGGTCCGAAGAGCAGGATATGCACCCAGATCGGCGGTCCGTAGTTCACCTCCAGCCAGAGCACCATGCCGATGATGATGAAGCCGACGATGAGAATGACGAAGACGGCGGGCCCGTCCCCGGAATCGGCAAAGGAATAATCCAGGCCGCAGGAGGCGCAACGCGGCTTCAGGCCGAGCAAACCATCGAACAGTTTGCCCTGGCCGCAGCGCGGGCAGCGACCCTTGATGCCTGTTTTCACCGGATCGACGGGGGGAAAATGCGCGCTGTCGTCGCTCATGCTGTTCCTTCCAGCGGCCTCTTGCGGCCGCTGCATTCAATGCTGCCTTAACTCTCCCATAAAGTATTCGCATCCCGGATGGAAATGCCTGCGCGTTTCGCTTGAGCGATTCGCGCCAAACAGAAGAAGAAGACTGATGACCAACGACAACCATGCCGGCCAGATCATTATCTTGAACGGCGCACCGCGAAGCGGCAAATCCAGCATTGCACGCGCAATCCAGGAAGAATTCGAGGGGCCGTGGATCAACCTCGGCGTCGATACCTACAATGCCATGACGCCGAACCGCTACCTGCCCGGTATCGGCCTGCGGCCGGGCGGCGAGCGGCAGGAGCTGGAGGAGCTGGTGCCGTTCCTCTATGCCGCGCTCTATGAATCGATCGCCATCCATGCCGGGTTGGGGCTCAATGTTGTGGCCGATCTCGGCCATCACGACAGCTATTCGCAACCGCTGGGCATTCTCGGCGATTGCGCCCGGCGCCTGGAAGGTTTTTCCGTGCTGTTCGTCGGCGTGCGCTGTCCGATCGAGACGATCATGCAGCGGCGAGAGGTCAGCCAGGAGGGGCGCCAGACACTTTACGTCCGCGCCACCGAAGACATTCCCGTCCCCGAACCGGTGCAGCGCTGGCAGGACGAAGTGCATCGGCCGGGCATCTACGACATGGAGGTCGATACCTCGGTGCTGACGGCGCTGGAATGCGCCGAGGCGATCCGGCAGCGGCTCGACCTCGGCATTCCCGAGCCTTCTGCCTTTGAAAGGTTGGCAGGCCTGCGTTGAAATAAAAAAGGCGGGGCCAATGGCACCCGCCTTTCGATTTCCTTCCGGCCTCGATCAGCCTGCGGCTACCGGAGCGCCCCAGCCGCCCCAGACGTAGATGCAGAAGAACAGGAACAGCCAGACGACGTCGACGAAGTGCCAGTACCAGGCGGCCGCCTCGAAGCCGAAATGCTGTTTCGGCGTGAAGTCGCCGCGCAGCGCGCGAAGCAGGCAGACCAGCAGGAAGATCGTGCCGACCAGGACGTGGAAACCATGGAAGCCGGTCGCCATGAAGAAGGTCGCGCCGTAGATCGAGCTCTTGAAGGCGAAAGGCGCATGGGCATATTCGTAGGCCTGCACGCAGGAGAAGAAGATACCGAGCAGCACGGTCAGCGTCAGGCCCTGAATCAGGCCCTTCCGGTCGTTGTGCAGCAGCGCATGGTGCGCCCAGGTGACCGTCGTGCCCGACAGCAGCAGGATGACAGTGTTGTAGATCGGCAGGTGCCAGGGATCGAGCACTTCGATGCCCTTCGGCGGCCAGACGCCCCCGGTATAGACCATGCGGGAGGCCTGGATGGCTTCGTTCGGATACAGGCTGGCGTCGAAATAGGCCCAGAACCAGGCGACGAAGAACATCACCTCCGAAGCGATGAACATGATCATGCCGTAGCGCAGGTGCAGCGAGACGACGCGGGTATGGGCGCCTTCGTGCGCTTCCTTCACCGTATCGGCCCACCAGCCGTACATGACGTAGAGAACCAGCACCAGGCCGATGTAGAAGAGCCAGGGATTGGCCAGTTCTATTCCGGCAAATTTGAAAGAGCCTGCGCTGAGGTAGCGCATGTAGCAGACGCCGCCGAGCGCCATGATGAAGGCGCCGAGCGAGGCGAGAATCGGCCACGGGCTCGGATCGATGATGTGGTAGTCGTGATTTTTCTGGTGAGCATCGGCCATGTAGCTATCCCCGGATGTCTTCCTTCACTCCGCTCCCGGCATAGCCGGAAACAAGCCTTGATCAAAGTTTCTTTTCAATCTTCTGCGTTCCGCCCTCATTCGAAGCCACCGGCTTCGGACCCTCTTTGGGGTAGAACGTGTATGATAGCGTAACCGTATGGATATCTTTCGATTCCACGGCCTTGACGATCTCCGGATCGATGTAGAACACCACCGGCATTTCAAGCTTCTCGCCCGGCTTCAGGTCCGTTTCCGTAAAGCAGAAACATTGCACCTTGTTGAAATAGGCGCCCGCTTCGCCCGGCGTGACGTTGAACACCGCCTGGCCGCGCTGGACCTCGTTCGAACGGTTCTCGGCAACGAAATTCACCTGGATGGTCTCGCCGATCTTCGGATTGACCTCGCGCTCCACCGGCTTGAAATTCCACTGCAGGCCGGGAGCGACGTTGGCATCGAAGGTGACGCGCATCTTGCGGTCGAGAACGACGCTCGACATCTGATCGACGCGCTGCGTCGTGCCGTTGTAGCCGGTCACCTGGCAGAAGAGGCGGTAGAGCGGCACGGCAGCGTAGCTCATCGCGCCCATGCCGAAGACGAAACTCAGGCACATCATGACGACGGCGCCGTTGTTGCGGCCCTGCTTCTTGCGTGGGGCGGCGTTCTCGCTCATCCCGTTATCCCCGCGCTGAACTTCACGATGGTGATCGCGTAGAAAAGGATGACGAGGCCGGCAAGCGCCAGGCCGAGGGCGATGTTGCGATTGCGGCGCGACTTGCGCTGCGTCTCCGTGAGCTTGACCATGTCCATCAGAACCAATCTCCCGCATGCGAGACCAGCAGCCAGGCCAGCCGGTCGAACATCAAGGCGGAGAACACGGCGAAGAGATAGAAGATCGAAAAGCCGAAAAGCTTCTTCGCCGGGATCATCTTCAGATCGCCGTCGGGCATGCGCCAGACGGCGATGGAACAGTATATGAAGATCACGCCGAGGACGGCGGCGACCAGGCCATAGCCGAAGCTCGCGAAACCGAGGAAGGACGGCAAGACCGCGCAGACGGCGGTCAGCACCGCATAGGCGACGATCTGATGCTTGGTCGTGCGCTCACCGGAGACGTTCGGCAGCATCGGCACGCCGACGGCCTCGTAATCGCGCATCTTGAAGAGCGCGAGCGCCCAGAAATGCGCCGGCGTCCACAGGAAGATGATGAAGAAGAGAACGGTGCTCTCGATCGTCACCGAGTTCGTCACGCAGGCCCAGCCGATCATCGGCGGGAAGGCGCCGGCGGCGCCGCCGATGACGATGTTCTGCGGCGTCGAGCGCTTCAGCCACATGGTGTAGACGACGGCATAGAAGAAGATGGTGAAGGCGAGGATGCCGGCCGAAAGCCAATTGACGGCAAGGCCGAGGATCACGACCGAAAAGCCCGACAGCACCAGGCCGAAGGCCAGCGCTTCGGAGGGGGCCACGCGGCCGGCCGGGATCGGACGGTTGGCCGTGCGGCTCATGATGGCGTCGATATCGGCGTCGTACCACATGTTGAGCGCGCCGGAGGCACCGGCGCCGACAGCGATGCAGAGGATGGCGATCAGGCCGAGGACGGGATTGATGTGGCCCGGCGCCAGCACGAGGCCGGCAAAGGCCGTGAAGACCACGAGCGACATGACCCGCGGCTTCAAGAGTTCGAAATAATCGCGCGCGCTTGCTTCCGACATCTCGCCGTCCTCTGCAAACACCTCGTGATTGTCGATAACCGTCATCATTCAGTCCTGAATTTCTCTGGATCAGGACGCCGTATCGGATGCGGCGTCCTGATGTCCCGCGCGATTTACTTGATGCGCGGAAGCTGTTCCCACTGGTGATAGGGCGGCGGCGAAGGCAGCTGCCATTCGAGCGTCGTTGCGCCCTCGCCCCACGGATTGTCGCCTGCGACGCGCTTCTTGGCGAAAGCTTCGAAGACGCTGTAGAGGAAGACCAGCACGCCGAAGGCCGAGATGTAGGAGCCGACGGACGAGACGTAGTTCCAGCCGGCGAATGCATCGGGATAGTCGATGTAGCGGCGCGGCATGCCGGCGAGGCCGAGGAAGTGCTGCGGGAAGAACACCAGGTTGACGCCGATGAACATGATCCAGAAGTGCAGCTTGCCGACGAACTCACTGTACATGTAGCCGGTCATCTTCGGGAACCAGTAGTACCAGCCGGCGAAGATTGCGAAGACGGCGCCGAGCGACAGAACGTAGTGGAAGTGCGCCACGACGTAATAGGTGTCATGCAGCGACCGGTCGAGACCGGCATTGGCAAGCTGGACGCCGGTGACGCCGCCGACCGTGAACAGGAAGATGAAGCCGATCGCCCAGAGCATCGGCGTGCGGAACGAGATCGAACCGCCCCACATCGTCGCGATCCAGGAAAAGATCTTCACGCCCGTCGGAACGGCGATGACCATCGTCGCGAAGACGAAGTAACGCTGCGCATCGAGCGAAAGGCCGACCGTGTACATGTGGTGGGCCCAGACGACGAAGCCGACTGCGCCGATCGCGACCATGGCATAAGCCATGCCGAGGTAACCGAAGATCGGCTTCCTCGAGAAAGTCGAGATGATGTGGCTGATCATGCCGAAGCCCGGCAGGATGAGGATGTAGACCTCGGGATGACCGAAGAACCAGAAGAGGTGCTGGTAGAGGATCGGGTCGCCGCCGCCTTCCGGAGAGAAGAAGGTGGTGCCGAAGTTACGGTCGGTCAGCAGCATGGTGATGCCGCCTGCCAGAACCGGCAGCGACAGCAGCAGCAGGAAGGCGGTGATCAGCACGGACCAGGCAAACAGCGGCATCTTGTGCAGCGTCATGCCGGGGGCGCGCATGTTGAGGATCGTAGTGATGAAGTTGATCGCACCGAGGATCGACGAGGCGCCGGCGATGTGAAGGGCGAAGATCGCAAGATCGACAGCCGGTCCGGGCGTGCCGCTCGTCGCCAGCGGCGGATACATCGTCCAGCCGCCGCCGGTGCCGTAGGCGCCCGCCGGGCCTTCGACGAACATCGACAGCAGCAGGAGCGCGAAGGCCGGAACGATCAGCCAGAAGGAGATGTTGTTCAGGCGCGGGAAGGCCATGTCGGGCGCGCCGATCATGATCGGCACCATCCAGTTGGCGAATCCACCGATCATCGCCGGCATGACCATGAAGAAGATCATGATCAGCGCGTGCGCCGTCGTGAACATGTTGAACATCTGCTTGGCGCCGTCGATCGCGGCATCGCCCTCATAGCCGTAGACCATCGAGGCGAGACCGTGGAAGATCTGGATGCCCGGCTCCTGCAGCTCCATGCGCATGGCGACGGAAAGCGCGCCGCCGATGATGCCGGCAATGATCGCGAAGATCAGGTAGAGCGTGCCGATGTCCTTGTGGTTCGTCGAGAACAGCCAGCGATTGGCAAAGCTCGGCTTATGCCCATGATCATGGTGATCGTCATGTGCGTGATCATGGTGAGCGTGACCATGAGAATGATCGTCGTGAGCGGAAGGTCCAGCCATTGTCCCGATCCCCTTTATTACTGTGCGGCGTTTTCGGCGACGTCGACGGTCTTTGCGGGACCATCGGTTGCGGCCATGAGTGTCTTATAGGCGCCGGGCAGGTCGCTCGCGGCCGTGGTCAGCCACTGCTTGTACTTGTCCTCGGAGACGACGCGGATGGCGATCGGCATGAACGCATGGTCCTTGCCGCAGAGCTCGGAACACTGGCCGTAGAACAGGCCTTCGCGCTCTGCCTTGAACCAGGTTTCGTTCAGGCGGCCCGGCACGGCATCAATCTTGACGCCGAAGGACGGCATGGCGAAAGCATGAATAACGTCGGTCGGCGCCGCGGTCACGAGAACGCGCACGGTCTTGTTGACTGGCAGGACCAGCTCGTTGTCGACGGCGAGAAGGCGCGGATAAACCGACTTGTCTTCCTTGCCGGCGGCGGCGCGGTCCTGATCCTTCAGCAGGTAGGAATCGAAGGCGAGCGGCGCTTCGCCCGAACCCTCATATTCATAATTCCACTGCCACTGGGTGGCGGTCGCCTTGATCGTGACGTCGGGGTTTTCAGGCAGCGTCAGCTGCGCCGTCAGAAGATTGAACGAGGGAATGGCGAGAAAGAGCAGCGCCAGAACCGGCCCCACAGTCCAGGCAACTTCGATCAGCGTATTGTGGCTCGTCTTCGACGGCACCGGGTTCGCGCTGGCGCGGAACTTGACGCAGACGACGATGAGCAGGATCAGAACGAAGAGCGTGATCGGAACAATAAATATCAGCGTATATTGTTCGAACCAGTGGATATCCCGCATGATCGGCGTCGCCGCCGGCTGCAACGTCGCCTGCCACGGCATCGGCTGGTCGGCATATGTGCCGGAAGCAAAAAGCAGACAGACCAGCGCGGTCAGAGCTGCATAAGCCTTCTTCATCACCTTATTATCTCCCTCGAGCGCTTGACCTGCAAAATCGAACGCAGAATCCTTGCCATCTTCAGCGCTTCAAACCACAGTTTGGCATTTGCCGCAACAGGCCAGAGCAATTGTCTATGCGGCATTTTTGCCTAAACAGGAGGCAGGCCCGGGCGGCAAAACATCCCAAGTTTTTCATCAGCATATGAAAAAAGACCTTTCCGGCCAATCCGGCCGCCGCACATTCTTGCCGAAAGGTCCAATTTCTGCCGCAGTCCCCCGGTTTTCACGGGGTGGGGCTTTTCATTTTCCATGGGCAGCTTCAACAATAGCGGCAATGATTCGATATCCAGAGGTTTTCATGGGTTTCCGTTCCCTCGCGCGGTCGCTTCTTCTGACCGCCAGTATCGCGGCCGCTGCGACGACGCCCGTTTTCGCACAGCAGCCCGCCGCTCCCTCGCAGGCAAAGCCGCCGGCCGCCGCCCCTGCTCCGGCGCCGCAGCAGCCGGCACCCGCCACTCCGAATGTCGAACAGGTAACCCCAGGCCAAACGCAGCCGCAGGCGCCCGGTACGGTGAAATCCAATCATGGCGCGTGGTCGGTCGTCTGCGACAAGCCGGCCGGCGCTTCGGCCGAACAATGCGCGCTGATGCAGAACGTCATCGCCGAGGATCGGCCGGAAGTCGGGCTTTCGGTGGTCGTGCTGAAGACGGCCGACCGCAAGTCAAAGATCCTGCGCGTGCTTGCGCCGCTGGGCGTGCTTCTGCCGAACGGGCTCGGGCTCAATGTCGACGGCAAGGATATCGGCCGCGCCTATTTCGTGCGCTGCTTCGCCGACGGCTGCTATGCCGAGGTCGTGCTCGAGGACGAGCTGCTGAAGACCTTCCGCAGCGGCGCGCAGGCAACCTTCATCGTCTTCCAGACCCCGGAAGAAGGCATCGGCATTCCCGTCGACCTCAAGGGCTTCGCCGAAGGCTTCGACGCCCTGCCCTGACAGCTGGGCCTTGCTCGGACAATCCATCAGACCTACATCGGCTTTGAGCACTCCTGCTCTTCAGCGGAGCATAAGACATGACCACCGATCTCCTGACGCTTTTCGATGCCGACGAAGCGGCGATGCGCAAGCATGTCGCCGAGGCTCTGTCCGGCGCCGATGACGGCGAGCTCTTCATCGAGCATGCGCAGGCGGAGGCGCTGACCTTCGACAATGGCAGGCTGAAGGGCGGCAGCTTCAACACCGAGCAGGGCTTCGGCCTGCGCGCGGTTGCCGGCGAAGCGGTCGGATATGCCCATGCCGGGGATCTTTCCGTCTCGGCCCTGAAGCGGGCCGCCGATGCGGTCGGCGCCGTGACGCGCGGCTATTCCGGCGCTTACGCGGCCGCACCGCAAGGCACGAACCGCAAACTCTACACCGACGAGAACCCGATCGGCTCGCCGACCTTCGAAGAGAAGGTAAAGGTGCTGACCGATATCGACGCCTATCTCAGGAACAAGACCGACAAGGTGCGGCAAGTCACTGCTTCGGTGGCGGCG
The DNA here is from genome assembly GCF_002211395.1 of Rhizobium sp. R339. Lineage (NCBI taxonomy): Bacteria > Pseudomonadati > Pseudomonadota > Alphaproteobacteria > Hyphomicrobiales > Rhizobiaceae > Rhizobium > Rhizobium sp. R339. Next base: position 101,412 of record NZ_LOKV01000028.1, read on the forward strand.
AGCTGGCAGGTGGTCGACATCCTGCGCGCCGATGGCCGCCGCGTGCAGGACATCCGCCCGATGACGCGCATCAATGTTTCCGTCGTGGTCGGCGAAGGCGAGCGGCAGGAAAGCGGCTCCTACGGCCAGGGCGGCCGCATCGGCTTCGGCGATTTCATCGCGACGGGAAGCTGGAAGCAGGGTGCCGACGAGGCGTTGCGCCAGGCGCTCGTCAATCTCGAGGCGATCGACGCGCCGGCGGGCACGATGGACGTCGTTCTCGGCTCCGGCTGGCCGGGCGTGATGCTGCACGAGGCCGTCGGCCACGGGCTGGAAGGCGATTTCAACCGCAAGAAGACGTCGGCCTTCGCCGGCCTTCTCGGCCAGATGGTCGCAGCACCGGGAGTCACCGTCGTCGACGACGGCACGATCGACAGCCGCCGCGGCTCGATCACCATCGACGACGAAGGCACGCCGTCCGGCTACAACGTGCTGATCGAGAACGGCAAGCTCGTCGGCTACATGCAAGACCGGCAGAACGCCCGGCTGATGGGCATGCAGCCCACCGGCAACGGCCGCCGCCAGGGCTATGCCCATGTGCCGATGCCGCGCATGACCAACACCTATATGCTCGGCGGCGACAAGACGCCCGACGAGATTATCGCCTCGGTGAAGAAGGGCGTCTATGCCGTCTCCTTTGGCGGCGGCCAGGTCGACATCACCTCCGGCAAGTTCGTCTTCGGCTGCACCGAAGCCTATCTGATCGAGAACGGCAAGATCGGCGCGCCGATCAAAGGGGCAATGCTGATCGGCAACGGGCCGGACGCGATGAAGCGGGTCTCGATGATCGGCAACGACATGAAGCTCGATACCGGCATCGGCAATTGCGGCAAGGCCGGCCAGTGGGTTACGGTCGGCGTCGGCCAGCCGCATCTGCGCATGGATCAGATCACCGTCGGCGGCACGCAGGCCTGAGGCAGAGGGATCGTCGATGGCGGAAATCGAAATCAGAGCTTTTGCCGCCGATGACGCCGATGACGTGCTTTCGGTGATCCTGCCGATCCAGCGCGAGGAGTTCGGCATCAATATCACCGCGGATGCGCAGCCCGATCTCAGGGTTATCCCGGATTATTATCAGTCCGGCAAAGGGCAGTTCTGGGTCGCCGTCAAGGACGGCGCGATCGTCGGCACGATCGGGCTCAAGGATATCGGCAACGGCCAGGCGGCATTGCGCAAGATGTTCGTCGCCGCCGAGGTTCGCGGCCGCGAACACGGAGTGGCGGCGCGGCTTCTCGACCGCCTGTTCGCCCATGCCAGGGATGCCGGCCTCACCGATATCTTTCTCGGAACGACCGACAAATTCGTCGCCGCGCATCGCTTCTACGAAAAGAACGGCTTTGTCGAGATCGGCAAGGCCGAACTGCCCCGCTCGTTTCCGCTGATGCCGGTGGACAGCAAATTCTACCGGTACAAGTTCGGCTGAGAGAGCATCGCGTCACAGACACTGCTCACGCGTTTCGGCGTCATGCCAGAGGCGGTTTGACGACCGCTTTTCTGCCCTTCCCGGTAATTTTCCGGTTCCGACTCGCGAAGCGGATTAGCGGCTGCGAGCATCTTTTTCACGTCAGCACTGTCACAAATCTGTCATAAATCTTAATTCGCCCCTATCTCTTCAAAGAGATAGGCGTTAGGACACGGCCGCACGGGTAGCGGTCCGCTTTCGCTATCCACAGCACAGACCAAGAATCGCGAGGTCCTCATGCTTGGTTGGTTTCGAAAATTGATGCCGCGCGAAGACCGGTTTTTCGTTCTCTTCGAACGGCATTCGAGGACGATCGTCGACGCCGCACAGGCGCTCGACAGGTTGCTGTCCGGCATCGAGATCGAACGCCAATGCGAAACGATCGTGAGATTGGAAGATCAGGCGGACGATATCACGCGTGAAGTCATGCAGGCCGTGCGGCGCAGCTTCATTACGCCCTTCGATCGCGGCGATATCAAGGATCTCATCCAGTCCATGGATGATGCGATCGACATGATGCACAAGACCGTCAAGACGATCCGCCTCTTCGAGCAGACCAGCTTCGACCCCGGCATGCGGGAAATGGGCAAGACCGTCGTCGAGGCCGCCAACCTCATTGCCGAGGCAATTCCGCTGCTTGACCGCATGAACGCCAACGCGCCGCGGCTCTCCGCCATCGTCGAGCAGGTCACGCGCGTGGAAGGCCGGTCCGACGAACTGCACGAGCAGGGCCTCAAGGATCTGTTCCGCCGGCACGGCGCCAACAACCCGATGGCCTATATGATCGGCAGCGAGATCTATGGCGAGCTGGAAAAGGTGGTCGACCGTTTCGAGGATGTCGCCAACGAGATCAGCGGCATCGTGATCGAGAATGTCTGATGGACGCCACGCTCGCCCTTCCCCTTCTCGTCGGCCTGATTGGCGTCGCCCTGCTGTTCGATTTTCTGAACGGCCTGCATGATGCTGCCAATTCGATTGCGACGATCGTATCGACGCGGGTCCTGAGGCCGCAATATGCGGTCTTCTGGGCTGCCTTCTTCAATTTCATCGCCTTCCTGTTCTTTGGGCTGCATGTGGCCGAGACGCTCGGAACCGGCATCATCGATCCGGCGATCGTCTCGCCGCAGGTCATTTTCGCAGCGCTGATCGGCGCCATCGTCTGGAACGTCGTGACCTGGATATTCGGCATTCCCTCCAGTTCTTCGCATGCGCTGGTCGGCGGACTGGTCGGAGCGGGCCTTGTCAAAGCAGGATTGAGTTCGATCGTCTGGAGCGGTCTCCTCAAGACCGCCGCCGCGATCGTGATGTCGCCGATGATCGGCTTTCTCCTGGCGCTGTTTCTAATTCTGATCGTGTCCTGGGCCTTCATCCGGCAGACTCCGTTTGCAGTCGACCGGTCGTTTCGTTTCCTGCAATTCGTATCGGCGTCCCTTTATTCGCTCGGCCATGGCGGCAACGACGCACAGAAGACCATGGGCATCATTGCCGTGCTTCTTTATTCCCAGGGTTACCTCGGCGGCAGCTTTCACGTGCCGTTCTGGGTCGTTCTTTCCTGCCAAGCCGCAATGGCCCTCGGCACGCTGTTCGGCGGCTGGCGCATCGTTCACACGATGGGTTCGAAGATCACCAGGCTCAATCCGATGCAAGGTTTCTGCGCCGAAACCGGCGGCGCTTTGACCCTCTTCGGCGCCACATGGCTCGGCATACCCGTTTCGACGACGCACACCATTACCGGCGCTATTATCGGCGTCGGCGCCGCAAGGCGCGTGTCTGCCGTCCGGTGGGGGCTCGCGGGCAATATCGTGGTCGCGTGGGTCGTGACCCTGCCGGCGGCGGCGATGATTTCGGCGGTTACGTTCTGGCTGGTAACGGGATTGAGCAATATCCTTTAGCGTCAACGCCGTTCGGGAGATGGCAAAGCGCTTACGCTTCCGGCTTCTGCGCCGGCTGAAACAGCCATTTACGTTCGATCGCGGCCGCAAGGTCGATCTCGTTGCGGCGAGCGAAGAGCAGGAGATGGCCGAGAACATCGGCGGTTTCGTCGGCAAGGTCTCGCTGCATATCTTCAGATGAGCGTCCCTTTGCACGGCCCCGGCCGGTCAGCCGGTTCCATGCCTGGGTCAGTTCGCCCATTTCCTCCTGCAGCTTCAGGAGGAACCAGTCGGCATCGCGCTCAATGCCGTTGGCGGTGACATGGGCAGAGGAAGACATTTCGAACTGATCGGCGAGACGGCGCAGCATGGGCGTTCTCCTTTTGTTTAGGGAGGAGACGCTGATTCCCGATGAATGTCCAGAGTGGCCCTGTCTAGGTTACCGCGGCAATCAGCCGTGGTCCGGCAGCAACATGCAGTCATAGGAACGCTGCTTCAGGGCATCGCAGGCAGACAGCGCGGCGTCCTTGCTGGCGAAGCCGACGAAGCGGGCGCGGTAGATCCTGTTCGCCCCCTGCCCGACCGCCTCGGTATAGGGCGAAGCGGAAACGAGCGGGGCGCCGCCTTCCGACTGCGCCTGGGCGAGAAGAGCCCGCGCCGCATCGGCGCTGGGTGCGGCGGAAATCTGGATCTGCCAGTTTCCGCCGGCCTTTTCCGCCGAGGTCTTCGGCGCCTTGCCGGCATTCAGGATCTCGTCCATCGCGGTCGGACGTTCGAGAGGCACGACGGCATCATCAGCGTAAGCCAGGCTGTCGGGGGCCAGGTTCTTCGGCGCGATCTCGATGGTCGAGCGCGGCGCGTTTGCCGGCACCGGAACATCGGAGGCCTCTGCCGCCGAAGCGACTTCGACAGGCTCCTTCGCGCCGACGCTCGCAACCAGCCTGGCGCCGCCGGAGGAGGAAGCGCGTCCGAGATGACGGTCGAGCAATGCCGCCATCTTGTCGTCGCGGCTTCGGGCAGTGCGGCCGCCGAGCACGACGCCGACGACACGGCGGTTGCCGTCCTTGACGGCGCTGACGAGGTTGAAGCCGGAGGCATTGGTGTAACCGGTCTTGATACCGTCCATGCCCTGATAGCGATACATGAGATTATTGTGGCCGCGGACGGTCCGGCCGCGGAAATTGAAGCTTGCCGCCGAGAACAGCCGATACTCGTTCGGATAGTTCTTCATCAGCGCCACGGCGAGCGTCGACATGTCGCGCGCCGTCGTCACCTGGCGCGAATTCGGCAGGCCGGACGCGTTGACGAAGACGGTGCGGCTCATGCCGAGCTGGCGGGCCTTCGCCGTCATCATCCGGGCAAAGCCGCTTTCCGAACCGCCGAGCTTCTCGCCCATGGCGGCGGCGGCATCATTGGCGGACTTGACGATCATGCCATAGACCGCTTCGCGCACGGTGATCGTGCCGCCCGCCTTGACGCCTAGCTTGGTCGGCGGGCGCGCCGCGGCGTATTTCGACATCTTGATCGGCGTATCCCAGCTGATCTTCCCGCGCTTCAACGCCTCGAAGGTGAGATAGAGCGTCATCATCTTCGTCAGCGAGGCGGGGTGGTTCAGCGTGTCGGCGTTCTCGGCGGCAAGGACCTTGCCGGTGCGGGCATCGAGGATCAGCGAAGCGCTGCCGGCAAGGGCGGCAAGTGGCGCCGAAACGGCAAGCGTTACGGTCAAAACAGCCGCCAAAAGCTTTCTCATGCACTTCCCCTCAATGCGCTGGCTCTCGATAAGACCGGCACTTGTGCCGTAATGTGACAGAAGCCGCAAGTTTGGCGCGACTTTGAGGCAACGCCTACTAATTTTCTAGTCTTTTCATCGTCTTGGTTAACAAGGCATGAAAAAACCTGTGCTCTATCGGGATTCAGCAAGGCTTAAGTCGCCCCTGCTAGTTTCGGCAAACCTAAAGCATTTTCCAATTTCTCCAAGCCGAAAATGCTCTCACTTCGTTTCACGCATTCCGGACGTAAAGCCGCTGCGCATTTTTGCTGGAATTGCTCAAATGGGCGGACGCCGCATGACGGGACAATGGAAGCGACTGGCAAAGCGGGCGGCGATCGGCGCCGGGCTGGAGGCGTCATGGCTCCTCGCCTCGGCCGGCCGGATGCGCGCGGCGCGCGGGCGCGGCGTCGTCTTCACGCTGCATCATGTCCGTCCACACGCGTCCCAGGCTTTCGAGCCGAACGCGCATCTCGAAATCACGCCCGGCTTTCTCGATGGCGCGTTGCGGCAGCTGAGACGGGATGGCTATCGCTTCGTGCCGCTCGATGCGCTGCCGGCATTGCTGGCGGAGCCTGAGGGTGCACGGCCATTCGCAGCCTTCACGCTCGACGATGGATACCGCAACAATCTGGAGCACGCGCTGCCGGTCTTCGAGCGGCATCAGGCGCCGTTCACGGTGTTCGTTGCCAAAGGGTTTGCAGAGGGCTCGCACAGCATCTGGTGGGAGACGCTTGCCATCCTGCTGCGCCGGGCGACGGAGCTGCGTTTCGATTTCGGCCGCGGCAAGGAGCGCCTAGCGCTCGACAGCCCGCAGCAGCAATGGAATGCCTTCGACCGTTTCGCCGCCTACATTCATCGCTCCGACGAAGCGTCCGCCGTCGCCGCCATCGACCAGCTGGCGCGGGAGAACGGCATCGAGCCGACCGACATCACGCGCAACCTGGTGATGAGTCCGGGTGAATTGCAATGGCTCGCCGGGCGTCCGCTTGCCGCGCTCGGCGCCCATACGATCAGCCATCGCGCGCTTGCCCGCCTGGGGGAAGCCGAAGCGAGAATCGAGATGCAGGTGTCGGCCGATTATATCGAGGCGCTGACCGGCATTCGCCCGGCGACGATCGCCTATCCCTACGGCACGCCTGAGGCCACGACCGGCCGCGAGGCGCGGATTGTCGGCAATCTCGGCTTTACGGTCGCCGTCACCACCCAACCGGGGCTACCGGCTGTCGGCCGGACGGCCTATCTGCCGCGCATTTCGCTCAACGGCTTCTACCAGAAGCGACGCTACGTCTCCGCACTCGCCTCCGGCATACCGCTGAAGCTCATGGGCCGGTAAAGCTGTCAGGGATACATTCTCACCTTTTCCCATTCGCCTTCCGGCGACGGCCGGCGGAATTCGATGCGATCGTGCAGGCGGAATTTCTGATCCTTCCAGAATTCGATCGATGTCGGACGAATGCGGAAACCGGACCAATGGGCGGGGCGGGGAATATCGCCGATGGCATAACGCGCGGTATATTCGGCCACGGCCTTCTCCAGCGCAAACCGGCTTTCGAGCGGGCGGGACTGTTTGGAAGCCCAGGCGCCGATGCGGCTGCCGCGGGCGCGCGTTTTGAAATAGGTGTCCGCCTCGGCATCGGTCACGATCTCGACCGGGCCGCGCAGCCGCACCTGGCGGCGCAGGCTTTTCCAGTGGAAACACATGGCCGCTTTTTTCTGCCCCAAGATTTCACGACCTTTCTGGCTCTCGAAATTGGTGTAGAAGACGAAACCGTCGTCATCGAATCCCTTCAGGAGAACCATGCGGACATTGGGAAGACCATCCTCATCGACCGTCGCGAGCGCCACGGCATTGGGATCGTTAGGCTCGGAAGCCTCCGCTTCTTTCAGCCATTCGGCAAAAAGCTTGAAGGGCTCGCCACTTTCGGTAAAGTCACCGCTTGTTAACTCGTTTGCCGACATATTAGCTCAAATGCCCCGGATTGTTCAAAAATCGCCCAGCTTTTCATAACTGGACAGGATGCAGGGTGGAAGTCATAGCAAAGTCATATCGCCATACAAAGGCCCTGCGGCGACGCAGCAGCGCGTTCCTGGTCATGGGCATCGCGATGCTGTCGCTTTCCGGCTGCCTTGCCGGCGGAATGGATTTTCTGAGCGAAGCCAAGGTCGACCGGTCGGTGGCAACCGGAACCGTGCCGCAGACGCCGCCTAGCACCGATACGCTCTCCGATGAAATGACCGTGCGCAACGCCGTGACTTCGGCCGACGTGCATAAGCTCGAAGGCCAGCCACTCCCCTGGGCGAATGCATCGACGGGCAGCGCCGGCGTCATCGATACGATCGTCGAGAACAATGAATCCGGCCAGGTCTGCCGCCAGTTCCGCACGACGCGCCATTCCTATGTCGGCATCGCCAAATTCTACGGCAAGACCTGCCTCGTCGGCGGCGGCAACTGGCAGCTCCTGAGCTTCCAGCCGGAAAGCTGATCCATCTGGACAACCGAGTCCCGGAAGCCGTCCCTGCCGCACACGCCAAGGTCCTGCAGCGTCTTTGCGCGCAGGAAGTTAACGGCCGGTCCCGTTCTGCCGAATGCTTAGCAAAGAGCTAACCATTCGGGGCAAAACATCTCCTATCTCCCAGCAAAAAATAAGAAGTGATTAGCAACTCGGCCGCACGATCGGAGTTGAGAATGGCTCGCTCTGCTTTCGCGGCGGTTGGCGGCTGACGAGTTGATATTGGGCGGGGATGCCAGGCAAGGACATGGGCCTGCCGCATCACAACACCGGCGGTTTACATGCGCGATCCTTATAAGATTCTTGGCGTCAAGCGCGACGCGGCGGCAGACGAGATCAAGGCGGCCTGGCGCAACATGGCCAAAGCCGTCCATCCCGATCACAACAGGGACGATCCGACGGCGGCGGCCCGGTTCGCCGAGATCGGCCGCGCTTACGAGACGCTGAAGGATCCGCGCAAGCGCAGCCTGTTCGACAATGCCGTGCGCATGGCGGAAGCCAAGAAGCAGGAACAAACGATCATGCAGCAGCGCCAGGCTGCGCGCGAAGCCGCCGTCCGCGCCAAGGCGGCGCAGGCCAATGCCGAGCGGGTGATGGAAGAGCTGGCCCGCGCCGCCCAGAAGGCTGCCGCCGACAGTTCCAGGCAGCAGGCTGACTCCGGCGAAGCGGCTGAAGAGATGGTGGAGCGGATCTTCGGCGCGCGGGCGGCTGCCGGCGGCCAGGCGCAGAGCCGTGCCCAGCAGGCCCGCTATCAGCAGGCCCCGCAGCAGCAGGCACAGGGCCAGACACAGGCCGAGGCCGACAAGCGCCCGGATGGCGATGCCGCCGAAAGCGACATGAAGAGCGACGGCGAGCCGGGCGACACCGCTACCAATGGCGGCGCCAACCTGTCGCTGCCGCTCAGCATCCTGACGTCGCTGGTACGTCGTTTCACCGGCGCCAAGGATGCGGCTGCGGAAAAGGCGCCCGACGAGGTGGCGACGGCGACAGTCACGATCGACGACGTTCTCAAGGGCGGCTGGGTTACCGCCTCGCTGCCCGAAGGGCGCGAAATCGGCTTTGCCTTGCCGGCCGGCACCACGGATGGCCATGAGGTGCGGCTCAAGGGACAGGGCTTCAAGCTGCCGGGCATGCAGCGCGGCGACGCCGTCATCGCCATCCGCATCGCGCCCGATCCGCGTTTCAAGGTCGACGGTTTCGATCTGCACGCCGTATTGCCGCTCAGCATCGAAAATGCCGTGCTCGGCACCGAGGCTGATATCGATGGGCCGAACGGGCCGCTGAACGTGACGGTCCCCGCATGGTCCGGCTCGGACAAGACGATCCGGATTGCCGGCCAGGGTTTGCCGAGGGAAGAAGGCGGAAGGGGCGATCTGGTCGTCGAATTGCGCATCATGCTGTGGGAAAAACCCGACGACAAAGTCACCGATCTCATGAGGAGCATGCGCGAAGGCCTGTTCCTGTGAAATTTTTATGACATTCGCACCCTTTGTTACGATACCTAACAGTTGATGATCTCGGCCAAGCTTGAACCGATTAACGGCCTATGCCATAGGCAGGATCGATCAGATTCCTAGGGAGCGAAATATGGCTCAAGCATCCGGCCTCATGGCAGGCAAACGCGGCGTCATCATGGGTGTCGCCAACAATCGTTCGATTGCGTGGGGTATTGCCAAGGCCATTCATGCACAGGGCGGAGAGGTCGCGTTCACCTACCAGGGCGATGCGCTGAAGAAGCGCGTCGAGCCGCTCGCGGCTGAAATCGGCGCGACGCTCGTCGGCCACTGCGACGTCGCCGACGAATCCACCATCGATGAGGTTTTCGCAAACGTCGAAAAGCTGTGGGGCAAGATCGACTTCCTCGTGCATGCGATCGGCTTCTCCGACAAGGACGAGCTGACCGGCCGCTATGTCGACACCTCGGCCGACAACTTCGCCAAGACGATGCAGATCTCCGTCTATTCCTTCACCTCGGTCGCACGCCGCGCCGAGAAGCTGATGACGGAAGGCGGTTCGATGCTCACCCTCACCTATTACGGTGCGGAAAAGGTGATGCCGAACTATAATGTCATGGGCGTCGCCAAGGCCGCGCTCGAAGCCAGCGTCAAATACCTCGCCGTCGACCTCGGTCCGCAGAACATCCGCGTCAACGCCGTGTCGGCCGGACCGATCAAGACACTCGCCGCCTCGGGCATCGGCGATTTCCGCTACATTCTGAAGTGGAACGAGTACAATGCGCCGCTGCGCCGTACCGTCACCATCGAGGAAGTCGGCGATGTCGGCCTCTATCTCCTCTCCGATCTGTCGCGCTCCGTCACCGGCGAAGTTCACCACGCCGACAGCGGTTATCATGTCATCGGCATGAAGGCGGTCGACGCACCCGACATTTCGGTCGTCAAGGACTGATTTCTCCATAAACGGAGCCGAGACCGTGCTTATCTACGTGATCAGACACGGCCAGACCGACTGGAATGCCGAGCGCCGCCTGCAGGGTCAGAAGGACGTTCCGATGAATGCCGTCGGCCTCGAACAGGCCCGGCAGAACGGCATAACGCTTGCGGAGATCCTCGGCGACACGGTCGGCGAATTCGATTTCGTCGCAAGCCCGCTCGGGCGCACGCGCGCGACCATGGAAATCATGCGCGCCGCGATGGGCCTGCCCCCCCTCGCCTACCGCACCGACCCCAGGTTGGTGGAGATATCCTTCGGCGACTGGGAGGGCTCGACACTCAAGGAATTGAAGGCGACGCAGCGTGAAAGGGTGGCGGAACGCAACGCCTCGAAATGGGATTTCATCCCGCCGGGCGACGATGCGGAAAGCTATGAAATCCTATCTTGGCGCACCGGCTCATGGCTGAGTTCCGTCGATCGCCCGACGGTCTGCGTCACCCATGGCGGCGTCATCCGCACGCTGTTCCAGACGATCGCCGATTTGCCGAAGAGCACCGCTGCCGAAGGCGGGATCCCGCAGGATCAGATCGTCAGGATCGACACCAGCGAGCGGACGATCGTCTGGCTGTAATCGTCATCCCAGATTGTGCAGTTGTTTCGGGACGATAAGAGGCGGGGCAAAGGAAAGCACGTCGCATAACCCTACGCGACGCGCTTCCGTCAGGCCCGCCTACTTGACGATATCGAGATCGTTGATGACGCGCTTTCCGTCGACCTCTGTATAGAAGACGATCACCTTCACGCCGGCTTCGAGACCGTCGAAATTGAATTCCTCGGGCGCCTGATAAGTCTTGCCGTCATCGAGCGTCAGCACGAGATTGGCCGTATCGACCTTCTTGATCGTCGCCTCCACATCCGCGCTCTCGGCAAAGCCGCTCATCGGCGACAGGAAACTTGCTGTAGCCAAAAGCGTGGCGACGACGAAACGCATGGCGACAATCCTTTTGAAACGCTGCACGAGTACATGACCGGCCACACATAAGCTCCTGAATATGGCGAAAATTGCCCGTAAGAATGGCTTTTCCCGCCCAATTGATGAATAGGATTTTAAATATAATCAAGACAGCGCGTTAGCCGTGTCTTTTTCCTCCTCCCCGAACTGTCCGGCATCGAATGCGGGCAAGCGTAAATTAACTCTCGGGCCCTACAGTTGCTGGCGAACACGAGGGTCTTATCTTGCTATCCAGGCTGGGCGACAACAAGCAGTTTCGGCGCGTGTTGAAGAATACCCGCGCGTCTTTTCTGGTATCGTCGCTTGCCGCCCTCGTCGTTATCATGGTGGGCGCCGCTCTCGACCGGGCCAATACTGCGTCGTATGTACGCGAACTTCATATCCGCACCGAAAATGAGACGAATCTCATTCGCGCCCGCGTCATGGCGCAAATCAGCATGGACCTCAGCATCGTCCGAGATCTTTCGAACCTGGTCTCCCTCAGCAGCGTGGCGAACGGAGAGGAAATCGAACGCCAGATCAACTGGCTGCTAATCCAAAACCCGCCTTTCATTCATATCGCGGTCGCGCCTGACTTCATCGTCAACGACGTCTATCCGCCACAATCGGGCAGCGAGCGGATAGGCCGCGACGTGCGCGAGGCCCTTTTCTCGCGGCGGGCCATGACGACCGCGGCCGGCGATCAGACAGCGCGCTTTTATGGTCCGATCAAGGCCGACGGGCGGGATGCCTTCGCCATCTTCTTTCCTGTCTTCGTCAAGGAGAACGGCGAGCGGCGGATCTGGGGGGCGGTCGAAGTCACAATCGACCAGAAGATGTTTTACGAGGCGGCCGGGCTGCTGCCGGCCCGCGACCGCGAGAACCAGGAACGTTATCCGCATCTCGACCACCTCTCGATCGCCATCCGGGATCTCGGCATGGCAGGTGCGACGGCAGCACCGTTCTTCGGCCCGTCCGATATCGACGGCAAGGATCCGGTGCGCCGGAAAATCTCCTTTGCCGGGGGCAAGTGGGAGGTTTCCGCCGTGCCGACCGGCGGCTGGGAGGCAATCCCCGAGAACAGGACCGAGCTGCGTCTGATCGTCCTTGCCGCCGGCTGCATCATCATCATCCCGATCTTCTTCGTGACGCTCCTGCTCGGCGAACGCAACCGCAATATCACCGAGTTGGAGACGCGCGAAGCAAAGCTGCTGGAACTGTCGCAGCGGCTTAATCTGGCGCTTGAATCCTCCAATATCGGCATCTGGGAACTGCAGGATCACTCCAACAGCGTGCTTTGGGACGCCCATGCCGCCGCCCTGCACGGCAAGACGGCGGAAGAAGGAGCTAGGCCGCTCGACGAATGGCTGGCGGCGATCCTGCCCGAGGACCGCGAAGTTGCCGAAGTGCATTTCTTCAGCTGCAGCATCGCCGGCGCCGCCTGCACGGGGCAATACCGCGTCATGCTTGCCGATGGCGGTATCCGCCACCTGCGCTCGGTCGGCGCCTTCTATACGGACGCCGGCGGTACGGGCAAGACGATCGGCATCGTCTGGGACGTGACTTCCGATGCGGAGACCACCGACAATCTGCGCCGGGCCAAGGATACGAGCGAGGTCAAGAATGCCGAGCTGGAGCTGGCGCTCGAAGAGCTTTCGAGCCGCGAGGGGCAGCTCGCCGAGCTTTCGAGCCGGCTCGATCTGGCGCTCAATTCCTATCAGTGCGGCATATGGGAGGCGCGGCCTCACCGGGGCGGCTCGATCTGGAACGAGCGAATGTACGAGCTCTACGGGCTAGAGCCCCGCCATGGCTTCATGACCGAGGAGACATGGCTTAGCTGCATCCACCCCGAGGACCGGGGTCTGGCGCTCGAAAGCGCGCGCTACTTCAAGCAGCCGGGCGATACGCATACCCTCGTCTGCCGCGTGATCGCCGGCGACGGCTCGGTGCGTTACGTACGCTCGGTCGGCAAGGTTCACCAGACCGCAAGCGGCGAGATGAAGATCATGGGCATTGCCTTCGACGCCACCGAGGACGTGCTGATGACGATCCGGCTGAAGGCAGCCAAGGACGAGGCGGTCGCCAAGAACATCGAGCTCGAGCTTGCCAAGAACAGGATCGAGCACAACTCGCTGCACGATCCGCTGACCGCGCTCGCCAATCGCCGCAAGCTCGACATGGCGCTCGAAGGTTTGACCAATGACGGCCTGCGGCATCGGCAGAAATTCGCGATCCTTCATATCGACCTCGACCGCTTCAAGGAAATCAACGACACGCTCGGCCATGCCGCCGGCGACGCCATGCTGGTGCACGCCTCGAAGGTGCTTGCCAGGAACGTCCGCGGCAGCGATGTCGTCGCGCGTATCGGCGGCGACGAATTCGTCATCCTCGCCGTCGATGTCGACGACGGGCAGATGGCCGAGCTCTCGACGCGGATCATCGAGGAGATGCGCCAGCCGATCGATTTCCAGGGTTTCTCCTGCCGCTGCGGCGTGTCGATCGGCGTCGCGCTCGCGAACGGCATCCATGTCGATGCCCGCAAGGTGTTGATCAATGCCGATATCGCGCTCTATCGCGCGAAGAGCATGGGCCGCAATCGCTTCGAATTCTTCAATCACAATCTTCAGGCCGATATCGTCAACACCAAGCGCACGGCCGACGAAATCCTTGCCGGCATCGACAACGGCGAATTCACCGCCTGGTATCAGCCGCAATTCTCAGCCCGCACGATGGAACTGACCGGCGTCGAGGCGCTGGTGCGCTGGAAGCATCCGTCCAAGGGGCTGCTGACGCCCGACAAGTTCCTGCGCATCGCCGGCGAAATCAACGTCGTGCAGACGCTCGACCGGATCGTGCTGGAAGCGGCGCTGCGCGACAGGATGCGCTGGGCTGCGCGCGGCATTGCCGTTCCCAAGGTCTCGGTCAATGTCTCGGCGCGGCGGCTGCATGACGGCAGCCTCTTGGAATCGCTTGCCGACCTGCATATCCGCCCCGGCGAGCTTTCCTTCGAATTGGTGGAATCGATCTTTCTCGACGAGAGCGAGGATGTCGTCTCGCACAATCTCGAGCGCATCAAGGCGCTCGGCATCGATATCGAGATCGACGATTTCGGCACCGGCCATACCTCGATCGTCAGCCTGCTGAAGCTGAAACCGAAGCGGCTGAAGATCGACCGTCAGCTGGTGCAGCCGATCATCGGCTCCTCGCAGGAACGCGCGCTCGTCAGCTCGATCATCGAGATCGCCCGCTCGCTCGGCGTCGAAACCGTGGCCGAAGGTGTCGAGACGGCGGCCCATGCCGAACTGCTGCGCGATCTCGGCTGCGATATCCTGCAGGGCTATGCCTTCTCGCGGCCCCTCTCCTTCGACGATTTCGCCACCGAAGCGGCCGGCACCGGATGGCGCCTGGCGTCATAACCGCCGCCTGCCGGGCGGCCTCGCTTTCGCTGTTCGCAAATGACGGAAACAGCATTTCCCGAGCGAGCCGGTTTCGCGCAAAGAAAGGCTTTTGCCTCGACCGTTTTTTGGCCTATGAGTGTCGCGCCTTTTCAAGCAATGGCGCGACCGGCTTTGGCGCGCCGCCGTGGGAACACATGTCGCACAATACATTCGGCCACCTCTTCCGCGTAACCACCTGGGGCGAAAGCCATGGTCCGGCGCTCGGCTGCGTCGTCGACGGCTGCCCTCCGGGCCTGCGTTTCAAGCTCGAAGACCTGCAGGTCTGGCTCGACAAGCGCAAACCCGGCCAATCCCGCTTCGTCACGCAGCGGCGCGAGGACGACCTGGTGAAAGTGCTGTCCGGCGTCATGCTCGATGCCGACGGCGAGACGATGACGACAACCGGCACGCCGATCTCCATGCTGATCGAGAACACCGATCAGCGCTCCAAGGATTACGGCGAGATCGCCCGGCAATACCGCCCCGGCCATGCCGACTATACCTATGATCTCAAATACGGCATTCGCGACTATCGCGGCGGTGGCCGCTCCTCGGCGCGCGAGACGGCGGCACGCGTGGCGGCCGGCGGCATCGCCCGCCTCGTGGCGCCCGGCGTCATCGTGCGCGGCGTGCTGGTGCAGATCGGCAAGCACAAGATCGACCGCCGCAACTGGGATTGGGAGCAGGTCGGGCAGAACCCGTTCTTCTCGCCCGACGCCGCGATCGTGCCGGTCTGGGAGGAGTATCTCGACGGCATCCGCAAGGCCGGCTCCTCGATCGGCGCCGTCATCGAGGTGATCGCCGAAGGTGTGCCCGCCGGCCTCGGCGCGCCGATCTACTCGAAACTCGACCAGGACATCGCCTCGCTGCTGATGTCGATCAACGCCGTCAAGGGCGTGGAGATCGGCAATGGGTTCGCCGCCGCGGAAACCTCGGGCGAGGACAATGCCGACGAGATGCGCATGGGCAATGACGGCACGCCGATCTTCCTTTCCAACAATGCCGGCGGTATTCTGGGCGGCATCTCCACCGGGCAGCCGGTCGTGGCGCGTTTCGCCGTCAAGCCGACGTCCTCGATCCTGACCGAGCGCCAGTCGATCGATGCCGACGGGAAGAATGTCGATGTCCGCACCAAGGGCCGGCACGACCCCTGCGTCGGCATCCGCGCCGTGCCGATCGGAGAAGCGATGGTCGCCTGCGCCATCGCCGACCATTATCTTCGCGATCGCGGCCAGACCGGCCGCCTGAAATAGGAGCGCCCCATGCCTTATGACCAGAAGCGCGTCGTCGATGCCATAAGGGCCTTCGAAGCCGGCGAAATCGTCGTCGTCATGGACGATGACGACCGCGAGAACGAGGGCGACCTGATCGTCGCGGCCGTGCACGCAACGCCGGAGAAAATGGCCTTCATCGTGCGTCATACGTCAGGCATCGTCTGCGCGCCGATGCCGAAGGAAGAGGCCAAGCGCCTCAACCTCAATGCCATGGTGGCGGAAAACGATTCCGCCCATACGACGGCCTTCACGGTCTCGGTCGATTTCAAGCACGGCACGACCACCGGCATCTCCGCCGACGACCGCACGCTGACGGTGCGCAACCTGGCCAACCCCAATGCCGGACCTTCCGATTTCGTCCGTCCCGGCCACATTTTTCCGCTCGTCTCCCGCGAGGGCGGCGTGCTGATGCGCTCCGGCCATACCGAAGCGGCCGTTGATCTCTGCAAGCTCGCCGGCCTGCCGCCGATCGGCGTCATCTCCGAGCTGGTCAACGACGACGGCACCGTCACGCGCGGCCCACAGGTGGTCGAATTCGCCGAGCAGCACGGGCTGAAGCTCCTCTCCGTCGCCGATCTCATTGCCTATCGCCAGCGCAAGGAAACGCTGGTCGAACATGGCGCGAGCTTCGATATCGAAACGCCGTTCGGCAAAGCCAAGGCGCATACCTATTCTCTTCCCTGGGATCCGATGCAGCACCTCGCCGTCGTCTTCGGCGATATCCGCGACGGCGTCGATATTCCGGTCCGCCTGCATCCCGAAAACGTCGCAGAAGATCTCTTCGGCAAGAAAAGCCCGGTCGATTTCTACATGCAGAAGATCGCCGAGGAAGGACGTGGCGTCATCGTCTATCTGCGCGAGGGGTCCGTCGGCGTCGGCCACTACGACAACGGCCGCAAGGCCCGCAGCCAGGGCCGCGAAGCCCATACGGAAGCGCAGACTCGCGACAGCGAATGGCTGGAAATCGGCCTCGGCGCGCAGATCCTCAAGGATCTCGGCGTCAGCTCGATCAAACTGCTCACCAGCCGCGAGCGCCATTATGTCGGCCTGGAAGGTTTTGGGATCAAGATCAGCAAGACGGAGATCTGCTGAGGTCGAAGAGAGGGATGGCAGCCCCTCATCCGGCTGCCGCCACCGACCGGGGTCGAGCCACGGGTCTCGACCCGTCCTTCGGACCCCCGTAAACGGAGCGAAGGGGAATGCCGCAACCTCTCCGTTCCCCGCCGGCCTCTCGTATGGCACGTCCCCTCGCCCCGTTTACGGGGAGAGGGTTAGGGTGAGGGGCAAATGCCGCTCTCTCAAAATGGAAGAGACTAGCCCAGCCACCCCTCCAGCAGCACAACCTTCTCCACGCCCGCAAACCGCGCCAGCCGGTCGAGCTCAGCCTCCAGCTTCTCCAGCCGCCCCGCCGAAGCCTTTACGCCCGGCTCCAGCCAGAGTCGCTTGACGTCGAGCGTCGACTTCTTCCGATCTGCTTTCATGTCGATCCGGCCGATCAGCCTGTTTCCTTCGAGAAGCGGGAAGACATAGTAGCCGTATTCACGCTTGGCCTCGGGCACGAACACCTCGATGCGGTAGAAGAAGCCGAAGAGGCGTTCCGTGCGGTTGCGGTCACGGATCATCGGGTCGAAGGGGCTGAGCACGCGGATGCGCGGCGGCGCATTGGGATAGCTGTCGAGCGTCGCGAAGAAATCGGCGAAAGCCCACGATGGTCGCGCCTTGTCGCCGAGCGCCGGTTCGATCAGCACCTCGGCCAGTTCGTCGCGATGGGCTGACACCCAGGCCTTGGCCTCATCGGGCGAGACCAGATTCCAGAAGGCTGAAATCTCGCCATGGGTGGCAAAACCGAGGCGGGTGAGCGCGCTGCGGCAGGCCCAGTCGATGAAGTCTTCGCGACTGACCTCCGGTTCGCGGAATTCCGCCGGAATGACCCGCTCCGTGAGATCATAGATCTTCTGGAAGTTCGAGCGACCGGCGATGGCGAGCTTGCCCGTGTGCCAGAAATATTCGAGCGCCGTCTTGTTCGGATGCCAATTCCACCAGCCTCCCGAAACGTGGCCATCGGCCTTGACGTCGCGTGCCAGCATCGCGCCGTCGCGCCGCACGCGCTCATAGGTCTCCTCGAAGGCCGCCTCGAAGCCCTCGCCGCGCCATTTGCGCCAGCGTTCGATGAGGACCTTCTCCTGGTGGCGGAACTTGTGCTTCCAATAAACGAAGAAGGCGCTCGGCAGGATGGAGGCATCGTGCGTCCAGTGCTCGAAGAGCGCTCGTTCCTTCTCAAGCAGAGCTTTCAGATGTTCGCGCCGATAGGTCTGATTGCGGGAGAACAATATTTGATGATGCGCCCGCTCCACCGTCTGGATGCTGTCCACCTGGACAAAACCCAGCTCATGGATGAGCTGCAGCAGCCCTGATTTGGTCAAGGCGCGGTTCGGTGGAGCGCTGAGACCCTGCTTGGCGAGGAATACACGGCGGGCGTCGGAATTGGAGAGCAGATTCGTCATGGGCGCATCATAATCCGGAAAATCTTCCTAGCCACCCGATATTGCTATCGGATGTCGACAGCGAGACTTGCTCTTTGTAGAAGCACTCCCGTCAGGTTAGCGCCAATGACCGCCCCTCACCCTAACCCTCTCCCCGTAAGAACGGGGAGAGGGGACGTGCCTTGCGAGACGTCGGCAGGGAACGGGAAAGGTCGCGGCATGTTCCCTTCTCCCCCCGCGCGGGGAGAAGGTGGCGGCAGCCGGATGAGGGGCCGGTCTTTGCAGGTCTGCCCATTGGAAGACGCTTTCCAGCGTCGCCTGATGCGAGGGACTGGTTTGGATATTCGTTTCGAAGGTGCCGGGGTGAGTTTCGGGACGCGGGTGGCGCTGGAGCCGCTGACGCTTGCTCTCGGAGAGAAGCGGATCGGTGTCATCGGGCTCAACGGTTCGGGCAAGACGACCTTCGCGCGGCTGATCAACGGATTGACGAAGCCATCGATCGGGCGGGTCATCGTCAACGGCCGCGACACGAGCGATGAGAAGGCGGCCGCGGCCGATGTCGGCTTCATCTTCCAGTCGCCGCAGAACCAGATCATCCTGCCGATCGTCCGGGACGACATCGCCTTCGGGCTGAAGCGGCGCGGTTTCAGCAAGGCGGAAATCGAGGCGAAGGTCGAGGGTGTGCTTGCCCGCTTCGGCGCCGAGGCGCTCGCCGGTCGCCGGGCGCACGAGCTTTCCGGCGGCGAGTTGCAGGTGGCGGCACTCTGCTCCGTGCTGGCGACAGGGCCGAACATTCTCATCCTCGACGAGCCGACCAACCAGCTCGACCTCAAAAACCGGGCGCTGGTCGAAAAGATCATCGCCGGCCTGACGGAAAGCGCCATCGTCATCACCCACGACCTGGAACTGATCGCCGATTTCGAGCGGGTGCTGCTGTTTCACGAGGGCCGGCTTGCCGCCGACGCGCCGGCTGCCGAGGCAGTTGCCCGCTACAGGGAGATCGCCGCCTGATGCAGTCGCTCTATGTCGAAGGCAACAGCGCAATGCATCGGCTTTCACCACGCGTAAAGCTGGTGTCGCTTGCGATCGTCAGCATCGTGCTGTTCATCAGCGAGAACATCGCCCTGCTTTCGGTCGCCGTGCTGCTGGCGGCGATCGTCTGCCGGATGGTCGGCATGCCCATGGCGGAGGGGTTGACGCGGCTGCGGCCGATCTTCCTGACGATCGCCGTCGTGGCGCTGTTCAACCTCATCTTCAACCCGTGGCATGACGCGCTGGTGACCCTGTTGCGGCTGACGGCGCTGATGCTTCTGGCCGCTGCTGTCACGGCCACGACGACCATTGCCCAGTTCATCGACGAGGTGACGGCGCTTGCCCGCCCGCTGGAGCGCACCGGCCGGGTGCAGGCCGACGATATAGGCCTGGCCATCGGGCTCGTCTTGCGCTTCGTGCCGGAAATTCTCGGCCGGTATCAGGCAATCCGCGAGGCACATAGGGCGCGCGGACTGAAGATCCGGCCGACGACGCTGCTCGCGCCGCTGATCATCCTGACGCTCAGGGATGCGGATAATGTCGCCGCGGCGATTGACGCGCGCGGCATTCGGCGGCATGGGAATTAACGATCTATCAATACGGAGTTCATGATGAGCACCCGCGACCTCGTTCTTACCGCTCTCTTTGCCGCGATCATCGTGGCGCTCGGCCTGCTGCCGCCGATCACGCTCGGCTTCATTCCGGTGCCGATCACCGCCCAGTCGCTCGGCGTGATGATGGCCGGCGTGGTGCTCGGCGCCCGGCGCGGCGCGATTGCCGTGGTGATCGTGCTGCTGCTGGTCGCTTTCGGGCAGCCGGTGCTTTCCGGCGGCCGCGGCGGCCTTGCCATCTTCGCCTCGCCTTCGGCCGGCTTCCTCATCGGCTGGATCTTTGGCGCCTTCGTCACCGGCTATCTCAGCGAACGTCTGGTCAACCACCAGCAATCCGGCCTGGTGCAGACGGTAAGCTTCTTCCTCGCCGCCATGGTCGGCTGCATCGTTGTGCTCTACGCCTTCGGCATTGCCTATCTGGCGACCGCCGGCGGTATGGGCTTCCCGAACGCCTTCATTGGCTCGATGGCGTATCTGCCGGGCGACGTGACCAAAGCTTTCGTCGCCGCCCTCCTCGGCCGCGCGGTCATGGTCGGCTATCCCCTGCTGCCGGCGCGCGCCTAAGCGCTTCGATCGCAAATACCCGCGATGGCCGTCTTCATGCGAAGGCGGCCATTCATTGTATCCTGAGATCGCCTGCCATCCTGTGCAAGGAACGCGGCTCTATGCTGATGGCTGCGTAAGGAGCCTAGATGCTAGCACGGCACGGCCCAAAATTCGGGCAACAAAAAACCGCCTTGAGGCGGTCGGGCATTATATCGATTTTCGTTTGATCTAGTCTCCTCCACCTCCGTCGCCGCCATCACAGCCGCCGTCGTCCGAGGCCTCGAACCAGCCTCCCCCGCCATCGCCGGAACTTCTTGAACTGCGTTTGCCAGTCGCGAATATCAAGGCAAGAACCAGGGCGAAAAATGCGAGGGGCATCGCATTCGAGAAAAATGTATCCAATCAGCATCCTTTCGTTTTCATCAGGAAATCTTGTTTTCGGATCGAAATTGTAGATTATTTTTCAATCTCCGCAATAGCCCTGATATGAAACTTTCATGACATTCCAGATCACGTCAAAACGAGCGGTTGTGCCGTGGTCGCCAGTCTATTCCATCATCGGCGGACTGGCGGATCGGCACTCCGCGGTGAACCATTCCGCAAAACGACGAACCGGTTTCTTCGCCCAGGAGCTGGTGATCAGGTAATATCCTTGAGTTTCCGCCGTCGAAATATCCGAAAGCACGAGGAGGTCGCCACGATCGATCTCTCGCCGAAACACTTCGACAGGGCATAATGCGACTCCATGCCCGGCGATCACGGCCGTGGCAAGAATGTTGAAGTCCTGGAATATCGGCCCGCGAACAGGCTCGGGCGCCGTTATCTCAGCCTTTCGGAACCATTCTTTCCAACCATCCACGGTTTCATCGTGCAGCAGGTCGGCGGCCGCAAAGGGAACGCTATCGGCGGTCCAATTTCGCTTTGCCAGATAATGAACGCTGGCCACGGGCTGGTTGCGCCGGGAGAAAAGGAGGCGGCTCTCCCGTCCCCCTGACAAGTCTTCTCCCATGGTAATGAGAACATCCAGGCTTTCGTCATCGAAGCGCTCTTCCGCTTTTGCATAGACTATCCTGACATCAAGATCGGGATCGCTCTCCCGGAAAGATGGAAGTGCCGGAACCAGCCAGCGCGATGCGATCGAAGGAATGCATCCCACGGTGATCGAACGCATATTGTGGTCTCTGCGCATGTTGCCGGTTGCGTGGGCGATGGCGGCCAGCGAGCCCGAGACGGCGAGATAATATTCGGCGCCCGCCGGCGTCAGTGCCACGCCGCGTCCGGATTTTTGCAGCAGCTTGCGTCCCAGCCATGTCTCCAGATGTTTGATCTGGTGACTGATCGCTGCGTGAGTCACATGCAGTTCGTCTCCGGCCTTTGACAGGCTCATCAGCCGGGCGGTCGCTTCGAAGGCTCTCAATGCATTCAGCGGCGGCAGTTGCATATGTTCGAATTCCTTACAGAAGCAGCAGGATTCATTGTCCGCGTGATATGTCAAATCTTTTCAACGAAACGGGCGCTGCGAACGATTTTAGCCTCGATCAGCGCCAGATCATATGTAAAATATTCTTACAATTTACTCAAATTAGATCATTTGAAACGAGCAGTCACTCCAGTGCTTAATGGATTCATGGAGAGCGAAACATCTCAGCCATTCGAGGAAAAGAACATGTTTGTGAGAAGCCTGAAAGAAGTGGAGCAGACCGAGCGTTTCGTCGATTGGGGCAATGGCACAAGCCATCGTCTGCTGACCAGGGATGACGGGATGGGATTTACGGTCTGCCACACCGTCGTTCGCGCCAACACCGAGGCCCTGCTGCAGTACCGCAACCACCTGGAGGCCTGCTACTGCATCCAGGGAGCAGGCGAGGTCGAGGATATGGACGGCAATGTCTTCCCCATCCGCGCTGGCGATATCTACGTTCTCGACAAACACGATCGGCACTATTTGCGGGGCGGCAAGGATGAGGACCTCATCCTCGTCAGCGTCTTCAATCCACCCTTGAAAGGGACGGAACGTCACGATCTGAACAATAGAAGCGGTTCCGAATACTGAGCCACCCCCTCCGCCGCAAATAGCGCACATCGCGCCGTTCAGGTTTTTCGCCGCCGCGGGCGATGGCCCACGGCGGAAAGCGATGGGCGCGGCGGCCTTACGTCAAACCAACCCCGGCACGACGAACACCAGCCAGGCGACGATCGGGCCGATGATGGCAATCAGCGCGCTGTAGACCAGCAGCTGCTTGAGGACCTGCTCGCGCCGGTCATCCGGCGCGTTGGCGACCACCAGCGCACCATTGGTGGAGAACGGGCTGGTGTCGACGATCGTTGTCGAGATCGCGATGGCGGCGACGACGCCGATGGCGCTGACATGGCCCTGCATGAGGAACGGGACGGCGAGCGGAATGATCGCGCCGAGCAGCGCGGTCGAGGATGCAAAGGCCGAGACGATGGCGCCGGTAAAGCAGAGCAGGAGCGCCACCAGCAGCGGCATGCCGAGGCTGGATATACCGTTCGCCACGTAATCGACGGTACCGGCCTTCTCCATGACGCCGACATAGGTGATGATGCCTGATATCAGCAGCACGGTCGACCAGCTGACCTTGTCGATTGCCGCCTTCTGCGTTTTCGGGGACAGTAGCGCCAGGGCGACGGCCACGGTCATCGCGACGAGGCCGACATTGAACTTGAAAACCAGGGCGCCGATGCCGAGCGCCGTCAGGCCGATCAGGGTGGTAATCCTCTCATTGTTCAGACGCAGCGTCGCGGCGGTATCGGCCGCCGTGCCGTAGGCATGTTCCCGGATGGGCTTTGCCGGCGTGCCGCCGTGACCTCTGATCGAGGCCGACACGCCCTCGGGATGCAGTTCGGGCAAGGGGCCAAGGGATGATGCGGGTACTTGCTTCATGACCTTTGCACCGCCGAAAACGAAGAAGACCAGCACTGCGATCGCCAGGTTGAAGAAGAAGCTGGAGAGAAACAGGGAGGTCGGCGCGAAAGGCAGGCCGGCCTTGGCAACGATCTGGTTGGTGATGCCGCCATAGATGCTGATCGGCGAAAAGCCGCCCGCCTGCGCGCCGTGGATCACCATCAGGCCCATCATGACGGGGTGAATGCGGTACTGGATGGCAAAGCTCAAGGCGACGGGCGCGAGAATGGCGACGGCGGCAGGCCCAAGAGCACCGAAACCGGTAATGACGGCGGCGACGAGGAACATCACCCAGGGGATCAAGCCTATGCGTCCGCGCACTAGGCGGACGGCGCATTCGACCAGCCAGTCGATGGTTCCGTTGATCTGCGCGATGGCGAAGAGGTAGGTGACGGCGACGAGCGTCAGGAACAGATCGCTCGGAAAGCCCGCGAAAATATCGGTGGTTTTCATGCCGATGGTCATGGAGCCGAGCACGAAGGCGCCGGCGAAAGCGAGCGCGCCCATGTTGATCGGCTGGATCGTCGCAACGACGAACATAGCGACCAGCAGGCCGATGGCCAGTATTTCAATACCCATGATTCCCCTCCCTCCGACGCCTCCAGCGCCGTGGTTGCTGTTTGCAAATATTGATGCGGATACCGACGCGCCTCCTCCCAGAGGGCGGCCGTCCTACGTCCCGGTGTAAAGATCGGCGTATTGCTGCCGCAGGATGTTCTTCTGGACCTTGCCCATCGTGTTGCGCGGCAGGTCCTCGGCGAAGATGATGCGTTTGGGCTGTTTGTAGCGCGCGAGACGATCCTGGAGGGCGCTGACAATGGTCTTTTCATCCAGGCCGGCGCCGGGCTTGCACACCACGACGGCCGTCACGCCTTCTCCAAAATCGGGATGCGGCACGCCGATCACGGCGCTCTCGACCACGCCCTCGATCTGGTCGATCTCGCTCTCGACCTCTTTCGGATAGATGTTGTAGCCGCCCGAGATCACCAGATCCTTGCCGCGGCCGACAATATGCACATAGCCGTCGCTGTCGATCTTGCCGAGATCGCCGCTGATGAAGAACCCGTCGGCGGTGAATTCGGCCGCGGTTTTTTCCGGCATGCGCCAATAGCCCTTGAAGACATTCGGTCCCTTGATCTCGATCATGCCGGTCTGTTCGGCGGGCAGCACCACGCCCGTGGCGGGATCGGTGACGCGCACCGTCACGTCAGGCAAGGGGAAGCCGACCGTTCCGGCAATGCGTTTGCCCGCATAGGGATTGGAGGTATTCATGTTGGTTTCCGTCATGCCGTAACGCTCGAGGATCGCGTGGCCAGTCCGGGCCTCGAACTCGGTATGCGTTTCTGCGAGCAGCGGCGCCGAACCTGAGATAAACAGGCGGATGTTGGCTGCCGCCTCCTTGCCGAAGCGCGGGCTTTGCAGGAGGCGCACATAGAAGGTCGGCACGCCCATCAGCATCGTTGCCTGCGGCATCAGTGAAACGACCTCGTCGGCGTCGAATTTCGACAGCAGGAACATCGAGGCGCCGGCAAGCAGCGTGACGTTGGTGGCGACGAACAGCCCATGCGTATGGAAGATCGGCAAGGCGTGGATCAGCCGGTCGTTGGCGGTGACGCGCCAGTAGTCCCGCAAGGTCAGGGCGTTCGAGAGCAGGTTCCCATGAGTGAGCATCGCCCCCTTCGAGCGTCCCGTCGTTCCCGAGGTGTAGAGGATCGCGGCCAGAACGTCGGCGGAGCGTGAGGCGTCGACAAAGTCGGCCGGCTCGTCGCGCGCCAAATCGAGCAGGGAGCCGCTGCCGTCGGCATCGAGCGTTTCGATGATCGCGCCGCGCGGCCTGGCGATTTTCTCCACGCCTTCGCGGGCGGCCGAGGCAACGACCACCAGCCGCGGCTCCGCGTCGCCGATGAAGTAATCGAGCTCGGCCAGCGTATAGGCGGTGTTGAGCGGCAGGTAGACGGCGCCGCTTCGAAGGCAAGCGAGATAAAGGATCAATGCCTCGGCGCTCTTTTCCACCTGCACCGCAACCCGGTCGCCGGGGCGGATGCCGAGCGTGTCCATCGCGCCGGCAATACGGCCGGAAAGAGCGAAGGCGTCGTCATAGGTCCATGTTTCCCCGCTGCCGGTCCGCATGAACGGCGCATCACCGGGTGCGGCGGCCCGCATGGCGTCGAAAAGATGGTTGCTCACTTTCGCCCTCCTCCAAGCGTGGAATTCATCAGTTGCGCAAAGGCGCGAGAGCCTTGCTGGCCATTGCCGCCGCGGCGGCCTTCATCGCTCTGGCTGAGCAGGTTCTTGACCGCAGGCGAGGCGATCACTTCGCCGCGCTGCGCCAGGGCCTCGTGGTTGGCGACGATGTCATCCAGCTTGTAGAGATAATTGACCATCAGACCATGCGCCTGCTGCATCGCCTTCGGCGAGCGGTCGCCGAGAAAATTCACCCTTTCGAGCCGGGCCCCATTGCCGAGATGGAAGCGGGCGACGGGATCGACCGGGCGGCCCTCCGGCGTGCGTTCGGTGAGGAAGTAGCGGGCCGCAAGCGGCAGCAGCACGCGCTCCACATCGGCCGCGCCGCTCTCGTTGTCGGGCCAGTTCGGATCGTCGAGCAAGGTCAGCGTTTTCAGGGCCGCTTCGGATAGAGACTGATCGCCGCTCGCGGCGCGCACCTTGGCAAGCCAGCGGGCAAAACCCGGGACGGGCGATAGCGTGACGAAATTCTTGAGGCCCGGCAGGTCCTTGCGCAGATCTTCCACGACCTGCTTAATCAGGAAATTGCCGAAGGAGATGCCGCGTAAGCCATCCTGGCAGTTGGAGATCGAATAAAAGACGGCCGTCGTCGCCTCGTCGGCGTTGATCTGCTCCCGCCCTTCGTCGAGCACATCCGCGATCGCCTTCGGCACGGAGCGGGTGAGCGCCACTTCAACGAAGACGAGCGGCTCATCGGCCAGCCGCGGGTGGAAAAAGGCAAAGCATCGACGGTCGGCCGGCGCTAAGCGACGGCGCAATTCCTCCCAGCCGGCAATCTCGTGCACGGCCTCGTATTGGATGATCTTTTCGAGAATGTATGCCGGCGTCGACCAGTCGATCGGCCGCAGAGTCAGAAAGCCGCGATTGAACCACGAGCCGAACAGATGCGTGAAGTCGGCGTCCAGCGCGTGAAAGACGTCGGACCGGTCCTTGGAGGCAAGCAGCTGCTGACGCATCCGCACGAGCCTGGCGGTGCCGTTCGGCGCGTGATTCAACCGGCGCAGCAGCTCCTGCCGCCGCGGTTCCGCCGCCTGATGGAGTGCGATGACCGCAGCGGAGCTTTTGTCCGTGCGGTAGTTTTCCATTGCCTGGTCGAGCCTCACCGTGTCGGGCCCGAAGCTTTCGTGAAGCGTATGGAAAAAATTCTGCGCGCCCTCATCATCGAGCGCGCCCCAGCGATCGAGAATCTCGGCTGCAAGGGCGATGCCGGATGCTTCGCCCCGGCTCGACAATAGCATTTCAGAAAGGGTCCGAAGATCGGCCTTGGCGGCGGCCTGCGTATTGCGCGAGCCGGAAAACAGAAGCTGGCGCCCATGATCCGTAATGCTTTGCAGCATGTCGGTGAAGAAAGAAGCTTCGGGCATGCCATTCTCCTCTCTTCCAAAAGGCGTCCGCATTACAGGCACCTTGAGCACTGCTTTCCATCGCAAGACTTCATCTGTAGTATGTACATTGTCACTCTTCGTACACGAAGTCAACATTTGTGTATACAAGAATGGCTGTCATGTATGAAGGAAGCGCGAGAAATGTCCGAAAGTGTCGGCCGGTGGCTACGGGATGAGATTGAAAATGCAATACTTTCCTATGAGTTCGCCCCCGGCGAACGGCTCGATGAAACCGTGCTTGCCACTCGCTTCGGCGTATCGAGAACACCGGTGCGCGAGGCGCTGATGCAGCTCGACGCGATCGGACTGATCGAGATTCGTCCGCGCCGGGGCGCCGTCGTGATCGATCCGGGCCCGCACCGCATTTACGAGATGTTTGAGGTCATGGCCGAGCTCGAAGGCCTGGCGGGATCGCTCGCCGCCCGCCGGCTGGACAAGGCCTCCCGGGACGCGATCACTGCCAGCCACAGCCGCTGCGAGCAATCCGCCGGCGCCGGCGACAGCGATGCCTATTATTACGACAATGAGGAATTTCATAAGGCCATCTACGCCGCGAGCCGCAGCGACTTCCTGCAGGAGCAGTGCGTGCAGTTGCATCGACGCCTGCGCCCCTATCGCCGTCTGCAGCTGCGCGTCCGCAACCGTCTGTCGACATCCTTCTCGGAACATTGCGCCATCGTCGATGCGATCTTTGCCGGAGACGGAGACGAAGCCCGCCGCCTGTTGCGAACCCATGTCGGCATTCAGGGAGAAAGGTTCAGCGATCTGGTCGCAAGCATGGCGGCGAGATGAGTGGCAGGCGGTGACCGATCGCTGCACGATCCTTTATTCGGCTCTGCCCGGATATCTAGCTCATCGCTTTGAGAGATCGGAGCTGAAGCAACCCCGGCTCACTTGTCTTCGATTTTTGGGATCACGCCTGAAAACGTCCGGGAAACCTCGTTCCCATCAGGAAAGCCTTCGGTCACGACCGTAAATCTGATCCAGCCTTTCCATCCTATAAGACCAGTGCGCTTCGGCGCGATCACCGCTACCACGATTTCCTCATTCGGAACGACGTAAACGGCACGAACTCCCGGACCTGGCTCTGAGTGCAGCACTGCGAGGACCTTTCCGCCCCCCGGCTTGGCACCAGCATAGATCGGAGAACCGTCACCTAGCGGTGCGACTGCGCTTATGAAGCGCGTACTGACATAACCCTCGCCGTTGAAGAAAAGAGGACCTTGATAGGGACAAGGAGGCTCATCGCCGCTCCAAGCAGCGCTGACCGACACAAGCAACAGGGCGGTAGCGAGCATTGAACGTCGCGTCACCGAACGGCTCCTCTAATCCCGGAAAGTTCAACGGCTACGCCTGACGCGCCGAAGCCCCTACCCTCCAACAACTTCGCTGATCTGCACGATGGGCGCGATGTCGGTATAGTTGGCGACGTCCGCGGCGATCTCCGCGCGGTGGGGACCGAGCGCCTCCTGGAATATCTCCAGGGTCGATGAGTAGACGTGACACGCCGCGACGAACGCCGGCGCGCTTCCAGGTTCGCGGCCCGCAAGGCCCTTCTCGATCTCGTAGCGCAGGCAGGCATCGCCGAGCCGTTCCTGGATCAGTGGCATATGGCGGGTGCGGTAGTAGTCGTGATCGAACTTCGAGCCGCCATCGGCCGGATAGTAGACGCTCATCTTGATCATGGTCGGGCTCCTGCCTGAACGCCGCTCCGAGCGTCCGAGGGCCTTCATAGCTCACGGAGTCGCAAAGCGCATCCGGATTTTGGCTGAAGCGAGTTTGACGAGAGCACGGTAGTTTTCGCTGTACTTTTCGAAGCCGGTGGCGACGGCACGGAAGTGCGTGCCCTAATCCAAGAACCGATAAAGCCAATCGCGCGTTTCCTCCGGCAGCGAGGCCGGCTGCTGATCCTCGCCGCTGCGGGCCTGCCAGATGATTTCCACCTCGGCGGCGCGCTCCTCGCCGGTGTCGATCGAAACGAGGAAGCCGATTGAACGCACGCCGATCTTGTCGACGGCGGCGGTAAAAAGGGCCGGCTCGTCGTAATGCAGCGGGCGGTGGAGAACGCAGGTAATCTTGCTGGCGTTATAGACCGGTTCGTCCTCGACCTCGGGCCGAGCCGACCAGAAGCTGGCAATGACGGATTCGGCATAGGAAATATAGGAGGCCAGGAACATCCGGCCGGTCATATCGACATCGCGAAACGGCACATGTATTTCCGTCACACCCGGGCGTTTCGACTGACTCATCAACAGCTCTGCCTGCAAATTCCCCGTTAACGACAGTAGCACGTGGTTTTTCGAAGTAAACGGCTGAGATGACAGGAATTTATAATGCTGCCGCCGGCGAGATGGTGCGGCGGAGCGCTTGTTGAAATCATCAGGCGATGCCCCATCTGCTGTGGAACATGACACAAGCGGCCGATAGAGTGTCTCCATGAGCACCCGTCTTTATGAACACCCGATCTTCCTGGAACATGTGACGCCTTCCGGCCATCCGGAGCGGTCGGATCGGATCCGAGCCATCAATGTGGCGCTGGAACATCCGAATTTCGCCCGGTTGGAGCGCCGGCAGGCGCCGCAGGCGAGCGAGGATGCGGTGCTGCTTGCGCATCCGGAAGAACATCTTGCCGCGGTCATGCGGGAGATCCCCGACGAGGAAGATCGGATCAACCAGCTCGAAGCCGATACCTACGCCAGCCAAAAAAGCCTGCAGGCAGCGCTGACCGGCATCGGCGGCGCGATGGCGGCGGTCGACGACGTCTTTCTGGGCCGGGCCGACAATGTCTTCGTCGCCGCCCGGCCGCCCGGACACCATGCCGAAAAGACGACGGCGATGGGTTTCTGCTTCTTCAACAATGCGGCGATCGCCGCCCGCCATGCACAGAAGGCGCATGGCGCCGAGCGCGTCGCCATCGTCGACTGGGACGTGCATCACGGCAATGGCACGCAGGATATCTTCTGGGACGACCCTTCCGTTCTGTTCTGCTCGACGCATCAGATGCCGCTCTATCCCGGCACCGGCGCCAAGGAGGAGAAGGGCAAGCACAACACCATCGTCAACGCGCCGCTTTCGCCGAATGTCGGCAGCGATCATTTCCGCGAGGCGTTCAAATCGCGCGTGCTGCCCGCACTTGCCGATTTCCGGCCGGATCTCATCATCATCTCGGCCGGGTTCGACGCGCATCACCGCGATCCGCTGGCGCAGATCAACCTGACCGGCGAGGATTTCGACTGGGCGACCGGGCGCATTCTCGAACTGGCGGACAGGCATGCGCAGAACCGGGTCGTCAGCCTGCTCGAAGGCGGCTATGATCTGGAAGGGCTCGCCGAATCGGCGGGCATGCATATTCTGAGAATGATGAAGGGTTGAGAATGACTGACAGCGCCAAGCCTGAAGTATCAGGCCTTTCCTTCGAAAAGGCGGTCGCCGAACTCGAAAGCATCGTCGCACGGCTGGAACGCGGCGACGTGGCGCTTGATGAATCGATCGAGATCTATGAGCGCGGCGAAGCACTGAAGAAACATTGCGAGACTCTGCTCTCGGCCGCCGAAAACCGCATCGAGAAGATCCGGCTCGATCGTGCCGGCAAGCCACAGGGCGTCGAGCCGCTGGACGGGGCCTGAGCGCATCGAAGCAGCCTTTCGAAGGCGCTTGGCGATCGGCTTGCGGCCGATCTATGATCCCCTTCAAGAACCATGAGGGGACGGACAGATGACGGACAGATTGAACGGCAAGGTCGCCATTATCTCAGGCGGCGCCACAGGCATGGGCGGCGCGGCCTCGAAGCTGTTTGCGGCGGAAGGCGCGCGTGTCGCGATCATCGACCGCAATGGCCAGGCGGCGGCCGAAACCGTCAAGGCAATCCGCGATGCCGGCGGTGAGGCCGACCACTGGACCGCCGATGTCTCGGATGAAACGGCCGTCAATGCCGCTGTCGCCGGCGTCGAGGAACGTTATGGCGCCGTCACCGTGCTCTTCAACCATGCCGGCACCATCGTCATCAAACCCTTCCTAGAAACGACGCTTCAGGAATGGGACTGGCTGCACGCCGTCAATGTGCGCTCGATGTTCCTGATGACCAAGGCGGTGCTGCCGAAGATGATTGCGGCCGGGGGCGGTTCGATCGTCTGCACCTCGTCGATCTCCGCCGTCGCCGCGACCCCGATGGAAGTGCTTTACGACACAACGAAAGGCGCCGTGCATATGTTTGCCCGTGCGATTGCGGTGGAATTCCGCGACCGCAATATCCGCTGCAACGCCGTCTGCCCCGGCTTCATTCGCACGCCGCACGGCTTGCGCGAGGTGGCCGACCTGCAGGCGCTCGGCGTCGATGTCTCGGATGCCGCGATCGCTGCCCAGCAGGGGCGGATCGGCGAGCCGGAAGATGTGGCTCGGGCCGCGCTCTATCTCGCCAGCGACGAGTCCAACTTCGTCAACGGCGCCCATCTCTTCGTTGACAACGGCTTCACCGCGATCTGAGCGGACATGTTCCATTGGACGCGCCGCGCTCCAGTCCCTATCTATCGCGGATGTTTCTGAGATCGGAGATCCGACATGTCCTTCTTTCCAGGCAAAGATCCCCTGCCCGGCGATGCCTTCGCCTGTGATGCGATCGAGAACCTGATCATTCCGCGCACCAGCGATATCGGCGGCTTCCAGGTGCGGCGCGCGCTGCCCACGCGGCAGCGCCGGCTGGTCGGGCCGTTCATCTTCTTCGATCGCATGGGGCCGGCGATCCTGAAGCCGAACGAGGCGCTCGACGTCAAGCCGCATCCGCATATCGGGCTGTCGACGGTCACCTATCTCTTCGACGGCGAGATCCGCCATCGCGACAGCCTCGGCACCGAAAAGGTTATCCGCCCCGGTGACATCAACCTGATGACGGCGGGACGCGGCATCGTGCATTCCGAACGCACGCCCGAAAATCTGCGCGGCCATCCGCTGCTGATGTCGGGGCTGCAGACCTGGCTGGCGCTGCCCGACGACAAGGAGGAGATCGATCCCTCCTTCGCCCATACGGAAAAGACCGACATGCCGCTGATCGAAACATCAGGCGTGCGCGGCCGGGTGGTCATCGGTTCGTTCGAAGGCATGACGTCGCCGGTCGGCACCTTTTCCGATACGCTCTATGTCGATCTCAATCTGGAGCCGCGCGCCAACTTTCCCTTCGGCGCAGGCCATGAGGAGCGTGCCGTCTACGTACTCTCGGGCGAGGTGGTGATCGCGGGCGACCGTTTCGCCGCCAACCAGTTGCTGGTCTTCCGGCCCGGCGATCCGATTACGCTCGAAGCCGGCAGCGAGGGCTGTCACCTGATGCTCTTCGGCGGCGCGGCGCTGAATTCGAAGCGCTACATCTGGTGGAATTTCGTCTCTTCCTCGAAGGAGCGCATCGAAAAAGCCAAGGAGGAGTGGCGCACAGGCCGCTTCGATATCGTCCCCGGCGACGAAGAGGAATTCGTGCCTTTGCCGGAAAGCTGAACCACAAGGATTAGAAGAAATAGAGCAGGATATCCTTCGAAAACCGCTCACACTTTTCGATATCATGCTCTAAGGTCAAACCTTCGGTTCCTGAAATGCACTTGTTTTGCCGCATTCTAATCGAATAAAGCGAGACAAGGAAAAGCAAGAAAGAGCGCCCGCCCGTGACACAACTGCCGAAGACCCCCCTGCTCGACCAGGTCACCTACCCCGCAGACCTGCGCAAGCTCGAGGATCGCGACCTGCCGCAGCTTGCGCGCGAGGTTCGGGACGAAATGATCGATGCCGTGTCGCGCACCGGCGGCCATCTTGGCGCCGGCCTCGGCGTGGTCGAGCTGACAATCGCCATCCACAGCGTCTTCGACACGCCGAACGATCGACTGATCTTCGATGTCGGCCACCAATGCTATCCGCACAAGATCCTCACCGGCCGGCGCGACCGCATCCGGACGCTGCGCCAGGAAAACGGGCTGTCCGGCTTCACCCGCCGGGCGGAGAGCGACTATGACCCCTTCGGGGCGGCGCATTCCTCGACCTCGATCTCGGCCGGTCTCGGCATGGCGATCGCCGCCGATCTCGACAAGACCGACCGGCGCGTCATAGCCGTCATCGGCGACGGGGCCATGTCGGCCGGCATGGCCTATGAGGCGCTGAACAATGCCGGCGCGCTCGACGCCCGCCTCATCGTCATCCTCAATGACAACGACATGTCGATCGCGCCGCCGACGGGCGCGATGAGCGCCTATCTCGCCCGCCTCGCCTCCGGGCGCACCTATATGGGCTTCCGCGACTTCGGCAAGAAGCTGACGGCCTATCTCGGCAAGAATATCGACCGGGCGATTACCCGCGCCGTCGAACATGCCCGCGGCTACGTTACGGGCGGTACGATGTTCGAGGAGATGGGCTTCTATCATATCGGGCCGATCGACGGTCATTCCTTCGACCATCTGCTGCCGGTGCTGCGCAACGTGCGCGACAACGGGCGCGGGCCGGTGCTGATCCATGTGGTCACGCAGAAGGGCAAGGGCTATCCGCCGGCGGAGGCGGCAGCCGACAAATATCACGGCGTCAACAAGTTCGACGTCATCACCGGCGCGCAAGCGCGGGTGAAGCCGAATGCGCCGAGCTATACGAGCGTCTTTGCCGAAGCGCTGGTGCAGGAAGCCACACTCGACGACAAGATCGTCGGCATCACCGCCGCCATGCCGAATGGTACCGGCCTCGACAAACTCGCCGAAGCCTTCCCGTCGCGCTGCTTCGATGTCGGCATCGCCGAGCAGCATGCCGTGACCTTCGCCGCCGGGCTTGCGGCGGAAGGCTACAAGCCGTTCGCCGCGCTCTATTCCACCTTCCTGCAGCGCGCCTATGATCAGGTCGTCCACGACGTGGCGATCCAGGGCCTGCCGGTGCGTTTCCCGATCGACCGCGCCGGTTTCGTCGGCGCCGACGGGCCGACCCATGCCGGCTCCTTCGACACCGCCTTCCTTGCCACCCTGCCCGGCTTCGTGGTGATGGCGGCAGCCGACGAGGCCGAACTCAAGCACATGGTGCGCACCGCCGCGGCCTATGACGCCGGCCCGATCTCGTTCCGTTATCCCCGCGGCGAAGGTGTCGGCGTCGAGATGCCGGTTCGCGGCGAAATCCTGCAGATCGGCAAGGGCCGTATCGTCAAGGAAGGCGCGAAAGTGGCGCTGCTCTCCTTCGGCACCCGGCTTGCCGACTGTCTGCTTGCCGCCGAGGATCTCGATGCGGCCGGCCTTTCAACGACGGTCGCCGACGCCCGCTTCGCCAAACCGCTCGACCACGACCTGATCCGCCAGCTTGCCCGCCACCACGAGATGCTGATCACCGTCGAGGAAGGCTCGGTCGGCGGCTTCGGCAGCCAGGTGATGCAGTATCTCTCAAGCGAAGGCCTGCTCGACAACGGGCTGAAGATACGTTCGCTCGTCATGCCCGATATCTGGATGGAGCAGGCAAAGCCCGAAGCGATGAACGCCCATGCCGGGCTCGACCGCGCCGGCATCGTTTCGACGGTGTTCCGGGCGCTGGGGCGCGGCGTTGCGGTTGGGGTGGCCGGGTAGATCTTGGCTGCCATATCATCATGAAAAAGGGCGGCGCATCCACTGCGCCGCCCTCTTCGTTTGACGTCCCTTTCCGAGAAAGAGCGCCCTATCAGAACTCCGTCCAGTCTTCCTGGACGGTGGCTGCCGCGGTTGCCTGCCTGCCGCCGGAGGCCTTCGTGATCTTGCCGGCGAGCGCACGGGCCGGAGAGGCGACCGGGCGGGACGCCGTGCTGGCGACGGCGGCGCGCGGTGCGGCGGTATCAGATCTCACCTGGCCGAGCTTGAACTGATGCAGCAGTTGGTCCAGAGCGCTTGCTTCCTGGGCGAGCGCATGGCTTGCCGCTGTCTGCTCTTCGACCATCGCGGCATTCTGCTGCGTGCCCTGGTCCATATTGTTGACGGCAGTGTTGATCTCCTGCAGCCCGATTGACTGTTCGCGCGTGGCGGTGACGATCGCGTTGACGTGGTGGTTGATCTCCTGCACTTCGGCGACGATCGCTTCCAGCGCCCTGCCGGTTTCACCGACCAGCGAAACGCCGGTCTGGACATGGGTGCCGGAATTGGTGATCAGCGCCTTGATCTCCTTGGCGGCATTGGCCGAGCGCTGAGCGAGCTCGCGCACTTCCTGGGCAACGACGGCAAAGCCCTTGCCGGCGTCGCCGGCGCGCGCCGCTTCGACGCCTGCATTGAGAGCGAGCAGGTTGGTCTGGAAGGCGATGTCGTCGATGACGCCGATAATGTTGGAGATTTCACCCGAGGACTTCTCGATCTGCTCCATGGCGGAGACAGCCTTGCGGACGACTTCGCCTGATTTTTCGGCGCCGAGGCGGGTGCGCTCGACGAGATTGCCGACGTCCTCGGCGCGCTTGGCGCTATCGCGAACCGTCGTCGTCACTTGTTCGAGCGCTGCGGCGGTCTCTTCGACGGCAGCAGCCTGCTGTTCGGTGCGGTGGGCAAGATCGTCGGCGGCCGAGCGGATCTCGCCGGCGCCGGCATTGATCGCCGAAGCATTGTGGCCGACCGACTGGAGAGCCGCCTGCAGCTTTTCGACGGCGTGGTTGAAGTCGTTCCGCAGCGTGTCGTATTGCGATGCAAACGGCGTCTGGATACGTGCTGCGACATCGCCCTCGGCAAGGCCGGCAAGGCCGCTTGCCAGAGCATCGATGGCAAAGCGGAGCTCGCCTTCCTCGCGCGCCTTCTGTTCGTCGGTTGCCCGACGCTGGCGCTCGGCTTCGTCGCGCATGCGGTCGGTCTCGCCGGAAAGGCGCAGCTTCTCGATCGCGGCCTGCTTGAAGACCAGCACCGACTGGGCCATGCGGCCGACTTCGTCGCCGCGGTCCGTGGCCGGAACCTCGATGTCGTTCTGGCCGCCCGCAAGGCGATCCATGGCGGCGGTCATGCCGACGATCGGGCGGACGATGGTGCGCGACATCAGCCAGGCGAGAACGGCGGCGGCAAGCGAAGCGACGATGCCGCCGGCAATCAGCGTCGTCTTCAGAACGCTGTTGGCATCGGCGCCGATCGCAGCCAGTTCTTCAGCCTTCTGACGTGCGGTGGCCTTGATCTTGGCCGAGGCCTGACGGAAGCCATCGAGCTGACCCTTGGTGGCGTTGACGCCGATCTTGACGACCTCTTCGATCGGCATGTCGGTCTCCTTGCGCGCCTTGGTCTGCGGCTCGGCAAGCTCATGGAAATAGAGGTCGGCGGCCTTCTGCATGCCGTCGATCATCTCGACCAGCTGCGGCTCGCCGGCGGCCGTCTGCTTGGCAGCGGCAATCGCCTTCAGCATACGCTCGCGGTTGGCGAAGACGTCGCCATAGGTGCTGTCGCTGCGGAAGAGAATGAAACCGCGCAGATTGACCGCCTGCTCGAGCATCGCCTGCAGCGCATCATCGATCTGATTGACGAGCAGCTCGGACTTTTCCTGCTCGGCGGAAGCGGCCGCGGACGCCGTCGCCTTGGAATAGACGAAGACCGAGATGGACATGAAAATGAGGATGAGGGCTGCGAACGTGGCCGCAAGCTTGCCGTTCAAGGATATGTTTTTAGCGGACATCGATGAATCTCTCCTGAC
This sequence comes from Rhizobium sp. R339, assembly GCF_002211395.1. Classification (NCBI taxonomy): domain Bacteria; kingdom Pseudomonadati; phylum Pseudomonadota; class Alphaproteobacteria; order Hyphomicrobiales; family Rhizobiaceae; genus Rhizobium; species Rhizobium sp. R339. The sequence goes on from NZ_LOKV01000028.1 coordinate 138,003, forward strand.
GAGTCGACGCGACGAGAGCCGGGGTCGCGCGAAACGCGCAACTGCAAGGCTTCTGAATTTGGAACATGATCGGCGGGGAGACGCCTGCGCCTTCATGGCGCGAAGCGGTTCGCAGGAACCGCTGCAATCGAGCCAAACCTCTGTGCGCAGACTTTAAATTTGCTTAAATTGCGGACCGCATCGGCAGCAAGCCCGCAATTATTGCGCCTCGGGCGGATTGAGGATGAGGATATCGAAATCCTTCTCGGGATCGAAATCCTCTGATGTCATCCGGAAAGTCGTCGGACCGATCTTCTGAACGCTGCTCCCGCAGAAACTGATGAGGTTGCCGGGCTTGCCCTTATCGACCGTCAGCTGGAAGCGCCGGATCGGTCCGGCCCAGTTGGAGCCGGTCGACAGCACATAGGAAATCCAGCTTTCGGTGTAGTTGGCGCCTCCCGCCTCGGCTTCGCTGGCGCGCTGCTGGGCGGTCCTGACGAAGTCTCCGTCCAGGCAGTATTTGCGGGCATATTGTTCGAAACGCTCGCCTTTCGCCTCACCGTTTTCGAGAAAACTGATGGCGACGGTGCCGCCGACGGCCGGTTTGTAACGGTGCTGGACGCTTACTCTCTTCTTCGCCGGAAACACGGTGCGCCACCAGTAGGTCGAGCGCAGCGTCCAGAGCGGCACCAGATCGACCTTACCGGCGCCATCCGCCATGGGATAGACGAGACCGCGGGCGATCCAGTCCTTCCGGACGGTTTCGGGAAGCTTGGCAAGTGCGTCAGCCGTCTTCGGGCTGAGGGGCATGGCGGGAATGCCGAGCTTGGCGAACTCGTCGGTCACGTCGATGCCGAGCGAGACGACCCGCTGCTGCAGGTCGGCCTTGATCGGCCTGCCGTCCTGCGCGGTGGAAAAATGCAGAAAATTGTCGCTGTCATAGTCGGAGATGGCGGTATCACCATCCAGGCGGCCGGTGATATCGGGCATCGGAAAGGCGACCAGGCTCTCGACGTCCTTGTCCGAGCTATTCTCGAAGACATAGTCGACACGCACTTCCGAAGCGGAGATGAAAAGATCCTCCTCCGCCATGCTGACATCGTCGGATTGGGCAAAGATCAGCCCGCCGGTCTTGACCTCGGCCAGCGTGTCATTCGCCGAAACAGGCGATGCGATCGCCGCTGCCGCGACAAGAAGAGTGAAGAGCTTCGTCATGAAACACCCCCGTTCCTGCGGCCGCCCCGCGATTGCCGCGGCAGGATTATCGCCGAAAGCTTTTGAGGGTCAATGACGATCCCGGGAACAAAATGCTTGCAACCGACGGCTTTGCCGGTCATTCACAGCCGATGTCCGATCAAAATACCCAGCGCCTCGACCAGCTTCTCGTCTCCCGCGGTCTCTTTGCCAGCCGCTCGCGGGCTCGCGACGCGGTGCAGCGCGGAACCGTCCGGATCGGCGGCCAGGTGGTGACGAAGGCCGGCGCGCTCTTCGGCGACGACGCTGCCATCGAGATCGACGATCCGGCGCAGGACTATGTCTCGCGCGCCGCACTGAAGCTTGCCGGCGCCCTCGACCATTTCCGGCTCGATCCCGCCGGCCATCACTGTCTTGATATCGGGGCTTCCACAGGCGGCTTCACCGAGGTGCTGCTGCAGCGGGGTGCCCGGCACGTCACCGCGATCGATGTCGGCCACGGGCAGATGCATCCTCGCATATCAGGCGATCCGCGGGTGACCAGCAAAGAGGGCCTCAACGCTCGCAACCTGACGGCAGAACATATCGGCCATCCCGCCAGCTTCATCGTCTCCGACGTCTCCTTCATCTCGCTGAAACTCGCACTGGCGCCGGCGCTCGATATCGCCGAGCCCGGCGCAATCGCCGTCCTGCTGGTCAAGCCGCAGTTCGAGGCCGGCCGCGAGGCGATCGGCAAGGGCGGCCTGCTGAAGGCTCCCTCGTCCGCTCCCGCCGTCGCTGCGGAATTGGAGCGCTGGTTCATCGAGGACATGGGCTGGAAAAGCCTCGGCCTCATCCCCTCCCCGATTTCCGGCGGCGACGGCAATCAGGAATTCCTTCTGGCAGGATTGAAACCGTGAGCACAGAAACCGTCACGATCGAAAAGCTCGGCGCTCAAGGCGACGGCGTCGCCAGCAGCGCCACTGGGCCTGTCTATGTGCCCTTCTCCCTGCCCGGGGAAACGGTGGCGATCGCCCGCGTCAAAGGCCACGGCACGATCATGTCGATTGCAACGCCCTCACCCGACCGGCAGGAGCCGCCCTGCCGGCATTTCGGTCCCGATGGCCTCAACGGCACCTGCGGCGGCTGCACATTACAGCATCTGGCCGACGCCCCTTACCGCGCCTTCAAGAGACAGCTGGTCATCGATGCGCTGAAGTCCAAAGGACTCACGGCTGAGGTCGGCGAGGTCATTCCGGCCCGGCCGGGCGAACGCCGGCGCGTGGTCTTTGCGGCGCGCAAGACCGAGAAGGATATGCTGATCGGTTTCAACCAAGCCGAAAGCCACCATATCGTCGCGATCGAGGAATGTCCGATCGCGTCGGCAGGGATCATCGGCCGGCTGCCGGCGATCAAGGCGATTGCCGCATCGCTGGCGACGAGCGCCGAACCTTTCCGGATTGCCGTGCTCGAAACGCTCTCCGGCCTCGATGTCGCGGCCGACGAGGTGAAGAAACTCTCCGACCAGCAGCGGCGAAAGGCGATCGAGACGGTGCTCGGCCTGCGCGGCATCGCCCGCGTGACCGTCAATGGCGAAATCCTCGTCGAACCCTCGAAGCCGCTGATCGATTTCGGCGGCGTCCAGGTTTCACCGCCGCCGGGCGGCTTCGCCCAGGCGACGAAACCGGCGGAAGAGGCGATGGCCGAGCTGGTGCTTACCCATGCCGGCAAGGCGAAGCGGATCGCCGACCTCTTTGCCGGCGCCGGCACGTTTTCGCTGAGGCTGGCTCGGATCGGCCGCGTGCATGCCGTCGAGGCCGAGGCAAAGGCGCTCGCAGCGCTCGATCACGCCGCACGCAACACGCAGGGACTGAAACCCGTCACCGTCGAGAAGCGCGATCTCTTCCGCCGCCCGCTGATGACGCAGGAGTTCAAGCCCTTCGACATGGTCGTGTTCGACCCACCGCGCGCCGGGGCAGAGTTCCAGTGCAAGGAGCTGGCCCGCTCGGCAGTCAAGAAGATCGCGGCCGTCAGCTGCAACCCGCTGACGCTGGCGCGCGACCTTCAGATCCTCGTCGAGGGCGGCTACCGGATTACCAAGGTGACGCCGATCGACCAATTCCTCTGGACCTCGCATGTCGAAGTGGTGGCGACGCTGGAGAAATAGGCGCCTGCCTGACACTTCGCATCGACGGGATCGCGATATGCCGGAGCGTCGAGAACATCCTATCGATCGGCCGGCTCGCTGACCCCGGGCAAACTCATGCGCATTGGCCGCGTTCCGAGCTTTGCACCCGTGACGGCATCGATTGCGACCGGCTCGATCTCCAGGCCCGATTCGACATCGATATAGCGGGCGAGTTCTCCATCGCAATGGCGCTGCGCCCAAGCCCCGATCATCATCAACACAGGCAGAAAATCGCGACCGGCTTCCGTGAGGACATATTCTTCGCGGGGCGGCCGTTCGGAATAGAGTCGCCTCTCAAGCAGACCGTCCTCCGTCAGCGCCTTGAGACGCTTGGTCAACATCGTCGGCACGATGCCGAGGCTCTTCCTGAACTGATCGAAGCGGGTGAGGCCCGTATGGGCGTCCCGCAAGACGAGAATGCTCCACGCATCGCCGACTGATTGAAGGCCGCGGGCGACCGGGCACTGGGGAATCGGACTATTTTTCATTTAGTATCTTTTCGATAGTGACACGATATCGAAAAGATAGTAACAGATTGCTGGACAACGATCCACACCTTGAAAGCTGACAATATGACCGACAGAAACAGAAAGGTTGCACTGGTCACCGGTGCGTCCTCAGGCATCGGCCTTGCAACGGCGGAATCTCTGGTGAAGGCCGGCTACCGCGTGTTCGGGACCAGCCGCAAACCGGCCGCCGACAGGCCCGGGATAACGATGCTGGTCTGTGACGTGGCCGAGGACGCCTCGGTGCAGGCCGCTGTTGCGGAGATCGTCCGACAAACCGGCCGGCTCGACCTGGTCGTCAATAATGCCGGCATCGGCCTCATCGGCGGCGCCGAAGAATCCTCGATCGCCCAGGCCCAGCGGCTTTTCGACGTGAATGTCTTCGGCGTGGCGCGCGTCGCCAATGCCGCATTGCCGGTCATGCGGAAGCAGAAGAGCGGCCGGATCATCAACATGAGCTCGATCCTCGGCCTCATTCCGGCTCCGTACAACGCCTTCTATGCTTCAACCAAACATGCGCTCGAAGGCTATTCGGAATCGCTTGATCATGAAGTGCGCAACTTCGGCATTCGCGTCGTTCTCGTCCAACCCGGCGTCACCAGAACATCCTTCGAGGAAAACCTGACACGAGCAGACCAACCTCTTCCGGTCTATGCTTCGGAACGCGCCCGCAGCGAAGCGCTGATGCGCAAATGGGTGGAGACGGGCGATGCGCCTGAGATCGTCGCCGACATGGTCGTGAAAGCCGCAACTGCAAAGACGCCGAAACTGCGCTACTCCGCAGGCAAGCAGTCGCGCCAGGTCCGCTCGCTTCGCCGCTACCTCCCGGAGCGGCTGGTCGACAGCCTACTGCGAAAGGTCAATGAGTTTCCGGCCTCAGCCTGACTGTTTGAGTGAGGACGGGATTCAGATTTCAAGCCGACACGCTTAAAGTCATCCTATCCTCGGCCAAGGAAACCGTTTCCGAATGCGCAAGACCAGAAGACGCAATCCCTACTATGCCGGCCCGGTGTCCGATCACTTCGACGGCACCTTTTTCTTCAATCCCGAAGAGATCGAGCCGCTTGGTTTCCGCGAACTCTTGGGGTGGCAGTTCGGCGGCGGCCGCGAGCGGTGGCCTCGGTCGGTTCCCAGTCCATTTGCGGCCGTCAAACCGGATCCACGTGTCGGCGGCGAGGATCTGCGGGTGACGATGGTTGGGCATGCAACCATGCTGGTGCAGGTCGCCGGTCTCAATATTCTCACCGACCCGGTGTGGTCGGAGCGGGTCAGCCCTTTCACCTTTGCCGGACCCAAACGCGTCGTCGAACCGGGTATTGCCTTTGATGATTTGCCGCCCATCGATCTCGTGCTGGTCTCGCACAATCATTATGACCATCTCGATATTACGACGCTGAAACGGTTGCACGCGAAGCATCGACCGAGGGTCGTGACGCCGCTCGGCAACGACACGATCATGCGCCGTGCCGTGCCCGATATACAGACGACATCGATGGACTGGGGCGAGCGCATCTCGCACGCCGGTATAAGCATCGATGCGGAGCCTGCACACCATTGGTCAGCCCGCGGCACCGCCGATCGCCGGATGGCGCTTTGGGCGTCGTTCGTTTTGTCGACGCCAGCCGGCAAGATCTATCACGTCGGCGATACGGGCTTTCACCGCGGCATCAATTACAAAGCGGCACAGCAGAAGCATGGCGGCTTTCGCCTGGCCATTTTGCCCTTCGGCGCATATGAGCCACGATGGTTCATGGAAGGACAGCACCAGAATCCGCATGAGGCGGTGATCGGGATGAAGCTGTTAAATGCGGCCTATGTGGCCGGGCATCACTTCGCCACGTTCCAACTGACGAATGAGGCGGTCGACGCGCCGACAAGAGCGTTGCAAGACGCAATGCGCGAGCATGATATTTCCCCCGACCGATTCCGGCCGCTCAGGGCCGGAGAGGTATTCAATGTGCCGGCGGTCTGATTGCTATCCGTTTACCCCCGGATTGTGGTGTCGACTACCTGTCATGAAATTTTCGGAGACGATCGAGATCACGGTCAAGCAGATGCCCGTGGCGGCTAAACCCAGCCAAACCATCCAATATGCCGCGGAAGGCTGCCGACCGTTCAGCGGCGCATGAAGGCTTCGAAGGCGGCGCGGGCCTCGGCGCTTTTCAGGCGCGCGGCGAAATGGCGGGCCTCGACATCGATCCGCGCGATGGTCTCATCCCGGGAGCCGCAAATGAGATCGCGGGCAATCTTCAGGGCCTCCGGGGGCTTGGCGGCGAGTTTTGCAGCCGCGGCAAGCGCGGCGTTTTCCACCTCTTGCGGCGCCGTCACCTTCCAGATGATGCCGGCCTCACGCGCTTCCTCGGCGCTGAAGGCTTCGCCGGCGGCCAGCATCGCAAAGGCGCGCTGGTGGCCCATGACGCGAGGTGCAAGCAGGCTGGAGGCCGCTTCCGGCACCAGCGCCAGATCGACGAAGGGCGTGCGGAACTGGCTGCGGTCGGAGGCGACCGTCAGGTCGCAGTGAAGGTTGAGGGTCGTGCCGATGCCGATCGCCAAGCCGTCGACCCCGGAAACGAGCGGCTTTTCGGATCTGGCGAGCGCATAGAGGAAATCGATCAGTTCCTCTCCCATACTGCCGCCCATGGCGGCCGCAAGAAAATCGCCGATATCGTTGCCGGCCGAAAAGCTGCCTTCGGTGCCGAGGAAGACGGTCACCCGGATATTTGCATCCGCATTGGCGGCATTCAGCGCATCGGCCATGGTGCGGTACATCGCCCGCGTGAAGGCGTTCTTCTTTTCCGGCCGGTTGAAGCGGATGATCTGGACGCCAGGATAGGCGGAAGGCTGCTCGACGATGATATGATCGGTCATTGGGGTTCCCTCAGGCAAGCAGGATACGAGCGGCAGCGAGACTTGCTGCGCCGTTGACGACCCGGTCGCGAAGGGCCGCCGTCTCGGCGAGCAGGTTTTCGGCAGCGAAGCGGCAAAGCGCGATGCGGTCCTCGCCGGCGCCATCGGAAGTCTCGGCGAGAGCCCCCTTGGCCAGATAGCGGCCGGTGAGCGCGAGCCCGAACAGGCGCTGATAGGGCGTGGCGCCGGAGAGCGCCTCGGCGGTCCGGCCATCGGCAAGCGCCTTCAACAGCCAGGCGGTGGCCTCGTCGAGGTCGGCGACGGCAACATCGAGCCTGGCCGCCGTTTCTCCGAAACCATCGAGATTGGAACGGCGGACATCTTCTGCGGTCTTTCTGATCTCAGCGATGAAGCCTCTCACATGATCGCCGCCGGAGAGCGGCAGCTTGCGGGTGACGAGGTCGATCGCCTGAATGCCGTTGGTGCCTTCATAGATCGGGGCGATGCGGGCATCGCGGAGATAACGGGCCGCGCCCGTCTCCTCGATGAAGCCCATGCCGCCATGCACCTGGATGCCGAGAGAGGCGACATCGACGCCGGCATCGGTCGAGAATGACTTGGCGATCGGCGTTAACAGGGCGGCGCGCTCCTGCCAATACTGACGATCGCCGCCTGCCCGGTGCGACATGTCGATCGCATGGGCGCAGGCATAGGAGATGGCGCGCGCGCCTTGGGTCAGCGCCTTCATGGTGAGCAGCATGCGGGCGACATCGGGGTGTTCGACAATCGGGCTCATGCCGGCGCCGGCCCACCCGGGCGCCCTGCCCTGCGTACGCTCCCTGGCATAGGCGAGAGCCTTCTGGGTGGCGGCTTCCGAGACCGCCACCCCCTGCATGCCGACGGCAAGGCGGGCGTTGTTCATCATCGTGAACATGCAGGCCAGGCCCTTGTTCTCCTCGCCGACCAGCCAGCCGACCGCGCCCTTCTCGTCGCCGAACTTGCCGTCACCGTAGATCATCGTGCAGGTCGGCGATCCGTGGATGCCGAGCTTGTGCTCCAGCGAGTGGCAGAACAGATCGTTGCGGGCGCCGAGCGTACCGTTGTCGTTCACGAGGAATTTCGGCACCAGGAAGAGCGAGATGCCGCGTGTGCCGGCCGGCGCATCCGGGAGGCGGGCAAGCACCAAATGGATGATGTTTTCGGCGGCGTCATGCTCGCCCCAGGTGATGAAGATCTTCTGGCCAAAGATGCGGTAGCTGCCATCGGCGCGGCGCTCGGCGCGGGCCTTCAGGACGCCGAGATCGGAGCCTGCATGCGGCTCCGTCAGGTTCATGGTGCCGGTCCATTCGCCGGACACCATCTTTTCCAGGTATTTCTCCTTCAGCGCGTCGCTGCCATGAGCGCTGACGGCCTCGATGGCGCCCATCGTCAGGGTCGGAGCGAGGGCAAAGGCCATGGAACCGGAATTCCACATCTCGAGCGCCGCGACATTCAACATATGCGGCAGCGCCTGTCCGCCGAATGCCTCCGGTGCCGTCAGGCCGTTCCAGCCGCCGGCGATCCAGTTGCGATAAAGATCGCGCCAGCCATCCGGCAGCCGGACCTCGCCGTTCACCAGACGAGCGCCCTGGCGGTCGCCGATTTCGGCGAGAGGGGCCACTTCCTCTGTGGCAAAACGTCCCGCCTCAGCCAGGATCGCGTCGACAAGATCTTCGCCGAGATCACCGAGAAGCCCTGTTGAAATCGCCTCGCCCATGCCCGCTACATGCTTCAATGTGAACGCGATTTCCTCGACGGGCGCCTTGTACATGCTTTTCTCCTCCGCAGACCGTTCTGCGCGCGGCAAAACCTCTCCAGCGCCAGGGCTAATTGATTTTTACGTAAACGTCAATTTCGATTTCCCGGACCGCCATGCAATAATTTCCGCGGCATGGCGCTTGGCTCTTGCACCCTTGCATAAATGGACGTCATGGAGAAATAAGAATGAAATCGCCTTCGCAAAGGACCGGCGAACAATGGACACATTGCCCGTCAACATACCCGGTTTCGTCTGGGCCTACCGCTTTTCGCCCAGCGAAAAGACCGCAGTGCGACTGACGAACAGTGCGACGGTGGCGGAACTGACTGCCGATGACGGTTTCTACTGGCTTCACCTCAACCTTGCCGATGCCCGCGTGCCGGCGTTGCTCGATACGCTGGAGGGGCTAACGGAGGACGCGAAATCGGCGCTGACGACGCGCGACACGCATGCGGCGATCACCGTCGACGAGCAGATGCTCTACGGCACTCTCGTCGATTGCCAGCGCGATTTCGCCCAGGACACCAACAATCTCGGCTGGCTGCATTTCGCCATGTCCGACCGCTTCATCATCACCACCCGGCTGCAGCCGCTGCGCAGCGTCGAGCGGGCGCGGGCGCTGATCGAAAAAAATCCGGGCAAATTTACCCTTCCGGTCGATCTCTTCGAACTGCTGGTGATCGAGTTCCAGCGCACGCTGATCGCGATCGTCATCGAACTCACCGAAGAGCTGAACCTGATCGAGGACATCGTCTACGACAATGCGCCCCGCGACGAGCGACGGCGGCTGGCGCCGGTGCGGCGAACCGTGGTCAGGCTGCACCGGCATCTGCGCACCGTGCTGGCGCTGATGCGCCGGGCCGCGGCGGCCGATGATGACGAGATGCCCTTCGGCTTCGATGACGTCGCGCGGCGATTGACGAGCCGGCTGGAAACGGTCGACCACGATATTTACGCCCTGCAGGATCGGGCGCGCCTGCTGCATGAAGAAATCGACTCGAAGCAATCCTCCGAGACCAACCGCCACCTCTATCTGCTGTCGATCATGACGGCGTTCCTGCTGCCGCCCACCCTCGTCACGGGGTTTTTCGGCATGAACACGGCCAACCTGCCGTTTTCCATCGGCGACTACGGCACCGAATATGCCGTCATCCTCATCGTCGCTTCGATCGCATTCGCCTGGTGGCTGCTGCGGCGGGTGAATATTCTTTGAATGTGAGAGCTGGGAGGCGATGCCTCCCCTCATCCGCCTACCGTCCAGCTGCTGTTTAGCTTCCACGATGGCAGATCCCAGCGGTCGACGTTCGGGGTGATCGAGTTGTTCATGCACCTCGCCAGGAATGGTTTTTGCACGGTTACTAATATATTTACCGTGGGGAGACCTAATGTCATGAAATGGTGCACATCCGAAGAGTTTGCCCCTCTGATGCTCGTGGTGAGTGGGCCGGAAAAATACAAGCTTGTTGCGACCCTCGTGCAGGCTGCCGAGATGCTGACGGTTGGCTGGCCGATCGACGATGGAGACGAATATCTTATTGCGATTAGGGCCTGCCGGGATGCAATTCATGGAGAAATTCCGGCAGAGGACGCGCGAGCAGCGCTTATCCGTGCCGCCGACGAAGCCGGCATTTCGGTGATAACAGCCGTTCACTGAGTTTCGCAGCCGACACCAATGGGTTCACGGGCACTCTGATGCCGTCCACTCGCTCATGTTAGAGCGAGTGGGAGTGGCAATAGTGAACGCAGATTTCCGATTCCAGCCTCAATAAGGCGAATAGCACTGCTGGCGCGGACCGTTATATGGCTGGAACGTGTTGTCGTAAGCCCGATAGGAGCGGTAGCGGTTGGCGCACCAGGCGACGTGGGCCGAGCCCATGCGCGGGGCGGGCGCGACATAACGCGGCTGCGCGGCAATGGCTCCGCCAATGACCGCGCCGGCGCCGAAGGCGGCGAGCGGATACCAATATCCGTTATAGCGACGATAGCCCGGGCGATAGTAGGAATATCCGCGATAGCCGCCGTAATAGCCGGGCCGGTAATAGGCGCCGGGGCGATAGCCAGGCCGGTAATAATCGCCGCGATAATAACGGCGGTACTGGATGCTCTCGACCGCGGAGGATTTCTCCACCTGCGGTGCGCTCGGCATCTGCATTGCCTGCGACGGCGCGAAGCTCGTTACAACGACGGCGACGGCCAGAACCGCGGTTGCGATCTTGTTACTCAAACTGAACATTTCTCTCTCCCATTCGACAGCGAACACCGCCTGCTCAGCAACGCCTTCGCGCCCGAATGGTTCCGAAAGCGGCCGGGACCGGCTGCTTTCGTTTTTTAAAGAAATCGAATTGAACCGGGGATTAACCGGGAGCGCTCAGGCAACGGCGGAAATTTTCGCCTGATCGCCCTGGAGGCGGTTCACCATGAAGTTCGAGTACCATTCGAGGAACTGCATGACGCCGCCCTCATGCACGGCGGAATAGGGGCCGGGCTCATAGGCAGGCGAATGGATGCCGAAAGCATTCTCCTCGACGATGCGGCGATCCTGATCGTTGGTCTCGGTCCAGACGTGCGTCAGTTCTTCCAGATTGTAGTCCACGCCCTCGACCGCGTCCTTGTGGACGAGCCACTTGGTCGTGACCGCGGTCTCATTGGCGCTGAGCGGCAGCACGCGGAAAGAGATGGCATGGTCGCCGAGCAGGTGGTTCCACGTCGTCGGATAGTGGAAGAGCAGCATGGTGCCGATACGGTTGATCGAGATATCGTCGGAGATCCGGCGCTTGACCGCGGGCTTGCCCGACATGGTGTAGCTCTCGGCATCCTCGATCAGCGGCATGCGGGCGGTGCGGAACTGGCCGTCCGGGGAAATCTGGAACTTGCTCGGCAGGCCGGCAGCTTCGCAGCGCGCCCAATGGCCGGCGATCTCCGGATCGTCGGCGCCGCCATCCGTGCCGGTCACGCTCGGCGCTTCGGGATAGGTGCGGCAGAGCTCGGGGTGATTGGCGGCGCAATGATAGCACTCGCGGTTGTTTTCCCAGACGAGCTTCCAGTTGCCCTTCTCGATGATCGTGCTCTGGAAAGCGACCTTGGTCTCGCCGATCCGGTGCGGGGCCACATAGGGCTCGACCTTGTCGCGCACCGTCTTGAAATCCGGGGCGGAGTCGGCGAGGCAGATGAAGATGTAGCCCGCGACGCTTTCGCAATGAACGGGCTTCAGATTGAAGCCGGTCTTGTCGAAATCGTCGCCCATGTGACGGGCGAAGGCGAGCTTGCCATCGAGATCGTAGGTCCACTGATGATAGGGGCAGACGAGACGCACGGAGGAACCGTGGTCCTTGGTGCAGACGCGCGAGCCGCGATGGCGACAGCTATTGTGGAAGGCGCGGATGACATTGTCACGGCCGCGGACGATGACCACAGGGTAGCTGCCGATCTGGACGGTGAAATAGGCTCCGGGCTTCGGCAGCTCGCAGTCATGGCCGATGAACAGCCAGTCGCGATAGTAGATCATCTCCATGTCGAGCTGGAAATAATCCTCGTCGATATAGAACGGCTGTTCGAGGCTGAAGCCCTCGCGGCGGTTCTTGAGCTGACGTAAAACGTTGCTACGAATATCCATCTTCTTGTCCTCGTGCACCCGGCTACCGCCTTCGAGAAAGAAGGCCGGCGGAAGCGCGCCCGCTTCCTTCTCCTTCGGGAGAATTGTTTACGGCGTCATTTAATCACCTGGTATGGCCGCCGCGTGGTTACAATGCGACATCGGCTTCGAAATTGACGACAGGATGCAAGGCAGCGCAAACGCCTCGCCCCGATCGTTCAATTCACCCGACTTTCCAGCATCTATCGTCAATTGCGACACGGCGTAAAGACCACACCTGGCGAGCGATTGGCCGAACCGCATCGATAATCATCGTATTTACGACATTGACAAGCAGTTAAGGCCCGTCCGGCGGCCGCTTTAACACCGCCTTAAGCATACGGTCCTATCCTCCCGGGGATTACAGATCGACCGAAGAACGCGAACCATGGCCAAACTCCGTTATTTCGACGCGAAAATACCGAGCAAATCGCCGGAGCGGCAGCTGATCACCGCGCATTCGGAATTCTTGCGCACCGGCCGTATCACCCGCGACCGGCGCCATTGGCTGGCCGAGGAAAAGCGTTACCTCACCCATGAAGAAGTGGCGGCGAAAACCGGCCGCAAGCTGGAGGCGGCCGGCGAAAAGACCCATCAGCATATCAACGGCTTCCACCGCTCCATCCAGTTTCCGAGGATGATCTTCCACCGGACGCTGGAGGACAGCCCTCATCTCGGCTATTGCCACGTCACCGCCGCGCGAACGAAGTTCGCACATTACGAAGACGTCAGCTGGGCCTTCTACATCGCCAATTTCTATTCCGACATCGGCGACAACGACAACTTCTTCGAACGCATCGATGTCGGCTATTCCAGAATGTATTTTGCCGTGGCGATCAAGCCGGGCGAGGATTCCACGGAAAAGATGTCCATCGACCGCTCGGTGCGCGGCAACGGGCTGCTCTTCCGCACCCACGATCCGCAGGCGGCGATCCGCAATATCCTGCTGCTCGGTGCCCGCAACGAGCAACTGCGCGAAATCATCCGCCAGCTGTGAGCGAACAAGGCGATTGATCGCGGGCGACGGAAAGCCTAATGACTGCCGGAACCGGACACAGGCAGCATATGGCACGCATCATCGACATCAGGACAGACAGGCAGGCAGCGCTGGAAGCGGCCTGCGCCGCTCTGGCCGACGGCTTTGCCATCGCTATTCCGACCGAGACCGTCTACGGCCTTGCGGCCGACGCCACCAATCCGGCGGCAATCACCCGCATCTACGAGACCAAGGGACGGCCGCGCTTCAACCCGTTGATCTGCCATATGGCCGACCTCGAAATGGCCGAAGAACATGCCGAATTCGACCCGGTCTCACGGGCGCTCGCCATCGCCTTCTGGCCCGGCCCGCTCACGCTCGTGCTGCCGCTGAAGCCTGACAGCCCGATCCACTCGCTTGCGACTGCCGGGCTCGACAGCGTCGGCGTTCGTGTGCCGAAGGGTTTCGCGGGCTCCTTGATCGAAGCCTTGGGCCACCCGCTCGCCGCACCGAGCGCCAATACCTCGGGCGCCATCAGCGCGACGAGTGCGGCCCATGTCGAAGCAGATCTCGGGACGAGGATCCCCCTGATCCTCGATGCAGGCCCAAGCGCGGTCGGCGTCGAATCGACCATCGTCAAAGTCGAGGACGACCGACTGAGGCTGCTCCGGCCCGGCGGGCTGGCGGCGCGCGAAATCGAACGCGTCGCAGGCCGGCCGCTGCTGCGTTCGAAAACGGCATCGGCCGCGATCGAGGCGCCGGGCATGCTCGCCTCGCATTATGCGCCGGGCGCTTCCGTGCGCCTCAATGCGACGGCGGTGGAACCCGGGGAAGCGCTGATTTCTTTCGGTAGCGCTCCGGTCTCCGGGGCCGACGGCGCGCGGATCGTCCTCGATCTCAGCCCGCGCGGCGACCTTGCCGAGGCGGCGGCAAATCTTTTCGACTACATGAAGCGGGCCGATGCCAGCGGCGCGTCGAGCATCGCCTTTTCGCCCATTCCCGAGGAGGGACTGGGCGAGGCCATCAACGACCGTCTGCAAAGGGCTGCCGCCCCGCGCGACTGACAGACCGATAGAAGCAATAGAGGATCGACCTGATGAGCAGCCCCGGCATTTCCACAGATCTTCTCGACCGCTTCACCGCCATCGTCGGCGAGAAATGCGCGCTCCGCAGCGAGGCCGACCTTGCGCCGCATCTCATCGAAAATCGCGGGCTCTATCACGGCTCCTCCCCTCTCCTTTTAGAACCCGGCTCGGTCGAGGAAGTCTCCGCGATCATGAAGCTCGCGACCGAGACGAGAACGGCAATCGTGCCGCAGACCGGCAATACCGGTCTCGTCGGCGGCCAGACACCGCGCTCGGGCAAGTGCGATATCATCGTCTCGCTCGAGCGCATGAACAGGATCCGCGACGTCGATCCGGTGGCGAACGTGCTGGTGGCCGATGGCGGCGCCATTCTTGCCGAGGTGCAGAAGGCTGCCGAGGCGCATGGGCGGCTCTTTCCGTTGTCGCTCGGATCGGAGGGCTCATGCCGCATCGGCGGCAACCTTTCCACCAATGCCGGCGGCACCGCCGTGCTTGCCTATGGCAATATGCGCCAGCTCTGCCTCGGTCTCGAAGTGGTGCTGCCGACCGGCGAAATCTGGGATGGCCTGCGCCGCCTGAAGAAAGACAATACCGGCTACGATCTGCGCGACCTCTTCATCGGCGCAGAAGGCACGCTCGGCATCATCACCGGCGCCGTGCTGAAGCTTTTCCCGCAGCCGCTCGGCCATCAGGTGGCATTCGCCGGGCTGCATTCGGTCGAAGATGCGCTTGCGCTTTTCAACCTTGCCTCCAGCCTCTGCGGCGCCTCGCTCACCGGCTTTGAACTGATGCCGCGCTTCGGGGTCGAGATCACCGCCCGCCACATCGACGGCGTCCGCGATCCGCTGGAAACGGCCTATCCCTGGTACGTGCTGATCGATATCTCGACCTCGGACTCTGCCGAGACGGCAGAGCGGATGATGAATGGCCTGCTGGAACAGGGTTTCGAGGCCGGACTTGTCTTGGATGCCGTGATCGCCTCATCCGTGGCGCAGCAGAAAGCGATATGGCACATGCGCGAGAGCATGTCGGATGCTCAAAAGCCCGAGGGGGGCTCGATCAAGCACGATGTTTCCGTTCCCGTATCGCGGATTCCGCATTTCATGGCCGAAGCGGAGACGGCAGTCATGGCGGCGATGCCGGGCGCCCGGATCTGCGCCTTCGGCCACATGGGCGACGGCAATATCCATTACAATATTTCCCAGCCGATCGGCGCTAACAAAGCCGCTTTCATCGCCCGCTGGCATGAGATGAACCGCATCGTTCACGGGCTGGTGCTCGCCCATGGCGGCTCGATCTCGGCCGAGCACGGCATCGGTCAACTGAAGCGCGACGAACTGGCGACGATCCGCCCGGCGATCGAAATCGAGCTGATGCGCCGCATCAAACGCGCCTTCGATCCGGCTGATATCATGAATCCTGGGAAGGTCGTCAGCCTCGACGTGTGAGGCTGACCATTATCAGGCCGACTGCGTGCCGCCGCCGGTCAGGATCTGCAGCGCCGGCGACTGCTGCGTGTTGTTCTGGACGTCGTACATTGCCGTGAAGCGTCTCAGCAGCTTGTCGACCTTCTTCGGATCCTGAAGATCTTCCAGCTTGACGAAGCGGTTGATGAGATCGGCCTGCTTGGCGACGTCCATGCCCGAAATCTGCGACGGCAGGCTGTAGGCGGTGGTGATGACCTGGTAGAGCGCCCTGTCGCCGAGGATCGAATAGATCGAGGTGATGCTCGAAGCCTTGCGGCTGAAGTAGAGCGCCAGGCGCACGCCGTCGTTGGTTTGGCCCTCCTGGGTCTCCAGCGTCTGCTGCAGGTAGAGCTGCTGGGTGCGATCCTCGGACGCCTTGTTCTGGATGGTGCCGATCTTGGCGCGGGTCAGATTGCCGTCCTTGTCGAAGTTGAATGCCGCGACGATATCCTTGAAGCGCGCATCCGCCTTGTCGTTCAGGTAGCTCTTCTTGTCGTCGGGATCCGAGGTGAAGATCTTCTTCAGCGTGGCCTTGTCGTAATCCTTCGGATCGAGGTTGTTCGCCTTCAGCACCAGATCGGTCAACCGGCTGTCATCAAGGAAGTCGTCGAGCGACTTCACCTTCGCCATGCCCTTGGCGAAATAATCGACCTCGGCCGTCGCGTCCTTGGCCGCCTTGTCCTTCACCGGACCATCCTTCAGCAGCATGGTCATATGCGCCTTATAGTCGGTGGCGTATTTGGCCATGGTCGCGTCAGGTAGCGCCTGGAAAGGCGAAGCCGCCTTGCCGTCGGGACCGAAGTTGAAGGCGCGGGCGAGGTTGGTGATGCGTTCATCCTTGAGGGACGCGATATAACCATTCGGATCGTAAGCATCGCTCGTCAGGATCTTGCGCATCATCGAGCGCGGCACTTCCTGATCGGTGAGACCGAAAGCCTGCAGCGCCACATGATAGAGGTCCGGCAGATTGTCGTTGCTCTTCGTGAAATCCGCTGCCGAATTGGTGCGCAGGAAATCATTGACGCTGTCGATTTCGGAGAAATCCAGCAGGCTGGTGCTGTCGGCCATCATCTTCTTGTAATTGGCGGCGACCTCGTCGATCGCATCGTCGCGCTCGTCGTCATAGCGGGCGGCATAATTGTCGTTGGTGGCTTGCGCCTGCGCGGCGGTCTGGACCGAGCTGACAGCCGGGAGCGATCCATCGGCGGCGAAGTTGAAATCGGCATTGAGATCGGCATAGCCAGCCGCAGATGCCGCAGCCGCATCGGTCAAGATGCTCCTGAGGTCAGTATCCGAGATACCTGTAGGCAGGTTATACGTGCTCTTCAGGAAATTGGTGATGGCGGGATCGGCGAGCAGATCATCGACATTGGAGATCGTCGACATCCTGGCGGAATAGTCGTCCGTGCGCGCTGCGGCGGCCAATTTCGTGTTGGTGACCTGGCCGCCCGTCTGGGCAGACATGCCGTCCTCGAGTGATCCATCCGCCTTGAAGTTGAAGGAAGCGGCAACGTCAGCATAGGTGCCGGTGCCGCTCTGATCGGTCAGGATGGCACGAAGAGCGACATCGGTGACGGTCGACGGGATGCCATAGGCGTTGCGGACAAAATTGTTCAGCTTCTGATCCGCCAGCAGCTGATCGACGTTCGAGATGCCCGCGATGGTCGACTGGTAATAGACTGCCGCATTGTCGGCCTTGCTGGCGGTGCTGGCGCTTTGCGCCGCGCTCTGCGAGGCATAGAGGGTCGCGACCGTCCCGTCCGTCTTGAAATTGAAGAGTTCGTGGACGTCACTATAGCCCTGGGCGCTTGCCGCCGCGGGATCGACGAGGAAGGTCCTCAGCGTCGCATCCGAGACGCTGTCTGCGATCTGCATGCTGGTTCTGATGTAGCTGACAGCAACAGGATCCGACATGATGTCGTCGACATTGGTGACATTGCCGATCATGCCGTTGAAGTGCGTTGCATTCGCCGCCGACTTGTCGGTGGTCGATTTGCGCTGTGCCTCCGTCTGGATCACCGAACCGTTGATCGAGCCGTCCGCATTGAAGTTGAAGTCGGCATTGAGGCCGGCCTTCCCCTGGGCGGCGGCATAGGCTGGGTCCGTCAGGATGTTCTTCAGCTCGGCATTGCTGAAATTCACACCGAGGCCATAGGCATCCTTGATGTAGCGCGCCATGACGCCGTCGGCGAGCAGATCGTCGACATTGGTGATGCTGCTCGATTGCGATGTCACGCTATAATAATTGGTAGTGTTCGACGCGGCCGACGTCAGCTTGTTCGCCTGCTCGATCGACTGAGCTCGCACCGTGTTCGAGGTCGTGCCGTCCGCCTTGAAATTGAAGGCGTTGTAGACATTGGTAAAGCCCATCAGCTGGGCATAGCCCGGATCGGTCAGCACCGTGCGCAACGCCGCGGCGGTGAAGTCGGCCCCCATGCTGTAGGCCGTCTTGATATAGGAGGTCAGGCGGCTGTCGGCGACCAGATCGTCGACATTGGTGATCGTGCCGATCTTCGCCGTATAATAGGCCTTGTTATATTCGGCCGCCGTCTTGCCGACATAATAGACGTCGGAGCCGACCGAATTGTCGATGATGACCGACTGGGAATTCAGCGTGTAGGTCTCGATCACCGAAGCCTTCTGCGCGGCCGTCTGGGCCGTCCCGGTGACCGTGCCGTCGGCATTGAAGCTGAACTGGGCGGCAAGCGCCTTGTATTTGTCGCCGCCCTGCGTGTTGACGAAGCTCGACGGGTCGCTGAGATCGCTCGTCAGCACCTGCCGCAGGAAATCCTTCGACGCATAGGTCGGATCGATTTTGAACGTCTTCAGCACATAGGTGCGCAGCCGGGTGTTGTTGATCAGGTCGTCGACGGTCTGCACGCTGTCGATATTGTTGCCGTAATAGGTGCTCTCGGTGGCGGCGGCCTTGTCGGCATCGACAAAGGACTGCTTGTAGAGGCCGATGAGATCGTCCTCCTGCGCGTCCGTCTGCACGTCCTTGTCGGGCGCGTTGAAATTGAAGGCGGCGGCGAATTCGCGGTAGCGCGTATCGGAGAGCTTGTTGGCGTAGCTGTCGGGGTCGGTGAGATCGCTTTCGAGCACCTTCTTCATGAAGGCCTTGGCGTAGGTCATGTCCTCGAGGCCATAGGCCTTCATCGCGTAGCTGTAGAGCTTGTAGTCGCCGAGGAAGTCGTCGACGTCGGTGACCTTGTTGATATTGTCGGCGTAGTACTGGGCATCCTTCTTGACCGTCGATTGCGCCGCAACCTTGTTGAGGCTCGACGTCATATCCTTCGACAGGATCGAGTAAGCGAGGGAAGCCGTAATCATCAAAAGCGCCCTTTTCGGCAAAATCTCTAAAAGAACGACGAACTGCTGGTGAGCCCATTTTGCCACGCAAAGCTTACCCGAGACTTACCTCTGGGTTGCGTCATTTCAGGACAAGACACCGTTCACCTTCCGGAAACCCTGCCGGATTCGGTTTTGATAACCATCGTAGGAGGCAAAGTTTTCTTAACCGCAATTTTTAAGCTGTACGGAAGGGCCCCCGCCTATTGTCGGCCATAGAGGACGAAAAGTCCCAAGGAGAAGACCGGAAACCGGCTCTCAGGTAAGACAAGGGTAGAATGAAATGAACAATCCCGTTATGAAGCCCGCATGGGCTGGCACGACGCTACGCCTCGATCCGTCCCGCTTTCCCCAGCAGGTCAGCTACGCCATCCATGATTGTTCGGATGACGTCAGCATCACCATAGACGAACGCGGCGCCGTTCTGCGCAAGATCCTTCCCTCCAGCGGCCTGCCGCTATCGATTGCCCTGCCGAAGCGCGTCTTTCAGGGTGTCGCGGCCCGCGCCATAGACCATGGCGACGGCGAGGTTACGGTGACGCTCGAACTCCACCATGCGGATCCGGAACTCTGCATTCCGCTGCTGGTCGCCCATGATCTCAGCGACATCGCCGCCGACTGGCGCAGCTGGTCGGAGGCCTTCCGCATTCCGATGCTGATGGTCGAAGCCGATGGCGTCGCACGGCCGCTCGAAGACCATATCGGAGCCCTGCGTACCGGCGATCTGAAGCCGCGCCGCCGTCATTCCTACTTCGCCAATCGCCGTCCGCGCTTCCTCGTGCGCCGCACCACTGGCCGGCTGGGCGTTGCGATGAAGATCGAAGGCAAGGAAATCATCGCCCGCAACTGAGCAAAATCGCGACAGTTCCATGCGGCAACGCCGCTCCGGAACCATTTTGAAACCCGGCGCCCGCGCCGGGTTTGTCGTTCCATTCAGGGAATGGCGAACAGCAGCGAGACGAAAAGGCCGAAGAAGATGATCAGGCCGACGCGGTTGTTCGACTTGAAGAGCGCCAGGCATTGGACGGGATCGTCGATATCAAGCCGGACGATCTGCCAGGCGAACATGCCGGCCGCGCCGATGAGCGCTAGGAAGGCAATGAGATTGGCGTCGCCGAGCAGGAAAGCGGCGAACATCAGCACCAGCGTCAGCCCATAAAGGCCGATCAGCCAAAGCCTCGTCCTGTCGCCGAAGAGCCGTGCTGTGGAGCGAACGCCGATCAGTTCGTCGTCCTCCTTGTCCTGGTGGGCGTAGATGGTGTCGTAACCGATCGTCCAGGCGACGGAGGCGGCATAAAGCAGGATCGCGGCGAAGGAGAGGCCGCCCGATATGCCGGCCCAGCCCATCAGCGCGCCCCAGGAAAAGGCAAGTCCCAGGAAGAATTGCGGCCAGTCGGTGAAGCGTTTGGCGAAGGGATAAAGCGCGACGATGCCGAGCGAGAGAATGCCGAGGAAAACGGTCAGCCAGTTGAACTGCAGCAGCACGAAAAGGCCGACCAGCGCCTGCAGGCCGATAAAGATCTTCGCATGGGCGCGGGTGACGCGGCCGGACGGAAGCGGGCGCGAACGCGTGCGCGCCACTTCCATGTCGATCTCATGGTCGACGAGATCGTTGTACGTGCAGCCGGCGCCGCGCATGGCGACCGCGCCGATGAAATAAAGAATGAGGTGGGAGACCAGCAGGCTGCCGGAATAGCGCCCCTCACCGATCGCCGCATTGGCGGCGAGTGTCGCCGACCAAAAGCATGGCCACATCAAGAGCTGCCAGCCGATGGGCCGGTCCCAGCGCGCGAGCTGCGCATAGGGCCACAGCCATGGCGGCAGGATCCGGTAGACCCAGTTATCGGAAGGGGCGTCGGAGACGCGATCGTGAAAATGACCGGTATCTTGCATGCCGTTCATCTAGCGGCGGGCCGGCGATCCGGTCAAGAAGCGATCGCGGCGTCATGGGAGCACTCCCGCTATTCTTCGAACCGCGGAAATGCTCTATCGCCTTGTTTTCTCTCAATTCCTGACGCAAGACCGGTGTATCCTCTTGCCGGAATTGCTTCAATCACTGCAGTGAGAAATTGAACCTGTAAGTCGCCGAAACACCGATCAGCACCTGGTTCTTCGAGCCGCGCTCCCTGACGAGGCTGCTGTCGGCAGCCGGGCCTGCGAGCCGCTTATATTCCAGGAAGGAACTCGCCGACAGGTTTTCCGTCGCCTTCCATGTCAGGGCTGCACCCGCGCCGTAAGATTGAATACCGGATGACGGCTTGTAGGGATCGAGGCCGCTCGCCGCAGCCTGCTTGGCGTTGACGCCGTAATAGGCGTCATAATAGCCGCTTGTGGCGAATGTCGCGCGCGGACCGCCGGATAGCTGCAGGTCGGGCGCGATGTCGGTGAAGGCATCGACAGCGAGATCGGCGACGACGCCATCGTGCGAGCGGATGCCCTGGCGGACTTCGGCGCGGGCGCGAATGAAATCGGTCGGGTAGACTTCGACGAAACCGCCGGCTTCCGCTCCCCACTTGACCTTCTTCATGCCCTTCAACTCATGGCCGTCGCCATCATCGCGCGAAGGCACGAACCGGCCGACGATGCCGGCCCGGATAGTTCCGTTGTCGATGAGGGCGAAGGAAGGATTGTCGTTGCGTGAGGAAAAGCGCGGCGCCGATCCCTGCCGGCCGGCCGAGATCAGCGGGCTGAACCTGAATTCATAACGCCTTGAGCCTTCGAATTTCGGAGCAGAGAAGCCGGCAACGCCGACGCTCAAATACCAGTCGCCGGACCAGAAATGCTGGCCGCTTTCCTGCGCGGCCGCCGAACCAAAGGAAGAAAAAGCAATAAGCAAAGAAATCGATACGACTGATCGATGAGACACGTCCGCACTCCAGAAAACGCAAAAACAAAGCCGCGGAGGGCGGCGGTCGCTACATTTATCGTGAGGTCGTTACGCCAATGTTAACCACGGCAGCGAGATTGGAAGGCAAAACCGATGTCTTTTTACCGCTGGTTCCAGCGGCGGATAACCGGTTCGGTCAAGTCGTGTTCGTAGCCGAGCACGCTGATGCTCGCGGTATCCAGCACGAAATGCTCGCCGCCTTGCGGCGGCAGGCCGAGCCAGCGGGCAGCGAGCACACGCAGGAAATGCGAGCTCGAGAAGATCAGGATGCTGGCAGGCGCCTGGCGAATCGCATCGATGACACCATCCGCGCGGGCGCCGACATCAGCAGCGCTTTCGCCATTCGGGCAGCCATCGCGAAAGAGCTGCCAGGCGGGGCGGTCCGCCAGAATAGCCTTCGTCGTGATGCCCTCGTAAGCGCCATAATCCCATTCGGCGAGATCTTCACGGATCACCGCGCCGGAGCCGAACCCGGCAAGCATGCAGGTCTTACGGGCACGCGCGGACGGGCTCGACCAGACAGCGGAGACGGAAAGGCCCGCCAGCCGGTCGGCAAGCTTGCGCGCGGCAGCCTCGCCATTTTCCGTCAAGGGAATATCGCTTCGCCCGGTATGGCGCCCGGAAAGGCTCCATTCGGTCTCGCCGTGCCGCACAAGATAGATTTCGGGAAACGCACTGCTCATCGGCATGCCCTTTCATGAAAACTGGCACAGATGCTGTCGCTCAGAACGTCACCTTCTCCAGCGGTGGGCGGTTCGCCTCGAACTCCTTCAGCTTCGCTTCGTTCCGGGCAATGTAATTGCGGTTGTCGGGAACCGTGAACTGGTTCTTGGCGATCTGAATCTGCAGGATGAAAAGCTCATCCCAACGGAAGCCCATTTCCGAGCCGGCGAGATAGAATTCCCACATGCGGAAGAACTGCTCGTCGTAAAGCGCCACCGCTTCGGCCTTGCGCGCCACGAAACGCTCGCGCCAGTGACGCAGCGTATAGGCATAATGCATCGGCAGGATCTCGACATCCCGGACCAGCAATCCCGCCTTTTCAAGCGGCGGCAGGACCTCGCCGACCGAGGGAATGTAGCCGCCGGGAAAAATATATTTTTCGATGAAGGCGTTGGTGCCGAAGCTCGGCTTCGGACGGCCGATCGAGTGCAGGACCATGACGCCGTTGTCGTCGAGCAGGTCCGACACCTTGCGGAAGAAATTGCCGTAATTGCCGATGCCGACATGCTCGAACATGCCGACCGAGACGATGCGGTCGAACTTCCGGCCGGTCATGCTGCGATAATCCTGCAGCTCGAACCGCACGCGATCTCCAAGCCCGCGTTTTTCGGCGCGCGTGCGCGACACCTTGAGCTGCTCTTCGCTCAGCGTAATGCCGGTGAAATCAGAGCCCTCCGTCGCCTCCGCCAGATACATGCCCATGCCGCCCCAGCCGGAGCCGATCTCCAGGATGCGCTGGTTCGGTTCGAGCAGAAGCTTGGCGGCGATATGGCGTTTCTTCGCAAGCTGCGCCTCGTCGAGGCCGATGCCCGGCGGCTCAAAATAGGCGCAGGAATATTGCCAATCCTCATCGAGGAAAAGATCGAAGAGCTTGGCCGAGAGATCGTAATGATGAGCGACGTTGTGCTTGTTGCGGTTGACGGGCACACGGCTCTTCAGCTGCTGCCAGGCAATGCGGCCGACGAGCAGCGCCGCCATCTTGAAATCGAAAATCTCATTGGTGGTGTTCTGCTTCACCAGCGACAGGAAATCGTAAATGTTGCCCTGTTCGAGAATGAACCGGCCCTGCATGTACATTTCGCCGAGCTTCATCGTCGGGTCGCGACGAATGGCATCCTCGGCCTCCTGATCGGCAACACGGGCGACAACCATGTCTCCGGTGCCGTCACCGATCATGTGGGTGTCGCCATTGGCAAGGGTAAGTTTCAAAGACCCCTTGCGGATGATTTGCTGGACGATCGAAAGGAAAGCCGACGCCATGGACGCCTCGCAAATGTGACAGGATGGTCACATCAACTTAATAGCTCTCCTTCGCCTTACAAGCGCCGGATTTAGCACTCTTTCGAGAACTTTGCCAAACTGTTGCATTTTTGCCGAAAGGCAGGATAAGCCCTTATTTTCGCTTCATGGCTTCGGCAAGTGCCGCGCCGAAGGCGCCCTGGCTTTCCTGTTTCGGAGCGGCCGGCCGGCGATCGTTCTGCGGCCGCGAACCCTGACTTCCCCGAGAATCACCACGCGGGGAAGGTGTCGAAGAACCGTCGTCGCGCCGCATGGAAAGACCGATCCGTTTACGCTTGGCATCGACCTCGACGACTCTCACCTTGACGACGTCGCCGGCCTTCACGACCTCATGCGGATCCTTGACGAAACGGTCGGCAAGCTGGGACACATGCACAAGCCCATCCTGGTGCACGCCGATATCGACGAAGGCGCCGAAGGCGGCGACATTGGTCACCGTGCCTTCCAGCACCATGCCGGGCTTCAGGTCGGAAATTTCGTTGACGCCTTCGGCGAAGGTCGCGGTCTTGAAGCTCGGACGCGGGTCGCGGCCGGGCTTTTCCAGCTCGGCGATAATGTCGCGAACCGTCGGCAGACCGAATTTCTCGTCGATAAACTGGCGCGGGTCGATCGATTTCAGGACGGCATTGTCGCCCATCAGCGCCCTGAGATCGCGGCCACAAGCGGCGACGATCTTCTTGGCAACGCCGTAGGCTTCAGGATGGACGGAGGAGGCATCGAGCGGCTCCTTGCCGTTCGGAATGCGCAGGAAGCCGGCGCATTGCTCGAAAGTGCGGCCGCCGAGCCTCGCGACCTTCAACAGGTCGCGCCGCGTCTCGAAACGGCCCTCGCTGTCGCGGTGGCGGACGATGGCATCGGCGATCGACGGCCCAAGGCCGGAGACGCGGGCGAGCAGCGGCGCGGACGCCGTGTTTAGATCGACGCCGACGGCATTCACCGCATCTTCCACCACGGCATCGAGCGAACGCGACAGCTTCTGCTGGTCGACATCGTGCTGATACTGGCCGACGCCGATCGACTTCGGCTCGATCTTGACGAGTTCGGCCAGCGGATCCTGCAGACGGCGTGCAATGGAGACGGCGCCGCGCAGCGACACGTCGAGATCGGGAAATTCGGCCGCACCTGTCGCCGAGGCGGAATAGACCGAAGCGCCGGCTTCGGACACGATGACCTTGGTCGGCTTCGGCGCTGGCAGTTCGGCCAGCATGTCGGCCACCAGCTTTTCCGTTTCGCGGCTGCCGGTGCCGTTGCCGATCGAGATCAGCTCGACATTGTGCTTGCGGATCAGCGATGCGAGTTCGATCTGCGCGCCGCGCACATCGTTCCGCGGCTGGAAAGGATAGACGGTCGAGGTCGCCACCACCTTGCCGGTCCCATCGACGACGGCAACCTTGACGCCGGTACGGATGCCGGGATCGAGGCCCATCGTCGCGCGCGAGCCGGCGGGGGCGGCGAGCAGCAGATCCTTGAGGTTGCGGGCAAAGACATGGATCGCCTCCTCTTCCGCTCTCTCGCGCAGTTCGCGCATCAGGTCGAGCGAGAGCGACATGGATAGCTTCACGCGCCAGGTCCAGCTTGCCACATCCATCAGCCAGCGGTCGCCGGGGCGGCTCGTGCCGATCTCGTAGGCAGCGGCGATCATGCGTTCAACAGGCTTGTTCGGCGAGACGGCCTCGGCGTCCGCCTCGATCGTCAGCGTCAGCACTTCCTCATTCCAGCCGCGCAGCATGGCGAGCGCGCGATGGCCGGGCGCGGTCGCCCAGCGTTCGGAATGGTCGAAATAATCGGAAAACTTCTCGCCCGTTGCCTGCTTGCCATCAACGACCTTCGCTTTCAGCAGGGAGGCCTGGCGCATATGGGCGCGCAATTTGCCGAGCAGATCGGCATTTTCGGCGATGGCTTCGGCGATGATATCGCGTGCTCCTTCGAGCGCCGTTTTCACATCGGGCACATCCGCCGTGATGAAGCCCTCGGCCAATACCGCCGGTTCCCGGCCGCGATCGGCAAGGATCGCCTCGGCGAGCGGGCCGAGGCCGCGTTCGCGGGCGATCTCGGCGCGGGTGCGCCGCTTCGGCTTGTAGGGCAGATAGAGATCCTCGAGCTCGGCCTTGGTTTCGGCGCCGGCGACTTTCCCCATCAGCTCGTCGGTCATCTTGCCCTGACCGGTGATCGATTCGACGATCGCAGCGCGCCGGGCTTCGAGTTCGCGCAGATAGACCAGCCGCTCGGCGAGATTGCGCAGCTGCGTGTCATCGAGCCCGCCCGTCACCTCCTTGCGGTAGCGGGCGATGAAAGGCACGGTGGCACCTTCATCCAGCAGCTCGATGGCGGCCTTGGCCTGGTCGGGCCGGGCATTGATTTCGGCCGAGATGCGGGCTGCGAGAAAGCGAAGATCAGCGGCCATGGGATTTCCTGTTCCGACGAAAGTTGCGGGACCATAGCGGCGAAAAGCGGCAAGGCAATGCCCGACCGTGGTTTCCACAGCGGAAGTTGAGTGATTGGCGGTCGGCAGGCGTTATACCGTGCGGCCCCCTCATCCGCCCTGCCGGGCACCTTCTCCCCGATGGGTAGAAGGGGAGGTGCGGCAGCGGCCCATTCTTGCCGCTACCGTTTGTGATGGAGGAAAGCAGTGCGGCATATCCCTTCTCCCCTCGGGGAGAAGATGCCGGCAGGCAGATGAGGGGGCCACACGGCACAACGCCTACCAACCATCCACCCCATCACTCTCTTCCGTTTTTGCGGTTGTGCAGATGCGGCATTCTTTGATAGCAGAAGCAACGTTTTGGATCGCCCTGCCCGCGGGCGCAAGGAAAAGTGTGACATGCCAAACCTTCTTCTCGAACTCCGCTCCGAAGAGATTCCGGCCCGCATGCAGCGCAAGGCTGCCGGCGATCTGAAGAAGCTCGTCACCGATGCGCTCGTCGAAGCGGGTCTGTCCTATGAGGGCGCGCGCGAATATTGGACGCCGCGTCGGCTGGCGCTCGACATTCACGGCCTGACGGCCCGCTCCGCCGATGTGCGCGAAGAGCGCAAGGGGCCGCGCACCGACGCCAACGAGAAGGCGATCGAAGGCTTCCTGCGCGGCGCCGGCCTTTCCTCGGTCTCCGAGGCGCAGGTGGTGAGCGATCCGAAGAAGGGCGATTTTTACGTGGCGGTCATCTCCAAGCCCGGCCGCGCGGCGGAAGAGATCATCGCCGAGGTGATGCCCGGCATCATCCGCGATTTCCCTTGGCCGAAATCCATGCGCTGGGGCAAAGCCTCCTCCAAGCCGGGCGCGCTGCGCTGGGTGCGGCCGCTGCAGTCGATCGTCTGCACCTTCGGCCCCGAGCATGAAGAAACGGTCGTCATCCCCTTCGAGATCGACGGCATCACTGCCTCGAACGTCACCTACGGCCATCGCTTCCATGCGCCGGAGGCGATCACCGTGCGCCGCTTCGACGATTATGCGGCGAGCCTCGAAAGGGCCAAGGTCATCCTCGACGCCGAGCGCCGCAAGGACATCATCCTGCACGATGCGCGCGACATTGCTTTCGCCAACGGGCTCGAGCTGGTGGAAGACGAAGGCCTGCTGGAGGAAGTCTCCGGCCTGGTGGAATGGCCGCAGGTGCTGATGGGTTCCTTCGAAGAGGATTATCTCTCCATCCCCTCCGAGATCATCCGGCTGACGATCAAAACCAACCAGAAGTGCTTCGTCACCCGCAAGCAGGGTGAAGAAGGGCTATCGAACAAGTTCATCCTCGTCTCCAATATCCAGGCGACGGATGGCGGCAAGGAAATCGTTCACGGCAACGGCAAGGTCGTGCGCGCCCGGCTTTCGGATGCACTGCATTTCTGGAAGCGCGACCAGGGCAACCTGCCGGATCTCGAAACGCTGACGGTTTCGGCCGAGAAGTTCGGCCTCGACCTGAAGAAGCCGCTCGATCAGCGCATGGCCAAGCTCGATGCGCTCAATGTGACGTTCCACGCCAAGCTTGGCACACAAGGGGCGCGCGTCGCCCGCATCCGCGCGCTGGCATCCGAGCTCGCGAAGATCACCGGCGCCGACGCAACTCTCACCGATCGCGCCGCCGTGCTGGCAAAGGCCGATCTGCGCACCGAAGCGGTCGGCGAATTCCCGGAGCTGCAGGGCTTGATGGGCCGCAAATATGCGGTGCTGCAGGGCGAGAATGCCTCCGTCGCCGCGGCCATCGAGGACCACTACAAGCCGCAAGGCCCATCGGACCGTGTGCCGGAGGACAAGGTGGCGATCACGGTCGCTCTTGCAGACAAGCTCGATACGCTGATCGGCTTCTGGGCGATCGATGAAAAGCCGACCGGCTCGAAGGATCCCTTCGCGCTGCGCCGCGCGGCGCTTGGCGTCGTCAGAATCCTGCTGGAGCGCAGGATCCGCCTGCCGCTTCTAGCGACCGTCAGGGATGCCGACCTGCTCTCCTTCTTCCATGATCGCCTCAAGGTCTATCTGCGCGATCAGGGCGCCCGCCACGATCTCATCGATGCCGTGCTGACGCCCGAAGCCGACGATCTGCTGATGGTGGCGCGCCGCGTCGAGGCGCTGACGGCCTTCATCACCTCCGAGGATGGCAAGAACCTGCTTGCCGGCACCAAGCGCGCCACGCAGCTGCTCGCCGCCGAGGAAAAGAAGGGCACCGTCATCGCCGATGCCGTCGCTGAAGCGCTTTTGAAGCTCAACGCCGAAAAGGAACTCTTCGCGGCCATATCGAGCGCCTCCAAGGATGCCGCGGATGCCGTCGCCGGAGAGGACTTCCGCTCGGCGATGGCGGCGCTTTCCAAGCTGCGCGGCCCTGTCGACCGGTTCTTCGAAGACGTTCTCGTCAACGACGAGGACGCCGCCATTCGCGCCAACCGCCTCGCTTTGCTGCGGCTGATCCGCGAAGCGACGGGAACGGTCGCGGATTTCTCGAAGATATCGGGTTAAGAATGCGGGCCTCGGCGGTCTGGCATTGCGGCCGCCGCGGCGTTATTCAATGAGGCATGCAAAACAGGATTCTCGTCAGTGCCTGCCTCATGGGCCATGCCGTCCGCTATGACGGGCAGGCGAAGCCGTTGCTTCATCCTGCAATCGAGAGATGGCGGGCAGAAGGACGGCTGGTGACGATCTGTCCGGAGATGTCGGCGGGCATGCAGGTGCCGCGGCCGCCGGCGGAGATTGCGAATGGGGCAAGCGGTGAAGACGTACTGGCAGGCAAGGCGCGGGTCGTCGAGAGCACCGGCGCAGACGTGACGGAAGAGTTCCTGCAGGCTGCGGAAAACGCCGTCACGCTCGCCAGCCAGGCCGGTTGCCGCTACGCGCTGCTCATCGACGGCAGCCCGTCCTGCGGATCCGATTTCATCTATGACGGGACGTTTTCCGGACGCAAGCTAGCCGGCAACGGCGTGACGGCGGCGGCGCTGAAAGCGGCCGGCGTCGAGGTGTTTTCCGATCGCGAAATCGAGCGGCTGATCGAACGTGTTTCCGACTGATCATCATAAGGAACGGCCGCCGGAAACCGGCGGCCGTCCAGTCTTTGGCGATGAAAACAGGTCGCCCGGTCTGTTAGGCGGCGCGGCGGCCCTGATGCATCGCCGGCTGAGCGCCGGCGGTGCCGACGCGGAAGCCGCGGATGAGATCGATCAGTTCGTCGGTGTCGCTGGCCAGCGTTTCGGCCGAGGCCGTGGTCTCTTCGGCCATGGCGGCGTTCTGCTGGGTGGCAGCGTCGAGCTGGTTCATCGAAGATGAGATCGACCGCAGCGTCGTGTCCTGCTCGGAGGCGCTGTGGGCGATCTTGGCGACGATCTCGTTGGCGGCCTTGATCTGGTCGGAGATGCGCTTCAGCGCCTCGCCTGCCTCGCCGACCAGACGGACGCCGTGATCCACCTGGGTGGAGGAGCGGGCGATCTGGTCCTTGATCTCCTTTGCCGCGGCGGCTGACCGCTGGGCAAGCTCACGAACCTCCTGGGCGACGACCGCAAAGCCCTTGCCGGAGTCGCCGGCGCGGGCCGCCTCGACGCCGGCATTCAGCGCCAGGAGGTTGGTCTGGAAGGCGATCTCGTCGATGACCCCGATGATCTTCGAAATCTCCGAGGACGACTTCTCGATGCCGCTCATCGCTTCAATCGCCTGACTGACGATGGCATCGCTATGGGTGGCCTCGGTGCTGACGGAATGGACGCGCTTGCTGGCTTCGTGTGCGCCGTCGGCGGTCTGGCGGACGGCGACGGTGAGCTCGTCGAGGGCGGCCGAGGTTTCCTCCAGGCTTGCGGCCTGGCGCTCGGTGCGCTGCGACAGCTCGTTGGAAGCGCGGCGGATTTCTTCCTTGCTGGTGCCGATATCGCTGCCCTTGGCGCTGACCTTGGCCATGGCGGCTTCCAGATGCGACAGCGCATCGTTGAAGTTGTCGCGAAGGGCGGCATATTTCTGGCCGAGATCGGCGCAGCGGACAGTGAGGTCGCCCCGGGCAATCATCTCCAGCGCCTGGCCGATCGTCGCCACGACCCGAGCCTGAAGTGCGGCTTCGTCGTTCTGCTGGCGCAGATTGTTTTCACGCTCGCTTTCCAGCGCCAGCTGCTGGGTCGCCTCGCGATCCGACATCGCGTGACGCTCCCTGATTTTTTCCTGCAGCGACTGCGTCGCCTTCGCCATCATGCCGACTTCATTGTTCATGGCCGTATGCGGAATGGCGATGGAAACGTCCTCTTCGGAAACAGCCTTCAGGGCGGCATGCACGTTGTTGAGAGGTCCTGAAATGCCGCGAATGACGACGTAGGCTGCCGCCATGGCAAGGAAAAACAGAACGATGCTGCCGGAGAGCGCGGTCAGGATCGTGCTGTCTATCTGTGCATCGAGATCGTCCATGTAGACGCCGGTGACGACGACGACTTTCCAAGGGTCGAAGGCCTGTCCATAGGCCGTCTTGCGGTAATCGCCGGCCGGTTGGCCCGGTTTGCTGGTGGAATAAAATTCGACGAGGCCACCGCCCTGCTGGCCGAGCTTGACCAGCTCTTCGCGATAGAGCTTGCCCTTGCTGTCCGGCTGCCCCTTCAGGTTCTGTCCAACTTTCGCGGCGTCGTAGTGGAACAGCATCTGGACATCGTAGCTATAACCGAAAAAATAGCCGTCCGGATCGTATTTCATTCCGTTGACGGTGGTATAGGCCTGCTTCTGGGCGTCCTCGAGCGTCATTTCGCCCGCAGTGACCTTGGCCTGATAAAGCTTGAGAACGGAGACGGCCGACTGAACCTCGGCGCGGAGCATGTCGTAGCGCTCCTTGTAAATTGCATCGACCGACGAGCGGATCTGCAGGGAGGTGGCGATCGCAAACGCCGCCATCAGGCCGACGACCAGCAATATAAGCTGCTTCGATATCTTTAGGTTCTTCATGATTCCTCGCAACGGGAACGGCAAAATACATTCCGGTGCGGTCTTCTACCGCCTGTGCGAGCGCGCCGAAGGGAGGACGCGTCTACTGCTGCTAAATAACATGCTGCGACCGGCGAGGAACCATCACTGCTCACCCCATAAGAAATCTTTAATTTAACGAAAAACGATGCAAAGTTTCCCTAAAAATCTGGGGTGGGGATGACCCGGAAAACCTCGGACTTTCATCCGCTGGTCGTAGACCGATCGGTTTTCAAAGAGCGTCTCGAAGCAAGAATGCACCCCCGCTTCTCTTCGAGGGTGCATTCGGTCCACCGAGGTGGAACCCCAAACGATCGAAACCTTGATCGGGCAGGGGCAGGGAACTTTTAAAAACGCAGCTTGAATTCAGAAACGTCGAGAGGCGCCGTTTGTTGCACCATGCCTGCTGCAACGGGTTTGGCATCGCTGCCGATGACGGCCGCGGTCTTGGCGTTCATGTCAATCCCGTCGGCCGGCACGACCGAAGGCTCGGCGGCAAGCTGCGTTTCCGGGGTCGCCTTGCTGACGAAGAGAACCGGCGAGCCGCCCATCCAGTTTTCGGTGCGGTAGATCTTCTTTTCGCCGTCGACATCGCGGACTTCGGTAGCCTGGAAGGCGCCGGGCGTCAGCTCCGGGACGGTATAATCCTTCTTGGTCACATCGGCCTGGAGCGGCGGACAATTGGGGCAGGATTCAGTGACGATGCTGCCGTCACGGTGTGGCGTAGCCGTGCCGATCACCTCTATCGAGGATGCCATCGCCGAACCCGCCATCAGCAGGATTGCCGCACCGAAGAAAATCTGCCGCATCAAAGCTACTCCGTCTCACTTCAGGAGCGATATAGCGCAGCTTTGTTTCCATCCCGTCAGGGCAAAAGGTAAAAATTTAAGGAAGGCGGCAAATTATGCCTTACCCAAGGCTATTTCGCGCTCGACCGCGCGCCAGCCGATGTCGCGCCGGCAGAAGCCGTTTTCCCACTCCACCCTGTCGAGCAGCGCATAGGCGCGGTTTTTAGCCTCGGCGACCGTGCCGCCTGACGCCGTCACGTTCAGTACGCGGCCGCCGGTCGCGACCAATTGGCCGTGCTTGAGAGCCGTGCCGGCATGAAACACCTTCTCCCCCTCGCCTGCCTCAGGCAGCGAGAGGATCGGCGTGTTCTTTTCATAAGCGGCGGGATAACCCTTCGAGGCCATGACCACCGTCAGGGCCGGATCGTCGCTCCATTCGGCGCTCACCTGATCGAGCGTGCCGTTGGCGGTGGCCAGAAGCAGCGGCAGCAGATCGCTTTTCAGCCGCATCATCATGACCTGGCATTCGGGATCGCCGAAGCGGACATTGTATTCGATGAGCTCCGGCCCCTTCTTGGTGATCATCAGCCCGGCGAAAAACACGCCGGAGAAGGGATGGCCGCTTTCGGCCATGCCGCGGATTGTCGGCTCGATGATCTCCTTCATCGTGCGCTCGACCATCTCGGCGGTCATGACAGGCGCCGGCGAATAGGCGCCCATGCCGCCGGTATTGACGCCGGTATCGCCCTCGCCCACCCGCTTGTGATCCTGGGCGGTTGCCAGCGGCAGCGCATGTTTTCCATCGCAGAGACAGAAGAAGCTTGCCTCTTCGCCGTCGAGATAGGCTTCGACGACGACTTCCGCGCCGGCGGCGCCAAAAGCACCCTCGAAGCAGTCGTCGACCGCATCAAGCGCCTCGTCCAGCGTCATCGCAACGGTCACGCCCTTGCCGGCGGCAAGACCGTCGGCCTTGACGACGATCGGCGCGCCTTGGGCACGGATATAGGCTTTGGCCTTCGGCGCATTGTTGAAGCGCTGGTAGGCGCCTGTGGGAATGCCGTAGCGGGCGCAGATATCCTTGGTGAAGCCTTTGGAGCCCTCGAGCTGGGCGGCAGCGGCGGAAGGGCCGAAAACCGTCAGGCCATCGGCGCGCAGCCGGTCGGCGAGGCCGGCAACGAGCGGCGCTTCAGGACCGACGACGACGAAATCGATCCCCTTCTCCCGGCAAAAGGCGGCGATCGCCTCGTGATCCTCGATGTTCATCGGCACCAGGACGGCATGTTCGGCAATGCCAGGATTGCCGGGGGCGGCGTAGAATTCGCTCATCAACGGCGATTTCGCCAGCTTCCAGGCGAGTGCGTGCTCGCGTCCGCCCGATCCGATCAACAGAACCTTCATGCGCCACCCTTTCCTTTTGCCTCTGGCGGTTAAGGGCGAAGGGCGGAAAGGTCAAGCGGGAAAGCTCACCAGCCGCCGCCACCACCGCCTCCACCCCCTCCGCCGGAGGAGCCACCGCCGGAAAAACCGGAGGATGAGCTCGATGGCGGCGGCGAAGGTATCGTCGAGGCGATGGTCGAAGCCATCGAAGAGGAAAAGCCGCCGACACGATCGGAAAAACTGTCGCCGTCGAAATTGCCGGAGTACCAGGAGGGCGCATAGGCTGCGGCCGCACCGGCCGCCGCTGCCGCAAGCCAGGTCTCGAAGGTGCGCGACCAAGGCTTTTCGACACCCAACGCCACCGCATAGGGCAACAGCGTCTCGAAATGCTGCGGCGACATTTCGGGGGCGCTCGCCATGTTCATGCGGTCCCTTTCGGCCAGCGTCAGATATTGCCGCAGGCCGTCTACGCCGTCCATCATCCTGGCGCCGAGCGGGGTCGGCGCGCCCATGATGAAGAAATAAAGGATGTTCAGGAGCACGATGCCGCCGACGGCAAACAGCATCGGGGTTTCGTGCAGCTCCACCAGCGAAGAGGTGAGCATCAGGACCATGGTCGCCAGAATGCCGATACCGACGAAAACGCCGACCGCCGCGGCGATGACGGCCATGATCTTGCCGAACAGCGAGCCGCCGCGATGCAGCGATTTGACCAGGCCGGCGGCAAAGACGGCAACAAAGACCGAGACGGCAATCGGGATCAGCATCAGCGCGATCGTGTCGGGCTCCAGCGAACCGTAGACGAACAGCACCACCAGAGCGGCGGCGCTGAGCGCGATGCCGCCGCCGGTATAACCGAGATTAGAGTTGTAATATTTGCCGCGATGCTCCTTCTCAATCGCCGAACGGAACGATTGGCCGACGGATTTCACCCGTTCGCCATTGGCCTTGTCGATCCGCAGCGTCGCGCCGGCGCCGCCGGCGGCCTTCAGCAGTTCGCTTTCGCCGGCCTGGAATTTCTCCTTGCCGAGCGGCTTGCCGGTGCCGCGGATGACGATCGAATTCTTCAGGTCTTCGAGCTTGACGTAGCCGCGAACTGCAAGGTTGAGCGCGGTGGCGGCAAGCGCTGTCCAGCCCCCGCCGGAGAAGCCCTTATTGTCGATATAGTTGACCAACGCCGGCGAGATGCCGTCCGGCGCATCCCAGCGGGGCACAACGACGCCGCGGGCGGGATCGCGGCCGACCTTCAGCCATGATCTGAGATAATAGGCGAAAACCAGGATCAAGCCGCCGAAGCCGATGAAATAATTGCGGTTGTCCTTGAGCCACCACGTGCTTTCCATATCCGCACTCGGCGGATCGATCGAGCCTTTCGGCATACGGATCGCGAAGGTCAGGCCTTCACCGGCATCAAGCGGCGCAGTCGTGGAAAACAGAAGGCCGCCGCCGGTTTCGCCGACGCGGGCATTCTTCTCCGTCGCGCCTTCGGGGCCGGTGAAGAACGTCGTCTCAGTGGCGGCGACACCGGGCGGCAGCTTCACCGTCGCGGTGGCAGAGCGGATCGGGAAAATCCAGCCATTGCCGGTGACGTTCCAGTAGAGTTCGTCATGATCGTCAAAATAGCGGATCTGACGGTTGGTCCTGTAGGTGAAGACATATTGATGACGGCCCGGCGTTACCGTCACATCGGCCGAACCGGCATAGATGCGAATGCCGCCGGTGATCGATTCGGTGTGCCGAGGTTCGTCCTTGCCATCGCGCTTGACCGACACAACATCGAAATCGACGCTGCGGCGACGGCCTTCGGCATCGGTGAAATAGAGCGGGAAATCACGGAAAATGCCGTGATTGATACGATTGCCCTCGGCATTGACGGTGATCGTTTCCGCCACCGTCATCGCGCCGCTCTTTTCGAGGACGATCAAGGAGTCGAAACTCTCGATCACTTCGGCGGCAAAGGCCGCCGGAGCGGCGAGCATCCAGATGAGCGCCAAACAAAATCCGAAAAACCGACGCCTCATCCCCATCTCCCCGCCGGCAGCCTCGGCTGCGCGCTACTCAATCCTTGTCCTGATATGTCACGCCGAGGGCGGCGAGCGTCCGCCAGTAGGCCGGGAAGGTCTTGCCGACGCAATCGGGGTCGAGAATGGTGATGCCGTCGATCTTCAGCCCGGCGAGCGCGAAGCTCATGGCGATGCGGTGATCGGCGAAGGTATCGATCTCGGCCGGCAGATGCTGGCCGGCAAGAGCAGGATCGGAATGGACGATCAGATCGTCACCCTCCTCGACGGCGAGGCCTTCGCGGATATTGTTGAGCCCTGTGGACAGGGCGCGGATGCGGTCGCATTCCTTGACGCGCAGGTTGGCGATGCCGACGAAGCGGACCGGCGTCTCGTTGAAGGCGGCAAGCACGGCGATCGTAGGAACGGCATCCTGCATCTGCGAGCCATCGATTTCAGCCGGCAGATGCGGGAACTTGGCGATCGTGTCGTAGGCCTTGGCATCCGGCTGGGTGAAGGCATCGTTCGGCACGCCGAGATCGATCTTGCCATCGCGCAGCACTTCGGCGGCCCAGAGATAGGTCGCGGCGGATGCATCCGGCTCGATGACGAAATCGGCGGCGCGGTAACCGGTCGGCTCGACGCGCCAGGTGACGGGGCTTGTTTTCTCGACCCTGGCACCGAAGGCCTTCATCGCCGCCGTGGTCAGATCGATATAGCCAAGCGCGCCGATGTCCTCGCCGACGAGTTCGATGTCGACCGGGCGGTCGCCGCCGGCCGCCATCATCAGCAGCGCCGAGACATATTGGCTGGACAGCCCGCCATCGATCAGGATTCGGTCGGCCTCGAAGCGGCCCGTGCCCCGAACGGTCACCGGCGGGCAGCCGGTGTCGGCGCTCACATCGATGCCGAGCGTGCGCATGGCCTCGACCAGCGGGCCGATCGGGCGCTTGCGCATATGTTCGTCGCCGTCGACGACGACGGTGCCGTCGACGAGAGCGGCGGCCGCCGTGAGGAAGCGCGTCGCCGTACCGGCATTGCCGAGGAAGAGCGGCGCTTTCGGTGGCGCGAGCCTCCCGCTGCCGGTGACAACGAAAGTGGTATCGTCGGGCTCGTCGATCGCAACGCCCATGGCACGCAGCGCATCGGCCATATAGCGCGTATCGTCGCTCTTCAGCGCGCCGGTCAGCCGGCTCGTGCCCTTGGCAAGGCCGGCGAGCAGCAAAGCGCGATTGGTGATCGACTTGGAACCCGGCGGCATGGCGCGGCCCGAAAGCGGCCCGCCCGGCGGAATGATCGTGAGTTTGGCTGTGCGTGTCATGCTATGTCTTCCGTCCATGGGCGAGCCTAAAGCGCATCGCGATCTTTCAGATTCGCTTGCCGCGCTTTAGGTCTTTGGTTTTGCGCATGTCGTCATCGCAAAACCGCTTCACACTTTTGCGCGACATGCTCTTGCCGGCCGCAGTCTGTCTCTGCTCTTAATCGCTTTTTCGCAAAGGCAAAATGCCGGATCGTCAGAATTTGACGCTGGGGACGGCGCGGTCGGCCTCGTTGGTGATTTCGAAATAGTCCCGCTTGGCAAAACCGAACTGGCCGGCGACGAGATTGGACGGGAAGCTCTCGACCTTGACGTTCAGGTCGCGAGCAGCACCATTGTAATAACGCCGCGCCATCTGCAACTCGCCTTCCATGGTTTCGAGTGAAGCCTGGAGCTCGGCAAAATTCTGATTGGCCTTGAGATCGGGATACGCCTCAGCGAGTGCGATGACCCGCCCGAGCGCCTGCCCAAGCAACCCTTCCGCCTGCGCCCTGCCCGCCACATCGCCTGCCGGCACGGCCTGCGCCTTGTTGCGGAGCGCGACCACCTCTTCCAGCGTCGACTTTTCGTGAGCGGCGTAGCCCTTGACGGTCTCGATCAGGTTCGGGATCAGATCGGCACGGCGCTTGAGCTGCACATCGATGCCGGACCAGGCTTCTTCCGCCATCTGCCGCGAGCGAACAAGGCCGTTGTAGATGAAGACGACATAGAGTGCGACCAAAACGATGACGCCAAGCGCAATATACATCGCGAATCCCCTGCAACGAAGTAATGTTTGGGCAAAGACTACGCAGGATTCCCGGCTGTCGTCAAACACCGATATGCGCGAGAATTCGGGCCGCCGTCCGCTCTGGCGAAAGGTCCGTCGTGTCAATTTCGACTGTGTGTTCGGCCAGTCCGCGCAGCAATTTATAGTTTGCCCGGAGCTGCTGCAGCTTCGCCGTGTCCGTTAGCTTGAGCGCCTCGGATCGGCCGGGAAAGACGAGGCGCCTGGCATTCTCCTCCGGCGCGCAATCGAGGAGAACCGCGACCAGCTCCGCGCCTCTGGCGGCAGCCAGATCGGGATACCAGGAGAACATCGCACTATCTTGCTCGTCATCGGAAAGAGCATCGGTAAAAACGAAGCTTTCGGCCGGATCGGCGCGCACGGCGTGATCGAAAACCGCCCGCCGAATTTGCTCACGCAGCGACGCATGCAGAGGGTTGCTGCGGGCGAAAAGCGCTTCGGCCGGATTAAGCAGCATGTGATTGTCGAGGAGCCGCGCGCCGAGCTTTTGCGCCAGCAAGCGGCCGACCGTCAGCTTCCCGGTGCCTGGCCAGCCGTTGATATGAACGATACGGCTGGCAGGTTTCTGCGTCACGCCGCCTCTTTCGACAAATTTACGCCGCCCGCATCGGTCAGCAGGAAGGCTTCGCCGCAGGCCTTGGCGAGGGTGCGCACCCGCAGGATATAGCTCTGGCGCTCGGTGACCGAGATGACGCCGCGGGCATCGAGCAGGTTGAAGACGTGGCTGGCCTTGATACACTGGTCATAGGCCGGGAAGACGCATTTGTGCAGGCGCAGATTGGCGCTGTCGCCGGGAGCGCCGGCATCGAGCAGCGCCCGGCATTCCTTCTCGGCATCGACGAAGTGGCGATGCAGCATCTCGGTATTGGCGAATTCGAAGTTATGACGCGAATATTCCTGCTCGGCCTGCAGGAAGACATCGCCGTAGCTGATCTTCTCGTCGCCTTCGCGGCCATTGAAGTTCAGGTCGTAGACATTGTCGACGCCCTGGACATACATGGCAAGACGCTCGAGACCATAGGTCAGTTCGCCCGCGACCGGCGAGCACTCGATGCCGCAGACCTGCTGGAAATAGGTGAACTGCGAGACTTCCATGCCGTCGCACCAGCATTCCCAGCCAAGGCCCCAGGCGCCGAGCGTCGGGCTTTCCCAGTCATCCTCGACGAAACGGATGTCGTGCAGCAGCGGATCGAGACCGATTGCCGCCAGCGAGCCGAGATAGAGCTCCTGCAAGTTGGGCGGGTTCGGCTTCAGGATGACCTGATACTGGTAATAATGCTGCAGGCGGTTCGGGTTTTCGCCATAGCGGCCGTCCGACGGACGGCGCGACGGTTGGACATAGGCCGCCTTCCAGGGCTTGGGGCCGAGGGCGCGTAGCGTGGTGGCCGGGTGAAAGGTGCCGGCGCCGACCTCCATGTCGTAAGGCTGCAGAACCGCGCAACCCTTATCCGCCCAGTAGCTATGCAGGGTCAGGATCAGCGCCTGGAACGAGCGCTTCGGGTTCATGTGGTCGGGGAGAGCTGACATGGGATGACACCGGTTGCGTAGGGATTATCGGCGCGACTGGTGCCATGGAGGGCCGCAGGGGTCAAGGCTTTTGCGGCGGTCGCCGGATCTAAGACCCCTCCCCAACCCCTCCCCACAAGGGGGAGGGACTAACCCGGAGCACCTGCTTCCCTCCTCCCAAAACGTCGAATGTCTGGGAAGCGGGTGCGGCAAGTTAAGCCCCTCCCCCTTGTGGGGAGGGGTTGGGGAGGGCTCTAGGATGCCGGATGAGAGGCAGGTGCAGTAGTGACCCTCTTATTCCCCATCCCGCTTCAGCCGGTATTCCCCCGTCACCGGATCCTTGACCAACGTGCCGATCGCGCCGGTCTGGCGCTCCTTTTCCGTGCGGCGCGACTTCTCGGCGAGCTTGCGGGCATCGGAGACGAAGCGGCGGTAGAGCCACCAGGCGGAAAAGACCAGGACCAGGATCGTGATAAGCTGCGCCATGTCCCTCTCTTGCTCCTCTCAAAGCCCGAACCGGCTCCACAATGCTCTTTCTTCCGCCGCTTCGACAAGCCCCGTTGCGAGACTGGACGCGGCGCCGTCGAGTGTGACGGACGAAACACCGGGAATGCGGCGGCCGAGCAGGCCGCGGCCGGCGGTGACGAGTTCCAGCCTCGCCTTTTGGCCATAGCGCCTCTTCAGTTCTTGGCGCATGTCGCCGAGGCCGTCGATGAGGCCGAGCTCGAGGCCGCGCGTGCCGCTCCAGAACAGGCCGGAAAACACCGTCGCATCGTCCGTCAGCTTGCCGGCGCGGCGTTCGCGCACCATCGCTATGAAGACCTGATGGATTTCGAGCTGCAGGCTCTTCAGATATTCGATGTCCTTTTCCTTTTCCGGCTGGAACGGATCGAGGATCACCTTGTTTTCGCCTGCCGTATAGACGCGGCGCTCGACGCCGATCTTCTTCAGGAGTTCAGGAAAGCCGAAACCGCCGGAGACGACGCCGATCGAGCCGACGATCGAGGTCGCGTCGGCGATGATCTCATCGCCGGCAAGCGCGATCATATAACCGCCGGACGCGGCGACATCCTCGACGAAGACCAGCACCTTCTTCTGCTTTTCGCGGGCGAGTTCGCGGATGCGGGTGAAGATCAGGCGGGACTGGACGGGCGAACCGCCCGGCGAATTGATCGAAAGGGCGACCGCCGGCGCATCCTTCATCGCGAAGGCTTTTTCCAGAACCGGCGCGACATTGGCGAGATTGAGGGTTGGCCGGAACTGGCCGCCGCCGCTCATGATCGCGCCCTGCAATCTGACGACCGGAATGACGACGCCATCCTTGCGGAACCGTTTCGGCATCAGCTTTCTCAAGAATCCGGCCATTTCCCATCCTTCGCTTCGGGTCGCACGATCGCTCAAACCGCAATCGGCATCCATGTATGCGCTGGAACGACAAACGCAATGGCCGCGTTCCTGAAAACCGCGAGATGATTTTCTTGTTGCGAATGACTTGCATTATCATTCTTAATGATCATAGTGGCCTTCATGGCCAAACAGGTGGAAATCGCATGGACGTCCTGAATCCCAATACAAAGAGCGGCTGGCGGCACGAACGCGGAGAGGGATCGCTGTCCGATGTCTACCGCACGGTGGGAACCGGGCGTCACAGTTCGATGTGGCGCCGGGCGGCGGCATTCGCGGGGCCGGGCTATATGGTCGCCGTCGGCTACATGGATCCCGGCAACTGGGCGACCTCGCTCGCCGGCGGCTCGAAATTCGGCTATGCGCTGCTCACCGTCGCACTGCTTTCCAACCTGATGGCGATCGTGCTGCAATCGCTTTGCGCCCGCCTGGCGATCGCCTCCGGCCGCGATCTCGCCCAGGCCTGCCGCGACGCCTTCCCGAAATGGGTTTCGGTGCCGCTCTGGGCCTTTGCGGAAATCGCCATCATCGCCACCGACATCGCCGAGGTGATCGGCACGGCGATCGGCCTCAACCTGCTGTTCGGCATCCCGCTGGAACTCGGCGTCCTGATCACCGCGCTCGACGTCTTCCTGATCCTCTTCCTGCAGAAGCTCGGCTTCCGCTGGGTCGAGGCCTTCGTCATCGCGCTGCTCGGCGTCATCGCGCTCTGTTTCGGCGTGCAGATCCTCCTGGCCGATCCCGAATGGGGTGCCGTCATCACCGGCTTCTTCCCGACGACAGAGATCGTCACCAATCCCGAAATGCTCTATCTCGCGCTCGGTATTCTCGGCGCCACCGTCATGCCGCACAACCTCTACCTCCATTCCGGCATCGTGCAGACGCGGGCCTATGGCCATACGGTTCCGGAGAAGAAAGAGGCGCTGACCTATGCGACGATCGACTCGACCGTTGCCCTCTGTTTCGCACTGCTGATCAATGCCTCGATCCTGATTCTGGCGGCCGCCGCCTTCAATGCGCATGGCAAGACCGACGTGGTGGAGCTGGGCGACGCCTATTCGCTGCTGTCGCCGCTGCTCGGACTTGCCATCGCGCCGACGCTCTTCGGCATCGCGCTTCTGTGCTGCGGCCTCAACTCGACGGTAACGGCAACGCTTGCCGGCCAGATCGTCATGGAAGGCTTCCTGAAGATCAGGCTGAAGCCCTGGGTGCGCCGTCTGATCACGCGGGCCATCGCCATCGTGCCGGCAGCGATCGTCACCATCTGGTACGGCGACCAGGGCACGGCGGAACTCCTGATCCTGACGCAGGTCGTGCTCAGCCTGCAGCTTTCCTTCGCCGTCTTCCCGCTGGTCATGTTCACCGCCAGCAAGGCCAAGATGGGCGAACTCGTGTCGCCGCTCTGGCTGAGCGGCATCGCCTATCTGATCGCCATCGTCATCGCGGGGCTGAACATCAAGCTGCTCCTCGACTTCGTGACCGGCTAAAGCCTGGCGTATGCCGCCCGGCCATTGTTGAAATCGTCGACGAGAGGGGAGAATTTGTGGCTCCCCTCTTCATGCATGATGAGCGGCGCGCGCAGCGACAGCCGCGCGCGCGATCCCTTGATAGCAGTCACCAGGATGCGAACGGCGCTTTCGCGCTCGCGCGGATGGATGGCGGTGATTTCGATGCCGCCGAAGCGCCGGCCGCAGGCATCGATGATTTCTGCGATCGATTGCGGTCTCGCAATCAGCGACAATTGCCCGCTCGGGATCATGATGGCGCCGGCCGTGCGGATCCAGCTCTCGAACAGTCCGTGGGTCATCGCATGGGCTTCGGCCTTCAGCGCATCCGGGGTGCGCCGGTCGCCGGCATCGTTGAAGGGCGGGTTCATGATGACGTGATGGAAGCTTTCGTCGGCAAGTCCGGCATCGTTGCGCGCCTTGGCGGTCAGCGTTACATCGGCCTCGACGACGCTGACGCGGCCCGCGACATGCGCATTTTCCGGCAGGAGAATGCTGCGGCGGGCGTAATCGGCCATCTCGGCCGAGCGCTCGAAGAGCACCACCTGCGCGTTGGGAAGGCGAGAAGCGACGGCAAGGCCGGCAGCACCGGCACCGGCGCCGAGATCGGCAACCCGGACCGGACGCTCATCGGCGACGAGGGCCGCAAGCAGCATCGCATCCATGCCGGAGCGATGGCCCCTGCCCTTCGGCTGCACCACATGGAAGGCGCCGCGATGGAAGGCATCGACGGTGTCAGCGGGCTTGCCGGTCATCGCCTGCTCACTTCCGCTCGCGCAGCTCGCCACCGAGGCCGGCGTCGATCAGGATGCGGCGCGCCTGATCGGCCATCTCCTCATCGACCAACAGGCGGCGCGGCAGCATGCCGAGCGAGCCTTCCAGCACGCTCATGCCCTGATCGGCGATGAAGCAGTGAATTCCCGCATCCTTCATCAAACTCTCGGCAAAGGAGAGAAGAACAGGGTCGTTGGCGCGGATAAGTTCATGCATTTGCCGTCGTTTTCCTTCCGATTTCGCCTAGCGCGACAATTCACCCCTTGCCGCGCCCATCGCCCCTTTCTATTGTCAGCTGTAATGAATGAACAGGAGTCCGGGTCGTTGGGCGTGGTCATACCGCTTGAAGAAAGCAAAAACAAACTGGCATCCATAAAGCCATTGGTCGATCTCACCAAGGCCGACATGGAGCGGGTGAACCAGCTCATTCTCTCCAAGGCCGGCTCCGACGTGCAGATGATCCCCGAAGTGGCGAACCATCTGATTTCCTCGGGCGGCAAGCGCCTGCGGCCGATGCTGACGCTCGCTGCCGCCTCGCTGTTCGACTATCGCGGCGAGAACCACGTCAAGCTCGCCACATCGGTCGAATTCATGCACACGGCGACGCTGTTGCATGATGACGTCGTCGATGAAAGCGACCTGCGCCGCGGCCGATCGACGGCGCGGATGATCTGGGGCAACCAGGCCAGCGTGCTGGTCGGCGACTTCCTGCTTGGCCAGGCCTTCCGCATGATGGTCGATGTCGGCTCGCTCGATGCGCTCGACGTTCTCTCGTCTGCCGCGTGCGTGATCGCCGAAGGCGAGGTGCTGCAGCTTTCCGTCGCCAAGAACATGGAGACGACCGAGGACGATTACCTCTCCGTCATCCGGGCCAAGACCGCGGCCCTCTTTGCCGCCGCCGCCGAAGTCGGCCCGATCGTCGCCGATGCCGGCAAATCCGGCCGCAATGCGCTGAAATCCTACGGCATGAATCTTGGGCTGGCCTTCCAGCTCGTCGACGACGCGCTTGATTATGGCGGCAAGGCCGCCGATCTCGGCAAGAATGTCGGCGACGATTTCCGCGAGGGCAAGATCACGCTCCCCGTCATCCTTGCCTATCGTCGCGGCACCGAGGACGAACGCGCCTTCTGGCGCGATGCGATCGAAGCCGGCAACAGCAGCGACGCCAATCTCGAAAAAGCGCTGGGGCTGATCACCAAATACGGGACGCTCAGCGATACGATCAGCCGCGCCGTGCATTACGGCACGATCGCGCGGGACGCGCTTGCACCGCTTCCCGACACGGTATGGAAATCCGCCCTGATGGAAGTGATCGATTTCTGCATCGAACGCGTGAACTGATCGAACGTCCTCGATCGCAGTCTGATTTTGTTGCGGCGCCGCTTCAAAAAAGCCATCCTGTTATGAATCAGTGATCGCAACTGGTTTTGCGACCGGCGCCATGGCCGGGACGCTCTCGAAGAAAGGTTTGCTAATGCGGCAGAGATTTGCCATCCGTCTTCTTGCGGGCGCAGCGCTGGCGGCGGTTCTTTCGCTCGGCAGTGTCGGCGGCGTAAGTGCCGAGGATGCGGCCAAGGCGGATGATGCCGGCAAGGCCGAGAGCTTCGATGCCGACAGTGTCACCACCTTTTCCGGCGCTTTCCTCGCCGCGCGCACGGCCGATGTCGATCACGACTACGAAACGGCGATCGAGCTTTACAAAAAGGCGCTGCAGATCGAACCCGGCAATCCGGAGATTCGCCAGCGGCTGATGATCTCGCTGCTGCTCAACGGCGACATCAAGGACGGCGTCAACTACGCCAACGACCTGAAGGGCGATCCGTCCGTCGAGCGCATCACCACGATCGTGCGCGGCATGGATGCCGTGCGCCGCGGTGACTACAAGACCGCCGAATCCATCTTGAAATACAAGGGTCCGAACGATCTCGACCGGATGATGAACGACCTTCTGCTCGCCTGGGCCCGCGTCGGCGCCGGCCGCGGCAAGGAAGCGCTTACCGCGGTCGAGAAGATGAAAGGCCCGGACTGGTTCCGCATCTTCCAGAACTACAATGCCGGCGCGATCGCGATCGTCACCGGCGACGTGAAATCCGCCCGCCAGCACCTCAACGACGCCGTGCTCGACAAGGAAGGGGGTGCGACCGCGCCAGACACCTTCATGCGTGCGGTCATGGCGCTTGCCCGCCTCGAAGCCACGCAGGGCAACAAGCAGAAGGCGCTCGACGCGGTTTCCGTCGG
Source organism: Rhizobium sp. R339 (assembly GCF_002211395.1). NCBI lineage: Bacteria > Pseudomonadati > Pseudomonadota > Alphaproteobacteria > Hyphomicrobiales > Rhizobiaceae > Rhizobium > Rhizobium sp. R339. Next base: position 183,002 of record NZ_LOKV01000028.1, read on the forward strand.
CGACAACCTGCTGCCGAACTACGCACCGCTGAACGCGCTGCGCGACAGCATCGAGAAGGGCGAGAAGCAGGAACAGCAGGTCAAGACAGCCGAAGAAGGGGCTGCCGGCGTGCTCTTTTCCGTCGGCGGTGCGCTGAACCGCGACGGCGCCGAGGACATCGTCTCGCTTTACCTGCAGACGGCCAAAGCGCTCGATCCGAACAGCGCCGATACGCTGGTGCTGCTCGGCGGCATCGCCGAAAAGCAGAACCAGATGGACCGCGCCATCTCGCTCTACAAGAAAGTGCCGGAGAATTCGCCGATGCGGCGCATCTCCGAGCTGCAGCTCGGCCTCGCCCTTGCTCAGGGCGGCAAGGTGGAGGAAGCGCGCAAGCACCTTCAGGCGCTGATCGCCTCCGATCCGAAGGACATCCGCAGCTACCTCGCCTATGGCAGCGTTCTCTCCGACGCCAAGGATTACGAGGCGATGGCCGTCAATTACGACAAGGCCGTCGAAGCGATCGGTCCCCTCCCCGGCCGCGCCAATTGGAGCGTCTTCTTCCAGCGCGGCATTGCCTATGAGCGGTTGAAGAAATGGGAACAGGCGGAGCCGAACTTCCGCAAGGCGCTGGAGCTCAATCCCGACCAGCCGCAGGTGCTGAACTATCTCGGCTATTCCTGGATCGACATGAACAGGAACCTCGACGAGGGCCTGAGCATGATCAAGAAGGCCGTCGACCTTCGCCCCGACGATGGCTACATCATCGATTCGCTCGGCTGGGCCTATTTCCGCCTCAACCGATTCGACGATGCCGTCGATGAACTGGAGCGGGCAGCGCAGATCAAAGCCGGCGACGCGACGATCAACGACCATCTCGGCGACGCCTATTGGCGTGTCGGACGCAAGCTCGAGGCCGTCTATCAGTGGAACCGGGCGCTCAGCTCCGAGCCCGAGGCAGCCGAAATCCCGAAGATCAAGGACAAGATCGCCAACGGCCTGCCTCCTGTCAGCGACGATGCCAAAGCGGCCGACAAGAAGCAGCCGGACCCGGCGCCCGTCACCCCGCCGCCCGTCGACAAGAAATCCTGACGGGCGAGAAGCATGCCTGACGAGGGCTTGGCCAGCGCGTTCAGCGTCACCGAAGAGGCTCGCGCGAAGATCAACCTGGCCCTGCATGTGACGGGCCAGCGGCCGGACGGCTATCATCTGCTCGATATGCTGGTGACCTTCGCCTGTTATGGCGACCGCCTGGGATTCACGCCATCGCAGGCCGATGCCTTCACCCTGTCCGGCCGTTTCGGCGGGAGGCTCGCCGACGACGGCGGCACCAACCTGGTGCTGAAGGCGCGCGATCTTCTGCGCGAGCAATCCGGCTCCCTCGCCTTCCCCGTCCACATCCACCTCGAAAAGAATCTGCCGATCGCCTCCGGCATCGGCGGCGGTTCGGCGGATGCGGCCGCGACGCTGCGCGGGCTGATGCGGCTCTGGGGCACGACCCCGCCCGAGGGGATGCTTGCCGCGCTCGCGCTGAAGCTCGGCGCCGACGTGCCGATGTGCCTTGAAAGCCGGCCGCTGATTGCCCGCGGCATCGGTGAAAAGATCCAACCGGTGTCTGATCTGCCGGCCTTTGCCATGGTGCTCGCCAATCCCCTGAAGGGCGTGTCGACGCCGGATGTTTTCCGCCGGCTCGCGACGAAGAACAATCCGGCTCTGGAACTATCTCAGAGTGCAGGCTGGCTTACGGCGATTGCCGCTGCCCGCAACGACCTTGAGCCGCCGGCGCGCGAACTTGTGCCTGAAATCGCAACAATATCAGCAATGCTGCAAGGCCGCGGCGCAGTCATGACCCGCATGTCAGGCTCCGGCGCCACCTGCTTCGGGATCTTTAAGACCATGACCGAGGCGAAAGATGTGGCGGCAGCCCTTCACGGCGAGCGGCCCGACTGGTATTTCCAGGCAACGGAAACGATCCCGGGAGGTAGATGATGGCAGGTCTGGACGAGAAGCGGCCCTTCATCGCCGTTGGCATGGCAGTTCTCACCGTCTCGGACACACGCACGCCGGAGACCGACAAATCGGGCGATACGCTGGCGGCGCGAATCATCGAGGTGGGCCACAGGCTCGTCGATCGGGCGATCGTGCCGGACGACCGGGAGAAAATCGCCGCAACGGTCAAGGCCTGGACCGAGCGGGACGAAATCGACGTCGTCATCACCACGGGAGGCACCGGTTTTACCGGCCGGGACGTCACGCCCGAGGCGCTGGAGCCTCTGTTCGAAAAGCGCATGGACGGTTTTTCCGCCATCTTTCACCGCATCTCCTATGAGAAGATCGGCACGGCGACGATCCAGTCGCGCGCCACGGCAGGCGTTGCCAATTCCACCTTCATCTTCGCCCTGCCGGGTTCGCCCGGCGCCTGCCGGGATGCCTGGGACGGCATCCTGAAATCGCAGCTCGACTATCGTAGCGTGCCGTGCAACTTCGTCGAAATCATGCCGCGGCTGGACGAGCATCTGAAGCGCGGCGCGGCGAAATAGGCCGGCCAAGACCGGGCACCGCAAACGGCACCATTGCCTATGTGGCAATGCCTGGCAGAGCGGGCATGGTATCCCAGCTGTCACCCGAAAGCAGGAAGCAGCTTATGCCGTGAACATCCGTTACGATGAGCGTCCAGGTGCCGCTTTCGGCGGCATAGACCTCGAGAACGGCGTTCTGATTGATCAATCCGACTGCAGTGAGCTTTTCGCCGAAGTTCCTGTCCAGGAAATTGACGATCTCGGATCGGCCTGCGCAACTGCGCACCATCTGCGATGCTGCCGGATGCGGATGCGCGATCAGCGATATCGGCAATATGACGGCCAGCAGGCCGTAAATCATACCGCGTACCATGACGCACCTCCTTTCGCCGGAGCCCGGCAGAAGAGGAGATGTCCGCTGACCTGTTCTGCCGTCCACCGGCATTCCATGGCCATCCGTTGCGAAGCGAGGCGCTTCGGCGGCGCCATGAGCGAATTATAGCGCGAAATCGTATCGGACGCCATCTTTTGCAAGGCGACAGGAGGAGGTGCGGCATCACCGCGCGGCGCGGGCGACCCAGGAGGGAATCAGTTCGCTGGAGAGTTTGCGCGGCTTCTGCCCTTTGACGAATTCGGCAAGGCGCATGCCGCTTCTGGCCGCAGCGAGCGCCTGGTGCTTCGGCATCAGCAAACCGAGTTCCAGCGGTGGGGCGGCGCGGCGGACGCGCTCGAAGAACGGGCGCCGGTAGCCGCGCGAGGCGGTGAAGTGCGCCGGCAGCTTGTTCAACGCCACATATTCGGAAATCTCATCGATCCAGCCGGCCTGGGGCCTTGCGCCCGGCTCGACGAAGAGTAGCCATTCGCCGCGCGCTGAGCGGACGATGTCCTTGATATCCCACTTTGAATAGAAGCGGCAGCCAGCCGCGTCCGCCACCCGCGAGGTGCCGTCGGACGAGCCGTGATCGAGGACGACCACATCGCTCACGAGCCCTTCCACCGCGCCCGCCACCAGCACCGACAGGGTCTGGGCCAGCTCGGATTCCTGATCCTGACATTCGAGAACAACGGTCAACATCGGCTATCTATAATGCGACGCACAAATTTCTGCCAGCAGCATTTCCCGTATTTTGTTCTTGCATTGTTCTTGTTTTGCAGATAGGAATTTAATCATCAAAACGGACGGAAGCACTGGCTTTTCCGTCACGGGAGAATCCGATGAGAGAGCAGTCCCTGGCAGGGCAGGCCGCGTTCGCGCCTGCCAATACGGCAGATATTGCCGATGCGATGATCGTTTCCTCCGGTCTCAGGATCGAGGTCGATCGCCGGCGCGGCCGTGGCGCCGGGCTGAACCCGACAGGGCGGTTCGAGGCGCTGCAGCGGGAGACCTTCGACGACGGCTGGCAGACGCTGGAAGAATTGCCGCCCTTCAAGACCGAGGTGCAGGTCGAAAAGCCGCGCACGGCCATCACCCGCAACGAATCGCCTGATATTTCCTTCGATCGCTCGATCAACCCCTATCGTGGCTGCGAGCACGGCTGCATCTACTGCTTCGCACGGCCGACACATGCCTATATGGGGCTTTCCGCCGGGCTCGACTTCGAGACGAAGCTCTTCGCCAAGCCCGATGCGGCAAAGCTGCTCGAGCGGGAGCTCGCCAAGCCGGGCTACAAGGTGCGGGTCATCGCGATCGGCACCAATACCGATCCCTACCAGCCGATCGAGAAGGAATGGCGCATCATGCGCGGCATTCTCGAAGTGCTGAACAAGGCGAACCATCCGGTGTCGATCGTCACCAAGTCGGCGATGATCCTGCGTGACCTCGACATCCTGCAGGAGATGGCGAAGAAAAACCTGGTGCGGGTCGGCATTTCGGTGACCACGCTCGACCGCAAGCTTGCCCGGGCGATGGAACCGCGCGCCGCCACACCGCCGCGGCGCCTGGAGACGATCCACGCGCTCGCCGAAGCGGGCATCCAGACGGCTGTCATGGCCGCCCCGCTCATTCCGGCGCTGAACGACCATGAATTGGAACGTATCCTCGAATCGGCCAAGGCCGCCGGCGCCGCGGAGGCGAGCTACGTCATCCTGAGGCTTCCTCTCGAAGTCAGCCCGCTCTTCCGCGACTGGCTGCTGCAGCATTATCCCGATCGCTACCGGCATGTGATGTCGCTGGTGCGCTCGATGCGCGGCGGCAAGGATTACGATTCCGAATTCGGCAAGCGCATGAAAGGTGCGGGGCCCTATGCCTGGCAGATCGCGCGCCGTTTCGAAATGGCGGCCAAACGCTTTGAACTGACGCGGCGCAGCGTGCCGTTGCGCGACGATCTGTTCGTGCCGCCCGACGGCAGCGGCGTGCAGCTGTCGCTGCTTTGATTGCCGGAGCGGTTCGGCTTTCGTGGAAGCGCAGAACCGCTCAAACTCCTTGTTTTAGGCAACTTCTGGAGAGCTCTCTTGATTCTCTTGGATTTGCTTCAAGCTTGCGCATCGGCCCATCGAGAAACCGCCCTGTTTTCGAGCCCGAGCGCAATTCCCGCGGATGGCCCTGACCGCCACCATCCGCCGGACCGTCCCCGGCCGCCGCCCTGATCCGGGGACTTGCGGGAAATCGGGTTGGCGTGCGAGGTTCAGCCGCATGAAACGTCGCACGCCACCCGATTCTCCCCTGCTTTTCGACACGGTTCCGCTCGTGCCGGATTTCCGTCTGGAACTGAAAGCCCGCAAGGCTGGCCATTGGCCGGTTGCCGGCGCCGACGAGGCAGGCCGCGGGCCGCTGGCCGGGCCTGTCGTTGCCGCCGCCGTCATCCTCGATCCGAAGCGCATCCCTGAAGGTCTGAACGATTCCAAGCAGCTTTCCGCGCAGCGGCGCGAAGAACTGTTCACGCAGATTCTGGCAACCGCGACCGTCTCCATCGCCTCCTCCAGCTCCACGCGCATCGATGAGACGGATATTCGCAAGGCGAGCCTCGACGCCATGCGCCGCGCCATCTGCAGCCTTGCCGTTCCGGCAAGCTATGTGCTGACGGATGGGCTGGATGTACCGCCCGGGCTCGATTGCCCCGGACAGGCCGTGGTCAAGGGCGATGCCCGGTCGGTCTCGATCGCCGCCGCCTCGATCGTCGCCAAGGTGACGCGCGACCGGATGATGGCACGGGCGCATAACGTCTTTCCAGACTACGGCTTTGCCGCGCATGCAGGCTACGGCACTGCCCAGCATCGCGCCGGCATCGAGAAACACGGCCCCTGCTCGCTGCACCGGATGACCTTCAGGCCGTTGCGCAAGGGCGAGGATGGTCCGGAGGCGGATGAGCTGATTCCGGGATAGGTCGCCACACAGAGTATAAGAAGCCAGGACTGCCGGAGGGAGCGCAAGGAACGGTGACGGCATGGCATGATCTCTTCTCCCCTCGGGGAGAAGGTGCCGGCAGGCGGATGAGGGGGCCGCACGGCACATACACTCACTGAAAACCTCCGCGACGCTAAACAACAGCGCCCAGCGCCCTGAACATGGTCGAGACGACGACGGCACGTAAGAACGTTGTTGGAAAAGACCGGCTTCGCCGGCCCCCTCATCCGCCCTACGGGCACCTTCTCCCCGCTGGGGAGAAGAGGGGATCGAGAGGGAGCGGACTGTCTCTTCGCCCGCAAGCGGGCGTCCGAAGGACCGGCGAGACCGAGCATTCAACAAAAAAGGCCGGGACATGCCCGGCCTTTCGCTCATTCCATTCGACAGCACTCAGTTGAGCCGCGTCTTGACCTGGCCGACGGCGTTGCCGAAGAGCTCGGACTGGACCTTGCCGTCCGCCTGCTTGGCAAGCACCGTTTCGGCGGCCGCAATCGCCAGATCGACGGCGGCGGAACGGACCGCCTTCATCGCATCGGCCTCGGCTTGCTTGATCTTCTGCTCGGAGAGCGCCGTGCGGTTGGCGACGAATTCTTCCGTCTTCTTTTTCGCTTCAGCGGTCAGCATTTCGGCTTCGCGCTCGGCGGCGGCAACGATGTGAGCCGCCTCGGCTTCCGCTTCCTTGCGCTTGCGCTGGTATTCGGCGAGCAGGTGCTGGGCCTCTTCGCGCAGACGCTTGGCTTCGGCCAGCTCGTTGCGGATCTGATCGGCGCGGTCATCAAGCGACCGTGCCATCATGCCGGGAACCTTCAGGTAGACGACCAGCGCCAGGAACAGGACGAGGCCGACGAAAGCGAAGAAGGTCGCGTCAAAGTGAAATTCCATCGATCAAGCCTCTTTCTTGGCGGCCGCGACGGCGGCCGCGACATCTGCCTTGGCGGCCGTGCCGCCGATCAGCTGTTCGACGACGGCAGCGGCCGTTTCCTCGGCAATCGTGCCGACATCGGCAAAAGCCTTCGTCTTGATATCGGCGATCCGAGCTTCGGCAGCCTTGATCTTTTCCGACAGGCTCGCTTCGACGGCGCGGCGATCCGCTTCGGCCTTGACCTTGGCGGCGTCGCGTGCGGCGGAGCCGATCGCATTCGACTTGGCGCGGGCAGCGGCCAGTTCGCCTTCATAGGTCACGACTGCAGCGTCGGCTTCCGCCTTCAGGCGGCCTGCTTCTTCCAGATCCTGGGAGATGCGCGTGTGGCGCTGATCGAGAATGGCCCCGATGCGCGGCGCGATGACCTTTTGCATAAGGAGGTAAAAGACGCCGAACGTGATCACCAGCCAGAGCAGCTGGGATGCGTAGGTCGTCGAATCGAAAGGCGGGAACGGGCCGCGGGCGTGTTCGCCTTCGGCAACGCCGGTCTCCGTATGGACCTCGCCTGCGGCCGGAGCGGCATGCGCATCCGTGCCGGTCGCTGCCGCCGGTGCTTCTTCAGCGTAAGCCGGGGTCACAAAAAACATGCTCACCTCCAGGTGGACTGCAAATGCAAAGGATCACGGCTTGCGGTCGCAGGCCGTGATCCATCTATCCGCCGATATCAGACGGCGAAGAGCAGGAGGAGAGCGACGAGCAGCGAGAAGATGCCCAGAGCTTCCGTAACGGCGAAGCCGAATACCAGACGGCCGAACTGGCTGTCAGCGGCAGACGGATTACGCAGAGCGCCGGAGAGGTAGCTGCCGAAGATGTTGCCGAGGCCGAGAGCCGTACCGGCCATACCAAAGCAAGCCAGACCTGCACCGATGAACTTTGCTGCTTCCGCTTCCATGTTGAACTCCTTTGAAATGGTTGTTGCGGCGAATGACTGACGCCCTTTGACGTCGATGTCGTTATCCTTAGTGCCCGCCCGGGTGGATCGCGTCGTTGAGGTACATGCAAGTCAGCACCGCAAAGACGTAAGCCTGGAGGAAGGCGACGAGGAACTCGAGACCGGTCAGGGCGACGGTCATGATGAGGGGAAGAACGGCTCCGCCGACACCGACTGCACCGAGGGCTCCGAGCGAGGCGACGAAGCCTGCGAACACCTTGAGCGTAATGTGACCGGCGAGCATGTTTGCGAAAAGACGAACAGAGAGCGAAATCGGACGGGACAGGAACGAAATGATTTCGATCGAGACGACCAGCGGCAACAAAATGCCCGGCACGCCTGAGGGGACGAAGACATTCAGGAAGTGGAAGCCGTGCTTATAGAAACCGTAGACGAGAACCGTACCGATGACGAGGATTGCCAGCGCGAAGGTGACGATGATCTGGCTGGTGATCGTGAAGAAATACGGGAACATGCCGAGCAGGTTCGCCGTCAGCACGAACATGAAGAGCGAGAAGACAAGCGGGAAGAACTTCATTCCCTGCTTGCCCGCGCCTTCCTTGAGCATATTGGCGATGAATTCATAAGACATTTCCGCGACCGACTGCGAGCGACCCGGCACGATGGCGCGGTTTGAGGTCGCGAAATAAAGGAAGCCTACGGCAACGGCAGCCGAAGCGGCCATAAAGAGCGATGCGTTGGTGAACGAGAAATCAATCCCACCGATTTCGATCGGCACAATCTTGAAGATCTGGAACTGATGAGTCGGATCGTTGGACACCGCTTGTTCTCTCTCTTTGGCCCGCAGGACGCGGGATCATTGCACTGGACCGGGACCGGTCCTTATTTCTTGTCGTCCTTGCCTTCCAGGGGATGGGCCACCACCCCCGCAGAACGCAGCACGTTCAGAACGCCGGCACAAAATCCGAGAAGCAGAAGAACAATCAAACCCCAAGGCGCCGTGCCAACAAAACGGTCGAGGACATAGCCAAGAACGGCACCGACAATGATCGCGGCAATGAACTCGCTGGAGAGCTTCATCGCCTGGGCATAACCTTTGCGGCTTACCTCGGCTTGGGCCTCGCTTGCACGTTCCACTCCCGCCTCAGCGCGTTTGGTCGCGAGTTCCGCTCCCAATTGCGCACGGCGCTTTTCAAGACTTTCCTCGCGGTCGTCCGCCATGGATCTCTCCTCGCCTGCCCGTCGCCCGCACTCCCGCTACCCCGGTCATTCGGACTTAGGACGCGAAGGTTGAGAACCTTCCGGCCCGTTCTGAAGTCGCGCGCAACATAGTTTTAGGGATTAGTATAGTCAAGGCGTAGACAGCTTCTGTCCAGCCAGAAAATAATTTCATCGAATCAAAGCGTTAGATCGATTTCCGATCGATCGGGCAAATTCGATTGAAAGATTCCGCTTTTCCGGGCCGGAAATCGACTTTGCCCGGACGGTTTATCTCAGCTCCAGCCGCCGCCATAGGTGCGATAGAAGACGTGGAGACCGATGCGGCCGACTTTTTCCATGGTCTTTGCCCATTTCGGACGAACGTAAACGGCGTGGTAATGCGTCGCCGAGCCCACCTGCGGCAGCCAGATCTTGCCTGCCGTCACCGCCAGCGCCACATCGCGGGCGACCCGCCAGTGATATTCCGAGTTCACCCGGTCCTTGATGCTGTCGCAGGCGAAGGAAAACTGGCAGCGATTGCGCCAATCCTCGTTCTGATAGACGACGCCGCAGATCGTCTTGGGATAGGCAGGGTTGCGAACGCGATTGAGAATGACCTGCGCGACGGCCGCCTGGCCTTTCACCGATTCGCCGCGCGCTTCGAAATAGATGCCGGAAGCAAGGCACTGCTGTTCGCGGGCGGAAAAGACGTCGGGCGACAGCACGCTTGCGGCCCAGGCATGATCGCGCGGACCGATCTCGGGCACGAAGCGGCCGCTCTGCTGATCGGTCAGAATGGAATCGAACGGCGACTGGCGGGAATAGTCGGGCGCTGCCGGCGCATAGGCCGTGGCAAGCACGTCCGCCTTGCTGCTGGTGACGAGGCTCGCCAGCATCGCAGGCACGCCGCGATCCGGCATCACCGGCTGCTTCCTATAAAAAGAAGTCGCAATCTCGATTTCCTTGCCCAGGATCTTCGGCTTGACGAAGGCCGACCTGTCCTTGAGGTCGAGGCTCGGCGTGAAGAGCATCTTGGTACGCTCGAGAATGGAGCCGGCGGAAAAATCCTTCGGTGGCTGCATCTTCTCGACGGCGACGATGCGGCCCTTCTTCGTGCCGCGGTTGACGCGCTCCTCGTCCGCGGTGTCCTCGTGACCCTTGCCCTTGGCAGTGAAGGCGACCTTGCGGCCGTCCGGCAGCACCATGCCGGCGCCCGATGAAATCGAACCCGTTACCATCGGTTCGGCAAAAGCGAGTTCGGCCTGGTGGATGGAGCCGGCGGGAGAGTTGGTCAGCACCATGCGCCAGTTCTCGCCCTCGCGGTCGAGGCCGCCGAGCATGGCGGCAAGATCGGCATGCGATGCCACAGTCGGGAAAATCAGCCAGCCGGCGAGCCCGAAGACAACGGGCGACACCCAGTTCTCGGGAAAAAGACGCAGCTTGCTACGGGAGAGACTCTTTCGACGCAACACGAACTCCGGGCATGGAACGCTGAAACATTCCATCGAAAATCCCTTATTAACCTTGATGTCTGGTTAACGGGCCGTACCGGAATGTGACTATCGGCGGTTTCGGATATTCGAATACGGCCGGTTTTACGGGACACATCCCCCTTCTTCCTCATCCTCGGCCTTGCGCCGAGGATCCATGCCGTGGCTGCTGGCGGGTGCCGTGTGGATGCTCGGCTCAGGGCTGCTCAGGGCCGAGCATGACGGAGGACGAGGTGACGGAAGTGCAAGACAGCGCTGACACCCGCATCCGGAATGTCGCCCGCGCCCGTCAAATAATCACGTGCGAGCCCAGTTCCACCACACGGTTTGCCGGCAGGCGGAAGTAATCCGAAGGGTTGGCGGCCGCATTGGCAAGGGCGATGTAAAGCCGGTCCTGCCAGTAAGGCATGCCGGACTTGGCGTCCGGCACCAGCTTGCGGCGGCCGAGATAGAAGGAGGTCGACATGATGTCGAACTTCAGTCCCGTTTTGCGCAGGGTCGCGAGCGCCTGCGAGACGTTCTGCGATTCCATGAAGCCGAAGAGCAGTTCGACGCGGGAGAAACGCTCGGAAATCTGCTCGACCTTGTAGCGGTCCTGGCTGGGAACGCGGGGCTTGTTGACCGTGCGAATCGTCAGGATGACGTTGCGGTCGTGGAGCACGTGATTGTGCTTGAGATTGTGCAGCAAGGCGGCGGGCGCGGATTCCGGATCGCTGGTCAGGAAGATCGCGGTGCCGGGAACCTGGGCCGGCGAATGTTCGCTCTTGCGCTCGATGGAGCTGACGAAGGAGGGAAGCGGAATATCGGTATGGCGGGTTTTTTCCATGAGGATCGCGGTGCCGCGCCGCCAGGTCCACATGATGACGGTAAAGGCCGTGGCGATCAGGATCGGGATATAGCCGCCGTCGTGAATCTTCAGAAGGTTGGCGCCGAGGAAGATCATTTCGAGCACAACCAGCGGCGCGAGCGCGATCACGGCGACCGGCATCGACCAGTTCCAGCGGGCGCGGACGAATTCGAAGGCCATGATCGAGGTGACGACCATGGCGCCGGTGACCGAAATGCCATAGGCGGTCGCCAGCGCATCCGAGGTCTGGAAACTCAGGACCAGGAAGATGACGCCGATGAACAGCACGGCGTTGACGGACGGCAGGAAGATCTGCCCGGTATTGGTTTCAGAGGTAAAGAGAATTTCCATGCGCGGCAGGAAGCCGAGGTTGATGCCCTGGCGCACCAGCGAGAAGGCGCCTGTTATCACCGCCTGGCTGGCGATGATCGTCGCGGCGGTCGCCAGAATGACGGCCGGCAGCAGCGCCCATTTCGGGAACATCAGATAAAATGGATCGGACATCGTCATCGGATTGCCGAGAACGAGCGCTCCCTGTCCGAGATAATTCAGCGTCAGCGCCGGGAAGACCAGCAGGAACCACGCCCACTGGATCGGCCGGCGGCCGAAATGGCCGAGGTCGGCATAGAGCGCCTCCGCACCGGTGACGGTCAGGAAGACGGCGCCGAGCACGACGATGCCATAAAAGCCCTCATGCAGCAGGAAGCTGACGGCGTAATAAGGGTTGAAGGCGGCAAGGATGCCGAAATCGTCCGAGATATGGGAAATGCCGGCCGCTGCCATGACGATAAACCAGACGGCGGTGATCGGACCGAAGAACTTCGCGACGGCGCCGGTGCCGCGCGATTGCACGACGAAAAGCAGCGCCAGGATCACGACCGAGATCGGCACGATATATTCGGAGAGACTCGGCGTGACGAGCTTCAGGCCCTCGACAGCCGAAAGCACCGATAGTGCGGGCGTGATCATCGCATCGCCGAGGAAGAGCGCCGCACCCATCAGGCCGAGCAGCATCAGCAAAGCGGTATGGCCGTTGGCGGTCTTCATCAGAAGGGCAAGCAGCGACAGCGTGCCGCCTTCCCCGTCGTTGTCGGCGCGCAGCAGGAAGAGCACATATTTGATGGTGACAATGATCGTCAGCGCCCAGATCATCAGCGAAATCAAACTGATGACCTCGAAACGGGTGACGCCGTCATGGGCCACGGGCTTCAGCGCCTCGCGGAAAGCGTAGAGCGGGCTCGTGCCGATATCGCCGTAGACGACGCCGACGGAACCCAGTGCGAGATAGAACAGCTTTTTCGGCGTCATATCGCGTTCGTTCGGATGGCTATCTTCGGACATGAAGTTTCAACAGGCTCCTCAGAGCCAGCCTTTCCAGCGAAAAAAGAAAAAGGGAATGACGGCCGATATCACCATCAAGGCCAGCGAAAAGGGATAACCCGCGGCCCAGGCCAGCTCCGGCATGAACTGAAAATTCATGCCATAGACGGAGGCGACCAATGTCGGCGGCAGGAACACGACCGATGCGATCGAGAAGATCTTGATGATCGAGTTCTGCTCGATGTTGATCAGGCCGAGCGAAGCGTCGAGCAGGAAGGTAATGTTGGCGGCCACGAAGGAGGCATGCTCGGAGAGCGACTGGATATCGCGCGAGACGGTGCGGCAGAGCTCCTTCGCCTCACGGTCCTGCTGAATCGCCGGGATCGTGTGAAAGAAGGTCAAGAGGCGCGAAAGCGAACCGAGGCTATCGCGCAGCTTGCTGATCATCCGGTGATGGCCGGCGATATCCTTCAGCTTCTCCTCGAGATAGTTGGAAGGCCTGCGCACCTTCTTGGCCCGGTCGCCGAAGACATGCATGGACAAGATATCGATGCGCGAGACGGAGGTCTCGAGAATCTCGGCGGTGCGGTCGACGATCGTTTCCAAGAGCTTGGCGAGAAGGGCCGCGCCGCTGCGCCAATTTTCCGGCAGCCGGTGAAGGGCCGCGATGAAGAGCGCAAAGGACTTTGGATGGGCGTAACGGATGGTGACCAGACGGTTTCCGGCCAGAATGAAGGCGACATCGGTCAGCGTCGGCGCGTCGGTATCGGCCTTCCAGAGGAGCGAGGCGGTCATGAAGACGGCGTCGTTTTCGACATAGAGACGGGCGGAGGGCTCGATATCCTTCAGGTCGTCGCGGGTCGGAACCTCGATGCGGAGGACCTTCTCGACATAAAGCTCCTCCTCGCGGCTCGGGTCGACCATGTCGATCCAGACGACATCCTCGGGAAAGGGCGCCATGTGCGAGATGTCGCGAATCTCGACCGACCGGCAATTGGAACAGTAAGCGGTGATCACCGGCACTGCCTCCAATGCTTGCGCCGCTTGGCGGCCATAACCCTTGTCATAACAAGCCCTTCCATGCGCCCGCAAGCGCGGCAGCGCGAAGATCGCTCGTCATCGATAGAACCGGAGGCGGATCAAGAAAGCTCATACAACTCCGGCTGCATCCAGCCTCGGGGGCCGGTATGCGCGTTGTGCTCCACCGCATCGCAGTTACCAATCCTTCGATCGACAAGACAACTCCGAACTTGCACGCGGGGCGGATGCTTCGGAACGAAGACGGCCGTCAGTGAGCATCTGCAGCAAACGCCATCATGGCGCCGGGGCATATGAAGCAAAGCCGCGAAATAATCAAGACATCTTCCGTGAAGCGCGGCTTTTCACCACGTTTCACCCACAATTTGGGGTATTGGCCGCGGTGATTCGGACCTCCAAAGCGCGTCCCGGCGACACCTTATTCGAAAACGATCGTCGGCGCCGGGCGCTGCGGCTGGCCGCCAACCTGTTCCCAGACCTTGGCGGCGATGCCGCGATAGATTCCGGCGACGATGCCGTTCGGCTCGGAGGCGACGAGCGGTGTGCCGGCGTCTGAGGTCTCGCGAATGTTCATCGTCAGCGGGACTTCGCCGAGGAAGGGCACGCCTATGCGTTCGGCCTCCTTGCGGGCGCCGCCATGGCCGAAGATGTCGTAACGCGTGCCGGTATCGGGGGCGATGAAATAGCTCATGTTCTCGACGATGCCGAGGACCGGCACTTCGACCTTGCGGAACATGTTGAGGCCCTTGCGGGCATCGATCAGAGCGAGATCCTGCGGCGTGGAGACGATGACGGCGCCGGCGAGCGGCACCTGCTGGGCCATGGTCAGCTGCGCATCGCCGGTGCCGGGCGGCATGTCGACGACGAGGACGTCGAGTTCGCCCCAGGCGACTTCGCGCAGCATCTGCAACAGCGCCGACTGGACCATCGGCCCGCGCCAGATCATCGCCGTCTCCTCATCGACGAGGAAGCCCATCGACATGACCTTGAGGCCGTAATTTTCCATCGGATTGATGATGCGGCCGTCGATCTGCGTCGGCCGGCCGGATATTTTCAACAGCCGCGGCATCGAGGGGCCGTAGATATCGGCATCGAGGATGCCGACGCGAAGGCCGTTGGCGAGCAGGCCGAGCGCCAGGTTGACGGCGGTGGTCGACTTGCCGACCCCACCCTTGCCGGAGGCAACGGCGATGATGGCGCCGATGCCGGGAACGCCGATCTTGCCGGCGCGCGGCGCCTGTTGCGGCGCGTGCGCGTGGCCGGCATGGTCGTGTGCATGATCGTGGCCGGCATGGCCATGGGGCGGGTTCGACGCCGGGCGCGCCGCGGGAGCGGCTGCGGCCGCCCTCTTATCCGCCGTCAGCGTGACGAGGGCGCCTTTGACACCGGGCATTTCCTTGATGACGCGCTCGGCGGCGAGCCGCATCGGCTCCAGCTCCTTGGCGCGTTCGGCCGGAACGGTGATGGAGAAATAAACCTTGCCATCGGAGATGAAGATGTCGGAGACCATGCCAAGCTCGACGATATCGCGCTCGAGATCGGGCCCACGCACGGTCTTCAGCGTCTCGAGAACCTGTTCCTTGGTGACGTCGGTCATTCCACCCTCACTGTTTCATCTCGATCACAGATAGTGGAGGCGCACGTCTTCGCCAAACAAAATCATCGGGCGGGAAAATCGATCTGCCGGCTTGCGCAAAAGCGGGCAAAAAATCGGAATCCGTTGCGGCCATCAAGTCCGCCGGGCTTTCGCCCTGATGGCCGCAACGGTCTCCCCTGGAACCGGCGCAATGCGGGCGAACTAGAGTAAGCTGCAAAAAAGGCCAGCAAAAAGTGATGGCGGAAGCGGGAATCGTGAACAGCTGCGCAAAAGGCGGTGCCAAAACGCAACAACCGCCGCCGACGCCGAAGTACCGGAGAGAATCGGCATCGGCGGCGGGCGGCGGTTGTGTCGGCCGCGCCATTTCCTGGCGCTGTCACAAAGTCCCCTCTGGACCTCTGTCAAAGGAGAAGCAGAAAGCGTGCCAGATGAAAAATGAGGAAAAGCCGCGCAAATACGCCGGCAATCGTACCTTTTCAAGAAAGGCGTGCCTATGCGCTGAGCGGGCGGCGCAACGGCACCTTGTTTTTTGCAACTTATTTGATCAGCCCGATCCGCAGCGCCTTGGCGACTGCCTGGGTGCGGTTGACCGTATCAAGCTTCTTGGTGGCGCGGTTGAGGTAGTGGTTGACCGTGTGTTCTGACAAGGAAAGGATTTCGGCGATTTCCGCGCTGGTCTTGCCGGCCGCCGTCCAGTTGAGGCAATCGATCTCGCGGTCGGTCAAGGTATCGGTCATCCGCGTGTCGAGGTGGCGGATCTCGGCGAGCCTGTCGAAGACGTGGATGGCGATATAGCAAAGCTCGCGCATCTCGGCCGGACTAAAGGGCTCGCGATCGCCGGCGAAGGAAACGGCGCCGCGCAGGCCGGATGCCTCATGCGTCGGGAAATAGGCGCAGCGCATCATCTTGAAACGTTCGAAAAGCGTGGAGACAAGGCCGGACTTGCCGTCGTCCCGCGACCAGTCCGGCCGCGTCATGTCATAGAAGAAAGGCCGGGCCGACGTCCTCAGCCGGCGGAGAACCGGGCTATTCACCATCAGGCCCTCCTGGTCGTAGATCGCGAGAAGCTCGGCCGGCCAGCTGGTAATGACCGTGCTGCCCTGAAGATCGAAAGAGGTGATCGGCGGAAGGTTGAGAACCATGAAGGCACGGCTGCGATAGGCTTCCGTCACGCGCTTCATGAAACGGAAAATATCGAACTGCGTCTTCAGGCCTGCTATCTCCTGGACATAGTCATCTTCTTCCGGGGATGTTTGCGACAAGGGTGCCATCACATTTCTTCATCTTCGACACAGCGACCGGCAAACCGTGTGCAGAACCTGGCCCACGGCCGGTTCGATTGCATCGGCATGACGATCGCTGGTTGGATCAAATGGAATCGGCCTCGGCGTACAGCATTCGGCCGGTGAATGGTTGTGGATTTCGCGGACCGTTCTAGTTGTGATGATTCGCCGGTAAATCTCAATATCGCCCTCATCATAAGCATGCTCTGCGATCGGGTCCAGCAACCGGATTTTCCGTCAGCGACGCGGCCCCAGGCGGATACGCATGCCTTCCATGATCCTTCCAGCTGCCAGCTGTACTGGAACGGCCCATTCGCGCAGAAGTTCCATCGACAATCGATAGGCGGGGCCGGTAATCGATATCCCGCCGACAAAAGTCCGGTCTTCAGACCAGACAGGCGCGGCCACGCAGCGGATACCGGCCTCATGCTCCTCGCGATCGAAGGCGTAGCCCCGATCGGCAATCTCGCGGATCTCGGCAAGCAGCGTTTCGGCAGAAGCATGCGTCGAGGCGGTGAATCGGGTGAAGCTCA
The DNA here is from genome assembly GCF_002211395.1 of Rhizobium sp. R339. NCBI lineage: Bacteria > Pseudomonadati > Pseudomonadota > Alphaproteobacteria > Hyphomicrobiales > Rhizobiaceae > Rhizobium > Rhizobium sp. R339. The sequence continues at coordinate 199,963 of NZ_LOKV01000028.1, forward strand.
GGCCGGCCAGGAGATCAGCCAGGCGATCGGGCGGCAGCAGGGAAAGGGCGGCCTTGCCGACGCCGGTGCAGTAACAGGGAGAGGCATTGCCGATCTGCGAATACATGCGCACCGGCTGGCGGCCTTCGACCTTGTCGAGATAGATGATCGACGATCCCCTGAGGACGCCGAGATGGACCGTTTCGCCGGTCGCCTGCTGCAGATCGGCGAGGTGCGGTTCGGCAATCATACGGAATTCGTTGCGCGCCCAGCTGCGCGCGGCAAAATCGAGCAGGCGCAGCCCGGGGGCGTATCGGCCGTCGCCGTCGAGTTCGAGCAGCCCCTCCTCCACCAGGTGGCTCAGCTGGCGGTGCAGCGTGCCGCGCGGCTGGCCGGCGAGCGCCAGGATATCCGTGAAGCGCAGCGGCGCATCGGCATGGGTCACGAGATCGAGCAGAACCATCAGTTTGCCGAGCGTGCCGGTCTCGCGTGCCTGCGTCATGCCATCGCCGTTTGAATTCATCGCCTCTTCCGCCCTTGACAGACAGGGCAGCCTAATTCGATAATTCCATATAGTCAAATTAAGTTCCATATAATGGAACAAAATATCGGGAGGAAATGGGACCGCAATGCCAGCACAATTTCCCGAGTTCAAAGACCGAGCCGTGCTCGTGACCGGCGGCGGATCGGGCATCGGCGCTGCGATCGTCGAAGGCTTCGCTCGGCAGGGCGCCAAGGTCTCCTTCATCGATATCGCAGAAGCCGCGGGCAGCGCGCTTGCGGAAAAGCTGTCGCGCGAAACGGCGCATCTTGTCGCCTTCTACCATGCCGATCTGCGCGACATCGACGCGATCCGGCGCACGGTCGACAGCGTCGTTGCCGCTTCGGGGCCGATCCGCGTGCTCGTCAACAATGCCGCCTGGGACGACCGCCACGAATTCGACGAGGTCACCGAAGCCTATTGGGACAACAACCAGGCGGTCAACCTGCGGCATGTGTTCTTCACCTCGCAGGCGGTCGTGCCGTCGATGCGAACGGCCGGCGGCGGGGCGATCGTCAATATGTCGTCGATCGCCTTCAAGCTGAACATGGGCGGGTTTCCCTCCTACGCCGCGGCGAAGGCGGCGGTCGTCGGGCTGACGAAGAGCATGGCCGGCAGGCTCGGGCCGGAGAATATCCGGGTCAACTGCATCCTGCCCGGCATGGTCGTCACCGAGCGGCAGATGCAGCTCTGGCTGACCGAAGAGAGCATCGCGCGCTCAGTAGAGCAGCAATGCCTCAAGACCGCGCTCAAGCCTGACGCGATCGTCGGGCCATGCCTGTTTCTTGCATCCGACTGCGCGGCTGCGATGACCGCCCAGTCCCTGATTGTCGATGGAGGCATTCTGTAATGACGAATCCCGCTTATGTCTCGGTGGACTGGGGCACCAGCAGCTTCCGGCTCTGGCTGATCGGCAGGGATGGCAGCATCCTTGCCGAACGCCGCAGCGGCGAAGGCATGACGAGCGCGGCAAAGACCGGCTTTTCCACCGTGCTATCAGGCCATCTCGCCGCCGTCGAGGCGCCGGCAAGCCTGCCTGTCATCGTCTGCGGCATGGCCGGCGCAAAGCAGGGCTGGTTCGAAGCCGGCTATATCGACGTGCCGGCATCCCTGGCCTCGATCCTGACCGGCGCCGTCTCCGTGCCCGGGGAAAGCCGCGACATCCGCATCCTGCCGGGACTTGCCCAGCGGGACGCGGCGAGGCCCGACGTCATGCGCGGCGAGGAAACCCAGCTGCTCGGCGCGCTCGGCCGCGCAAGCGTTGGCGCCCAGGCGGTCTGCATGCCCGGCACGCATTCGAAATGGGTGCATGTGAACGACGGCAAGGTGACCGGCTTTTCGACCTTCATGACCGGCGAGCTTTTCGACGCGATCAGCAAACACACGATTCTTTCGCATGCCGTCTCAGGTGCCGAGGAACAGCCGGCGGATGCGGCTGCCTTCGAGGCGGCCGTATCGACCGCCTTCGCGCAGCCCGCACTTGCCTCCAACATGCTCTTTGCCGCCCGCTCGGGCCAACTTCTGCACGGGATTTCCGCTGCGGCCGCGCAAGCCCGGCTTTCCGGCACGCTGATCGGCCTCGAAATCGCCGGCGCGTTGCAGGATGCCGCCAACTCAAGCATCACCCTCGTCGCCTCCGGGCGCCTGCAGGCGCTCTACGAGCAAGCCTTCAGAACCCTCTCGCTTGACTTCACCGCCATCGATGCCGACGCGGCCGTGCGCCGCGGGCTCTCGGCCGCCGCCGAAGCCATCTGGCCGAATTGAGAAAGCTGACACGATGAACCGTATCCCCTTCCCCGACATGAAGCGCCCGCTGATCGCCATCCTGCGCGGGATCAGGCCCGACGAGACCGAAAGCGTCGTCGGTGCCCTGATCGACAACGGCCTGACGGCGATCGAGATTCCGCTGAATTCGCCGGACCCTTTCAAATCCATCGAGATCGCCGCGAAAATGGCGCCGGCCGAGGTGCTGATCGGCGCCGGAACGGTGCTGACGGTCGAGGCGGTCGACAGCCTGAATGCGGCCGGCGGCAAGCTGCTCGTCACCCCGAATGTCGAGCCCGAGGTGATCATCCGGGCACGCGAATACGGCATGGTGACGATGCCCGGCGTCTTTACGCCGACCGAGGCCCTGGCCGCGGCGCGCGCCGGCGCCACCGGCCTCAAATTCTTTCCCGCCAGCGTGCTCGGCCCCTCCGGCATCACCGCGATCCGGGCAATCCTGCCGCCGGAACTGGTGATCGCGGCCGTCGGCGGCGTATCGGACAGGAATTTCGCCGATTACACCAAGGCCGGCATCTTCGCTTTCGGCCTCGGCACCAGCCTCTACAAGCCGGGAATGACCGCAGCAGAGGTTGCCGAGCGCGCCAAGGCGACCATTTACGCCTATGACGCAGCCATGGGAGCGTGAACGTATGACCGACATCTATGAGTTCGAAGGCAAGACACTCTGCAATACCAATTCCGTTCTCGGCGAAGGCCCGACCTATGACCCGGACAGCAATACGGTCTGGTGGTTCAACATCCTCGGCAAGGAGCTGCACGAGCTCAGACTTTCAACGGGTGAGAAGAAGGTTCATCCGCTGCCTGTGATGGCAAGCGTGCTGGCCCGCATCGACGCCGGACGGCAGCTGATCGCGACGGAAGAGGGGCTTTTCGTGCGCGATGTGGCGAGCGGCAACCTTACCTTCTATGCCGCGCTCGAAAACGACCGGCCGGAGAACCGCTCGAACGACGGCCGTACCCATCCCTCCGGCGCGCTCTGGATCGGCACGATGAGCAAGCGGGCGGAAAACCAGGCCGGCGCCATCTATCATGTCGCCAGCGGCAAGGTGACGAAGATCTTCAGCGGCATCAGCATTCCGAATTCGATCTGCTTCTCGCCCGACGGCACGATCGGCTACTATACGGATTCCCGCATCAACCGGCTGATGCGCGTCATGGTCGATCCGCAGACCGGCCTGCCCTCGGGCGAGCCGATCGTGCTGGTCGACAGCATGAACGAGCCCGGCGACATCGACGGTTCGGTGGTGGACGCCGACGGCTATATCTGGAACGCGCGCTGGGGAGCCGGCGTCGTCGACCGGTACAATCCGGACGGCCTGCGGATCTCGCGTTACAAGGTTCCTGCGGTGCAGCCCTCCTGCCCTGCATTCATCGGCGTCAATGCCGAGCGGCTGGCGGTGACGACGGCCTGGGAAGGGCTCGACGAGGATGCCCGTTCGGCGCAGCCGAGCGCCGGCGCCCTCCTGGAACTCGGCATCGACGTCAAAGGCATATTCGATCCCGTCTACGTGATCTGAGACATGCCCGGCCGCAATGCGAGAGGCGCTCCCGAGGGGGCGCTTTTTTGCTTTTTGGAGGGCCTTTTTCGATAAATGTTCCGTGAAAATCGAGAAATTTTCCGTGTTTTCAACCGGAACCAATAGGCGCACCAGTCATTTCCTCTTCGAACCGGCGCGGCAAGGATGGTTCAAACATGCATTGCCGGGTCAGCGATGACTCTAGAGAAACGAAGGTAGGTTCGAAATGACACGCAAACTTCTGACGACCGTTGCCGCTGGCGCATTGTTTGCCACGGCTTTCGCACCGGCGGCATTCTCGCAGACGGCACCCCAGCCGGCGGATCCCGCCGCTCCGACGCAGGCAGCTCCCGCCGATCCGGCAGCCCCGAAGCCGCCGGTCACGCCTGACGTCACGAAGCCCGCAGGCGATGCCGCCCAGGCTCCTGCACCGGCACCGACCGCCGATACTGCTCAGGCTTCCTATCTGACGGAACAGGCTCCCGACCAGGTCAGCGCCAACACCTATATCGGCCAGTCGGTCTACAATGCCAACAATGAAAGCATCGGCAGCGTCAACGACCTGATCATGAAGAAGGATGGCGGCTTGGTTGCCGCGATCGTCGGCGTCGGCGGTTTCCTCGGTATCGGCGAAAAGAACGTCGCCGTCCCGATGGACAAGATCACCATCGCCCAGAACACACAGGACGGCAGCGTCAAGCTCACGACCAGCGAAACGGCTGAATCGCTGAAGGCCGCACCTGAATTCAAGACGCTGGCAATGCAGTCGGCCGAAAAGGCTCCGGCTGCGACCGGTACCGACACCACGGCGACCGGCTCGACCACGCCGAAGTAACCCGCGCGGTAGTATAGCGTAGGCGATGGCGCTCCTAGGGGCGCCATCGCTTTATTCATTTGAAAAAGTGCTTATGCGCTGACACGCTCCACGATCGCCGCGTCGTAATAGTTCTCGTGCAGGAAACGCAATGTGGCGATACCGTCCGCCGGACGGCCGAAATGATAGCCCTGTCCCATGCCGCAGCCGAGCGTGCGCAGTTTCACCGCTTCCGTATAATCCTCGATGCCTTCCGCCACGACTTCCAGGTCGAGGCCCTCGCACATGGTGAGGATCGCCTTGATGATGTGTTCGGAGGCGCGGTCGGAATTGATGCGCGAGACGAAGGCACGGTCGATCTTGATCTTGTCGAAGATGAAGTCGCGCAAGCGCCCGAGGCTCGACTGGCCGGTGCCGAAATCGTCGAGCGAGATGCGGACGCCCGCGGCCCGCAAATCGGCGATGATACGGTGAGCGGTGTCGGCCGAGCTCATTACCGCGGTTTCGGTGATCTCCAGCTCCAGGCGATGCGGATCAAAGCCGACGCGGCCGAGGATCGACAGGATGCTGCTGCTGGTGCCCGGATCCATCAGCTGCGCCGAGGAAAGGTTGAACGACAAGAAGAGTTCGCGCGGCCAGGAAAGCGCTGCTTCTGCGGCCTTACGCAGCAGCGCTTCCGAGAGCGCATCGATGAAGCCGCGCTCTTCGGCGAGCGGCACGAAGACGCCGGGCGAAACGAAGCCGAGATCGGGATCGTTCCAGCGGGCCAGCGCCTCGAAGCCGAGAACCTGGTTGTTGGACAGCGAGACGATCGGCTGGAAATGCACGTCGATCGCGTCTGATATGATGGCGTTTCTGAGCGCCTGCTCCAGCTGCGTCGCGCGCTTCATCTCCTGTGCGATCTCGCGCGAATAGACGGTGATCTGGCCGCGGCCGCGCCGCTTGGAGCGGTAGAGCGCGGTTTCAGCGCTCTTCAGCAGCTCCTCGCAATCCTCGCCGGCGAAGGGATAGATGGCGAAGCCGAAGGAGGCGGAGAGGCGGACGTTGCGGTCGCCGAGGTCATAGGGAGCCGACAGCACTTCGCGGATCATCTGGCCGAATTTTTCGGCACTCGCCCGCTCGAAAATCAACGGCAGGACGAAAGCGAACTCGTCGCCATCATGGCGTGTCACCAATGCACCATCGGGAATGCAGGCCTTGAGGCGATGGGCGACCTGGCAAAGAATCTCGTCACCGGCCGCAGAGCCGAAAAGATCGTTGATCGGTTTGAAGCTGTCGAGATTGGCGATGCCGATGGTAAATGGGGCTGGGTCGCTGGCGCGCTCGGCGGAAATCTGCAGGACTTTCTCCCGCATGCGGTTGCGGTTTCCCAATCCGGTCAGCGGATCGGTATAGGCCATCGCCTGAAGCTCATTCTGACTCACGGTCAAGAAAGAAGCTGTTTCCGCCGACTTCATCATCCAAACCCGAGCTTTTCCTCCGGAGCCGTGCAGAGAATGACCGGCATATCTTAACAATTCGATAGTAAATCGGCGGCCGTTGCGGCACGGACCGCCCAAAATCTAGGGGGTTGACCGGCATTCGCTAGTTTCGCGCCCGGGCAGCCTCCCCTATCAGGTATTTTTGAAATACCATTTCGATCATGTCGGGACTGACAGGTTTCATGATGACATCATCCATGCCTGATTTGACGCATTCGGCGCGGTCGCGCTCGAAGGCCTGGGTCAACACGCCGATAATCGGCGTGCGGAAGGCGTCACCGGTTTCTTCCATCTGGCGGATGAGGCGCGCGGCCTCAAAGCCGTTGAAGCCTGGAAGGGAAATATCCATCAGCACGATCTGCGGCCTGTGTTCTGCCCAGAGGCGCACGGCCTCATCGCCGGTCGCCGCGATGATGTGGCGATAACCGAGGCCCTCGAGGATCTGCGAGAAGACGATCTGGTTGATGTCGTTGTCCTCGGCGACGAGAACCTGCAGCCCCGTGACTTCGTCGGAAATGCTGATTTCCCAATCCGCATCCGCCCCGATGGCGCCGCGGCTGTTGCGGTTGAAATGCCGGGCGATCTGGAAGGTCAGTTCGTTGGCGATCTGGAATCCGTCCATGACGAGGGTCGGAATGCCATATTGTTCGGCGAGTTCGAGGCAGCGCATGCCCATCTGGTTGTCGATGATCAGAAGGTCGAGTGAAATACCGGAGGAGGTGGCGATTTCCAGGAACCGCTCCTCCTCGTCCTCGCCGCGCACCGAGCAGGATTCGAAGCCGTATTTCGACAGCGTGCGCAAAGCGGCGGTTTCGGCGGCAAGATCGGCGGTGACGACGAGAATTTTGCGGCCGGAGAAATTCTCCGGAACGATCGCCTCCATCGCCGCCGGCTCCCGCCGTTCGACACCGCTCGGCAACGGCACATAGGCCCGGCGGTAGCTCTGGCTGCTCGATGTGGTGATCGCCGACGCCCGATCGAACTCGTCGAGATCGGCGCCGTCACGCGGCAGGTCCTGGGTGGTGGACACCAGGAAATAGCGGCCGGGTTTGCCGATGCGATGCTTGCGGCTGACGATGTCGCGCTCGATGCCGTCCCGAGAGATCTGGCGCTGGCGGGAAACGGACATTTCGCCGGTTTCCAGCACGTGACGATCGCTTTCCTCGAACCGCGTGGCAATCTCCGGAGAAAAAAGATCGCCGCTCTTGCGGCCGAGCACCTCGTCGGCGCTCGTCTGGTATTTCTCGCAGAAGGCGAGGTTTACGGCGACGTAGGTGAGGTTGCGGTCCTTGACGAAAAGCGGGAACGGCAGATTGTCGAGAATGTCCTCGGTCAGTTGCACTCGCTCCAGATCGGAGCGCCATTGCTGCTCGCGCTTCTTGTCCTCCGAAATGTCGGAGATCACGGTGACGCCGTAGCCGTTCGGCAGCCTGCGTTTGACGAAACGGACCCAGCTGTCGGTGCCATGGCGCTCGACCGCGTCGAAGCGCTCGCGCCAATGCGAGGCGATTTTCTGCGACAGCCAGTCCTCGCGGCTCAGCGAGCCGCCCTGCCTGACATCATATTGCTGGCGGATGCCGGTGTCGTAGACCGCGCCCAAGAAATCGCGCAGCCGCGTGCCGGGCTTCAGCATCTCGGGCGGCAGCGGGAAGAAGTCGAGAGTCTGGCGGCTGACGAAGATCAGATGATCGTTCTTGTCGTAAATGATGAAAGCGGCCGAAAGGCTGTCGCACACCGCGTCGAAAAGCGCCGTCTGGAGATCGGCCCCGGCGAGCGTCCCGTCGGTTTGCGATGATGTGTCCGCCTTTTCGAAGCCGGCACTCATTCCATTTCGTCCCACATCTGTTCGATTTCGCGGCTTCCGGAGGTGTGTGATTAGAAATGCCATTTTTCTGTTAAAACCGGCTTAACACTACCGATCCCCCAATTTGGGGGAGCCGCGCATCACAGTTGCGCGAAGCGATCCGAAGCCCCTTCCCTCCAGCCCGCGAATCCCCGAAAATAGCGCATGGCCATCAGACAGCTCTCCGAAACGCTTATCAACCAGATCGCCGCCGGCGAAGTCATCGAGCGGCCGGCGAGCGCGGCCAAGGAACTGATCGAAAACGCGCTCGATGCCGGCGCGACGCGCATCGAGATCGCCACCGCTGGCGGCGGCAAGGCGCTTCTGCGCGTCAGCGACAACGGCTCCGGCATGGACGCGGCCGATCTGGAGCTGGCGGTCAGGCGCCACTGCACCTCGAAAATTTCCGAGACGCTCGAGGATATCCGCACGCTCGGCTTTCGCGGCGAAGCGCTGCCCTCGATCGGATCAGTCGCAAGGCTCAGCATCGCCAGCCGCAGGCGCGACAGCGCAGGCGGCAACGAGATCGCCGTGACCGGCGGCAAGATCATGCATATCAGGCCGGCCGCGGCCAATCCCGGCACGATCGTCGAAGTGCGCGACCTGTTCTTCGCCACACCGGCGCGGCTCAAATTCCTGAAGACGGAAAAAGCCGAGGCCGGCGCCATCACCGAAATCGTCAAGCGCATGGCCATCGCCTTTCCGGCCGTGCGCTTCGTGCTGTCGGGTTCGGACCGCGCGACGCTGGAATTTCCGGCGACCGGCGACGATCATCTGGCGCGCATGGCGCAGGTGCTCGGCAAGGAATTCCGCGACAACGCCATCGCGCTCGACGCCGTGCGCGAGGAGGTTTCGCTGACCGGCTTTGCCGGCGTGCCGACCTTCAATCGCGGCAACTCCGCTCACCAATATGCCTTCGTCAACGGCCGGCCGGTGCAGGACAAGCTGATCCTGTCGGCGATCCGTGGCGCTTATGCCGAAACGATCCCTTCAGGACGCTTTCCGGTGGCGGTGCTGTCGATCACGCTCGATCCGGCACTCGTCGACGTCAACGTGCATCCGGCAAAGTCCGACGTGCGCTTCCGCGATCCGGGTCTCGTGCGCGGCCTGATCGTCGGCGCCATCCGCGAAGCTCTGGCCCGCGACGGCAGCCGGGCGGCGACAACAGGAGCGAGCGACATGCTGCGCGCCTTCCGCCCCGGCTTCCAGCCGAGCGCAGAACGGCCGCGGGGCGGATGGTCGGCCGAGACTTCGCCTTTCCGGCCCTATCAGCCGGCAACCGGTTTTGCCGAACGGCCGCAGGCCTCTTTTGACGGGCTTTCGATGCCGACGGCGCGAGCCGAGCCGCAGCCTGCCGCCGCGCCGGTAGCCGCCGAAACAATCACGCGATACCCGCTCGGCGCCGCACGGGCGCAGATCCATGCAAATTACATCGTCGCCCAGACCGAGGACGGCCTCGTCATCGTCGACCAGCATGCCGCCCATGAGCGGCTGGTCTTCGAGGCGATGCGCAAGGCGCTGCATTCGAAGCGGCTCGCCTCGCAGGTGCTGCTCATTCCGGAGATCATCGACATTCCGGAAGAGGATTGCGACCGGCTGATGCAGCATGCCGGCGAACTTGCCGAGCTCGGCCTTGCGATCGAGCGCTTCGGCCCCGGGGCGATCGCCGTGCGCGAAACGCCGGCCATGCTCGGCGAGGTCGATGCACATGGCCTCATCCGTCAGCTTGCCGACGAGATCGCCGAATGGGACACGGCCTCCGGCCTTTCGGCGAAGCTCGAATATGTCGCGGCGACCATGGCCTGCCATGGATCGGTGCGCTCCGGGCGGCGGCTGCGGCCGGAGGAAATGAACGCGCTGCTGAGAGAAATGGAAGTGACGCCCGGCTCCGGCCAGTGCAATCACGGCCGGCCGACCTATATCGAATTGAAGCTCAGCGATATCGAGCGGCTTTTCGGCCGAAGCTGAAAAAGCTGGAAAAGCGGCCCTGCCGGGAGTATGGCAGACTAAAGCATGCCGCGATCTTTCAGATTCGCTTGCCACGCTTTAGGTCTTTGGTTTTCCGCATGTCGTGATCGCAAAACCGCGGCACACTTTTGCGCGACATGCTTTAATGACAGGCTGCAGGGAACGGAGCACATGAATTTGTTCGAAGGGCACGGGAACCGCGAGGCGAAGATCCGCTATCTCGATGGCGATTTCCAGATTCTCTCACCCGGCTCCTACGTCGTCTGCGCGATGAGCGGGAAGCATATTCCGCTCGACGAGCTGCGCTACTGGAGCGTCGCCCGGCAGGAGCCCTATGCAGACGTCGGGACGTCGCTCGAAGCCGACAAACGCGCCGGCGTGCTGCCGAACCAGCGGCGTTCGTGAATTTTACTTTACCCAGGGCGGCTGCCGCCCGCTAAATTAAGCGCTCGGGCGGGAATTGTTCCCCGCCTTCATTTCCCGCAGGCGCCGTTCGCGGCAGGCGACGATCGCGCGGTCGATAATCAGTCCCGCTGCGAGATGATCCTCGAACACCATATCAACCTCGATCACCCGGCATTTTTGCGCCAGCTGTTCGGCCTTGCCCTGATGACCGGCGAGGCGGACGAAATCCTTAGAAGTGGTGACGATCAGCAGACCCTGCTGCTCGGCGGTCGCCAGGAGGTCGTCGATCTCGTCCTCGGTCAGGTGCTCGTGATCACCGAAGCTTTTGGCGACCGCGATTTCGGCGCCGCGCGACTCGACCGTGCGGAAGAATTTGGCGGGATCGGCGATGCCGGCAAAGGCGAGAACCTTGGTACCGGCCAGCGTATTGTCGCCGCGCACCTTCAGCGAGGCGGTGAAATAGGGCTTGGCCGCCCGCGCCGCCATGCGCACGATCCGGTCGGCGGCATTGCCGCTGCCGACCTTCAGCAGGGCCGTCGCATGGCGCAATTGCTGGCGGATCGGCGCGCGCACCGGCCCGCCCGGCACGATATGGCCATTGCCGAGGCCGCGCGTCGCATCGATGACAAGCAGGGCATAGTCGATCGCCAGCCGGGCGCTCTGGAAGCCGTCATCCATGATGATGAGATCGGCGCCCTCCGCCACCAGCCGCCGAGCCCCGTCGACGCGCCTGCGGGAAATCACCGTCAGGGCCTCCCGGGCAAGCAGCAACGGCTCGTCGCCGACGGCGAGCGCCCGGTGGTGGTCGGCATCGACCACCGTCGTCACATCGATCGAGCCGCCATAACCCCTGCTGAGAAAACCCGGCTTCAGCCCCTTGGCCTTGGCGGCGCGAGCGATTGCCAGCGCAGTCGGCGTCTTGCCGGCGCCGCCGACGGTGAAATTGCCGACGCAGATAACGGGAATGGGAACGGAGGCACGGCGCGCATGGGCCATGCGGTGGCCGGCGATACGGCCATAGAGAAAAGAAAGCGGCGAGAGCAGCCAGGCCCGCCAGTCGGCTTTCCTCCACCAGAACGGCGGCGCTTCTGAAATCATTTTGCCGTTCCGCTCCCTGCCCGGCCGGAGAATTTCCGTTTTCCCGGCCGGATTGAGAGGTCAAAACCGATGAAAATGCAAGCCCTTACCGATCAGGCCGGCTGCAGGTCCGGCAGCAGCGTCTCGATGCCGGTGATATCGTCGAGCACATGATCGGCGGCGGCGGCAAGCGAGGAGCGTGAACCCGTGCCCGTCAGCACCGCTATCTTAAGCCCCGTCCCGGCATTGAGGCCCATATGCAGATCATGATTGTTGTCGCCGACCATGGCGACTTCGGCCGGCGAAAGACCGGTCGCGGCGCAGAAGCCGAGGACCATGCCGGGCTCCGGCTTGACGCCGAAGCCGCTGTCGTAACCGGCGATGTAATCGACATATTCGGAAATGCCGAAACGCTGGGCCGTCTGGCGGATCGAACGCTCATTGTCGCTGGAGGCAATACCGAGCTTGAAGCCGCGCTGTTTCAGGCGGGAAAAGAAAGCCGCGAGATCGGTGACCGGCACGGAGAATTCGGCGGCGTTGGCAAAGAGATTGTCGAGCTTGATCGTCAGCTCGATGACGTCGACCTTGGAGCCGGCGGCGACGAGGCCTTCGGCAATCTGGCGGGTATTGCCGGCGGCGAGCAGGCTGTCGGGAACGATATGGCCGGTGACCGGATCCATGCCGCATGCGGCGAGAAGATGGTCCGCCAGGGCGGCGTCGTCTTCGGCAGCGATGCGCGCAAGCTCCCGGTTCACCGGCAGCCAGCTCTCGTCATAATCGAGCAGCGTGCCGTCCTTGTCGAAGAGAATGCCTTTGATATGCGCCGCAGCCGACATCGTGCCTCCTCAGACCTGCGCCATGGCCTTCGGCAGCAGTCGCGCCTTGACGGTGAGCGGATTGATATAGGGTTCTAGCCCCCTCACCGTCGCCGACAGTGCCCCACGCATGTCGTGCACGGCGGTGATGCCGGCCTCGATCATGCTGCGGCGGGCCTCATCATTGGTCAGCAGGTAATGCACGCCCTTGGCCAGCATCTCGGTATCGCGCACCATGCGGGCGCTGCCGCTGCGCGCGAGCTTCTGATAGGACTCGCGGAAATTCTGCACATTGCCGCCGGAGAGGATGGCGCAGCCGAGCATGGCCGGCTCCAGCGGGTTCTGGCCGCCTTCCGCAAAAAGCGAGCGGCCGACGAAGGCGACCTCCGTCAGTCTCAAATAAAGGCCCATTTCGCCGATCGTATCGCCGAGGAAGACATCGACATCGGCCGACAGGACATCGTCGCGGGTGCGGCGGGCAACTTTCAGTCCTTGCTTGACGAGAGCCGCCTCGATCTCGTCGCTGCGCTCGGGATGGCGCGGCACGATGATCGTCAACTGGCGATCACGCTCCTTCAGGGCGCGATGAACGATGCCGGCGGCATTCTCCTCGCCGTCGAAGGTCGAGATCGCCGCCCAGGTCTTGCGCTCGCCGATCTGCTTCTTGTAGCGGGCGAAGACAGCGCTGTCATAAGGCGGGGCGTCGGTATCGACCTTGAGGTTGCCCGAGGTGATGACGGGGACGGCGCCGAGATCGCGGAAACGTTCGGCATCGACGTCCGATTGGGCGATGACGAGGGCGAGGTTCTCAAACAGGGCCTCGGCGATTGCCGGACGGCGGCGCCAGCGGGCAAAGGAGCGGTCCGACATGCGGGCATTGACCAGGATCTGCGGAATGCGGCGGCGGCCGAGTTCCAGCACCGTCGCCGGCCAGATCTCGGATTCGGCGATAATGGCGCAATCGGGCTGCCAGTAATCGAGGAAGCGGCTGACGGAGGGTTTCAGGTCGAGCGGCACATATTGGTGGATCGCCTCATTGCCAATGCGCTCGGCGGCGAGCCTGGCGGAGGTGATGGTGCCGGTCGTCAGGATGACATGGATGTCGCGGCGGCGGATTTCACGGATCAGCGGGATGACGGCGTTGGTTTCGCCGACGCTTGCGGCGTGAAACCAGACGAGCGGGCCTTGCGGCCGGTTGGCGCTCGGATAGCCGAAGCGCTCGAGGCGGCGGGCGCGGTCTTCCTTGCCCTTGGCCGTGCGGTAGGTGAGATAGAGGCCGACGACAGGAGAGGCCACGGTTCCCGCCAGACGATATGCGCTCAGACCGAACCGCGCCATCCGGGAGCTCATTGCGCCTGCCTCCGATCAAAAGCGATCGCCATCAAACCCCATTCCCTAATTATCGTTGCGGCCGGAATGGCCGATCATTTTGTTCAGAATGCGTCAAACGAGCCGCCTGCCGGGCGGCCGATGCACGAATCCCGCTCAAGGAGCGTTTGGCCGTCGGCATGGACCAAAGGTCAGTTGCCTTTGGCCTTTTCCTGCGGATCGAGCAAACGATGCATGTGGACGATGAAGTAGCGCATATGCGCATTGTCGACCGTCTGCTGCGCCTTCGACTTCCAGGCCGTCAGCGCCGTGGCATAATCGGGGAAAATGCCGACGATATCGAGACCGCTCAGATCACGAAACTGCACATCATCGAGGTTTTCCAGCTCGCCGCCAAAAACGAGGTGCAAAAGCTGCTTCTTGTCACCGGAGTCAGTCATTTTCTTGTTCTCTTTCTGCTAGTCTCCTCCGCCAATCCATCTGCGGGATTTTGACGGAAACGTCAACTGTCTCGTCGTCCCGGAAAGGCCGTGAGGAACTCATCGATGCGAGGCGCGGGTGCGGCGCAGAGGACCCTGTGGGTCACGTCGGCGCGGTTGTAGCGGATCGGCCTGCCGGCGAGATCGACGAGAGCGCCGCCGGCGCGGGCGAGGATCAGATCGGCGGCGGCAAGGTCCCAATCGTGCGAATTGCCCTTGACGAAGGTGCCTTCGAGACGGCCGTCAGCCACCATGGCGATGCGATAGGCGAGCGAGGGAACGTGCTTGTGGCGCGTGACCCGGTCGCGAAACTCCGGCGCAAAGGTTTTCAGCAAATCCTCGCCGATCGCAATGCGGCTCGTCTCCTCCGGTCCGGCGTCCGAGACGCTGAAGGGCGACCCGTTTTTCAGCGCCACCCCGCCTTCGGCGGCTTCATAAAGCTCCTCCAGCGCCGGCGCATAGAGCACGCCGGCAACCGGCCGGCCGTGATGGACGACCGCGACGCTGACGCACCAGACCTTCTGCCCGCCGAGGAAAGCGCGCGTGCCGTCGATCGGATCGACGATGAACAGCGTCTCACGCGAGAGGCGGGCGGCATCGTCCTCGGTTTCCTCAGACAGCCAGCCATACTCCGGACGGGCCTTACGCAGGATCGTTTCGAGCGTCTTGTTGGCGGCGAAATCGGCGGCGCTGACGGGGGAGCGGTCCTCGTTCTTCCACCAGACCTCGGGAGACTGGTTGAAGAAGCTGAAAGCGACCGCGCCCGCCTCTCTCGCGGCATCGGCGATCAGTGCGAGATCGCTCTGCCAGCGGCTCTTATCGCTCTCGCTCATCATGCTCTAGCGCCCAGCCAGCGTCATGCCTTCGATGGCAAAGGTGGGAGCGGCGACGCCGAACTTGCGGTCGATGTCGTTTGCCAGCGTCAGGCGCATGAACATGTCCTTGAGGTTCGAGGCGATCGTCACCTCGGACACCGGGAAGGTGAGCTCGCCGTTCTCGATCCAGAAGCCGGTGGCGCCGCGGCTGTATTCGCCGGTGATCATGTTGACGCCGTGGCCGATCAGTTCGGTAACGTAAAAACCGTTGCCGACGCTGCGGATCAGCTCATCCGGCGAGACGTCGCCGGGTTCCAGGGCAAGGTTGGTCGAGGAAGGGGTGACGGCGCTGCCGCCGCGCACGCCGCGGCCGTTGGTTTCAAGACCGAGTTCGCGGCCGGTCGAGGTCGAAAGGAACCAGTGCTTCAGCACGCCGTCCTCAATCATCACCAGCCGCTCGCCGGAGACGCCCTCGCCGTCGAAGGGCCGCGAGGACGGGCCGCGCACGATCAGCGGATCGTCGGTGATCGACAGGCCCGCCTTCAGCACCTGCTGGCCCATCTTGTCACGCAGGAAGCTGGTCTTGCGGGCAACCGCGGCGCCGTTGATCGCGCCGGCGATATGGCCGACGAAGCCGCGCGCGACACGTGGATCGAAGACGACGGTGACACCCTTGCCGGTCGGCACCTGGCGCGGATTGATGCGTTTGACCACCCGCTCGCCGGCACGGCGGCCGATTTCGGAGGGATCGTCGAGATCGGCGTAATAGAGGCGGCTGTCGAAATCATAGTCGCGCTCCATGCCGGTGCCTTCGCCGGCGATGACGCTGACGGAATGGCCGAAACGGGAGGCCATGTAGCTGCCCGCAAAACCGTGCGAGGTCGCAAGAACGAGGCCGCCCATGCCGGCCGATGCGCCGGCGCCGGAGGAATTGGTGACACCATCGACCGCAAGCGCCGCCGCCTCGGCGCTAAGAGCGGCCTCGCGCAGCATCTCGGAGGAGACCTCCGTCGTGTCGAGCAATTGCAGGTCGGGATAGGATTTCGAGAGGTTCGCCTCATCCGCCAGGCAAGCGAAGGGATCCTCCGGGGAAACCTTCGCCATGGCGACGGCGCGTTCGGCAAGCGCCTGGAGATCGAAGCCCGGATTGGCCGAAACGCTGGCGACGCGCTTGCCGATGAAGACGCGCAGCGAAAAATCGTCGCTTTCGGAGGATTCCGTGCCCTCGACCTTGCCGAGGCGAACGCTGACCGATTGCGAGCGCGATCGGACGACGACGGCGTCGGCAGCATCGGCCCCAGCCTTCCTTGCCAGATCGATCAACTGAGTTGCGCGGGAAAGAAGTGTCGAGGAATCGATTTCAGAGGACATGATTTGGCCTTTCCTTCGGCTTCCATTTATTGTGCACTCTCCCAGGCATCAAGGCCGCCGCCGCCGATTCTTTGTCGGGGCTGCCCGCATGCTCCCCGCCATGGAAAGAAATTGCAGCATGTCCGCGCCCAACGAGTTTTTTTCCGAAACGATCCTGCTGCTCGGAGGCGCAGTGGTCGCAGCCCCGATCTTCAAGAAGCTCGGGCTTGGGACGGTGCTCGGCTACCTCGCGGCAGGCATCGTCATCGGCCCGGTCTTCCACGGCATCACGGACGGCGAACAGATCCTCGCCGTGGCCGAGCTCGGAGTCGTCTTCCTGCTCTTCATCATCGGGCTGGAGCTGAAGCCCAGCCGCCTCTGGCAGATGCGGCGCGATATCTTCGGCCTCGGCACCGCCCAGGTGGTGCTGACGGGACTGGCGCTGACGGCGCTCGCCCGGCTTTCCGATGTCGTCGACTGGCGCGGCAGCATCGTTGCCGGATTCGGCCTGGCGCTGTCTTCGACGGCTTTCGCCATGCAGATCCTCGAGGGTGACGGCGACGTCAACACGAAATACGGGCAACGCTCCTTCTCGATGCTCCTGTTTCAGGACCTGGCGATCGTGCCGCTCCTGGCGCTGATCACCATTCTCGACGGCGGCGACAAGGGCAGCAACGCGCCGCTCCTGGATTTCGCGGTGGCGATCGGCGCGGTCGCGGCGATGATCGTCATGGGCCGCTATCTGCTGACGCCGCTCTTCCAGGTCATCGCCCGGACCGGCGCGCGCGAGGCGATGATCGCAGCCGCGCTCTTCGTCGTCATGGGATCGGCGAGCCTGATGCAGCTTGCCGGGCTTTCGATGGCCATGGGCGCCTTCCTTTCCGGCGTCATGCTGGCCGAATCCTCCTACCGGCACGAGCTGGAGGCCGATATCGAGCCGTTCCGCGGCGTGCTGCTCGCCATCTTCTTCATCGCCGTCGGCCTGTCGCTGGAACTCGAGGTTCTCGTCGACAACGCCGTCTTCATCCTCGTCGCCGTGCCGATCGTCATGGCGGTCAAGGCGATCATCATCTACGGGCTCTGCCGCATTTCCGGCTCTTCCCACAACGATGCGATCCGCATCGCGTTCCTTCTGCCGCAGGGCGGCGAATTCGGTTTCGTGCTGTTCACCACGGCCGGTGTGACCGGGCTGATGTCGACGAGCACGGCTTCTCTGCTGGTGGCGATCGTCACGCTGTCCATGGCGCTGACGCCGATCGGAACCGCGCTTTCCAAGCGGCTGCTGAGCGCCGATGAAGAGGAAGAACTGGACGAGGATTTCGAAGGCGCAGGTGCCGACGTGCTGATGGTCGGCTTTTCCCGTTTCGGCCAGATCGCCGCCCAGATCCTGCTTGCCGGCGGGCGCAGCGTCACGGTCATCGATTTTTCGGCCGACCGCATCCGCCAGGCCTCCTCCTTCGGTTTCCGCATCTATTTCGGCGACGGCACGCGCAAGGACGTGCTGCGCTCGGCCGGCATCGACCGGGCGAAGATCGTGCTGGTCTGCACGCAGAAGAAGGAGATCACCGACAAAGTGGTCGAACTGGTGCAGGCGGACTATCCGCACACGCGGCTTTACGTGCGCTCCTACGATCGCATCCACTCGATCGAGCTGCGCAACAAGGGCGTCGATTACGAGCTGCGCGAAACCCTGGAATCCGGCCTGCTCTTCGGGCGGCGAACACTGGAGGCGCTGGGCGTTGCCGAGGTCGACGCCTATGAAATCGGCGAGGATATCCGCAAGCGCGACGAGGCGCGTCTGGTGCTGCAGGTATCCGAAGGCCTGCAGGCCGGGCGCGACATGCTGTTTTCCCACCCCGTCCATCCCGAACCGCTGGTCAAGCCGAAACGGGCTGCCGATCCCTTCGAGGACGATCCGCTGGCCGGAACGGTGGATGTGACGGCGGATGCCTGATCGCCCTGCGGTTTGCAAAATTGACGCATTGAACAAGCGCTGAGCAGCGTCTATCAACCGGCGATCGGAATGATCCGTGAGGGAATGTTGAGCAGGCGGGCAGGACAAATCGAACAATGGGCACTGCGCATCCTCTGCGCCGTCGCGCTCATCTTCGTCGGCTTCGCCCATCAGGCTCCCACTGCAGCCGCCGATCCCGGTCCGGCTGAATTCTCGCAATATGTGCTTCCCGATGGAACGCTGCCGACGCTATGCGTGACCGTCAGCGACACGTCCGACCAGGGCCAGCACGACAAAGCCCATTCGCGTGGTTGCGAGGCCTGCCGGATCAGCGCTTCGACCCTGCTGCCGGCGCCGGCTGATGTCGCCGGTCTTCCGATACCTTTTGCCGTCGCGGCCGAACTGCCGATCCCCGACGAGCCCTTCCAGCGCCAGCTTTTCCCGCCCAATACCGGCCCTCGCGCGCCTCCTTTCCATCCGACCCCTGCCTGAACCTCGTGTTGCGGCGGGCGCCGTAACGCGCCTTTCAACGCCGGCCGACCTGCATGCGTGCCATCGGCCGTGGATACGGATCCATTCTCATGTCGACCATTCCTGCTACCGAAGCGGTGGAGGGCGCCATCGATGGCGTTTCGCTCTATCGCGCCATCTGGCGCTGGCATTTCTTTGCCGGGCTTCTCGTCATCCCCTTCATGCTCAACCTGGCGATCACAGGATCGCTCTATCTCTTCAAGGATGAGATCAACAGCACCTTCTTCGGCTACCGTTACGTCGTCCAGCCGGCCGGCAAGGCGCTCCCGGCCGAGCGGATCGCAGCGATCGCCGCATCTGCGGTGCCGGGCTCCATCGTAACCTCCTACAAGGATCCGGCCCTGCCGGAACGATCGGCCATCGTCACCGTCGCCTCCCGCGAGGCCGGCGCGACGCTGGTCTTCGTCAACCCCTATGATGGAAAGGTGCTCGACGCGGTCGGATCGACCAACGAGTTCAACTATGTCGTCAAGCGCATCCACAGCCTCGCCTATTTCGGCCGCGGGACGAACCTGCTGACCGAAATTGCCGGCGGCTTCGCCATGGTGCTCGTCGTCACCGGCATTTATCTCTGGTGGCCGCGACGCCAGACGGGCGGCGTCATCACCGTGCGGGGAACGCCGAGCCGCCGCGTTTTCTGGCGCGACATGCACGCGGTGACCGGCGCTTTTGCAGGTGTGCTGATCTTCTTCCTGGCGATTACAGGCATGCCCTGGTCGGGCTATTGGGGAGCCAATGCCAATGCCTGGCTGACCGAGCAGGGCCTCGGCTACCCCGTTCAGCTCTGGGACGACGTGCCGAAGTCGCGCAAAGTAACCGAGGATATTCTCCCGAAGAGCGGCTGGATCATCGAGAAGGCGCCCGTCCCGCTTTCCGATATCGCCGCGGCGCAGTCAGCCAAGCCGATCGGCCTCGACAGAGCGGTGGAGATCGCCAGGCGGCTCGGCATGACGCCGGGCTTCGAAGTGGCGATTCCTTCCGACGAAACGGGCGTCTATACCGCTTCCGTCTATCCCGACGATCTCTCCGGCGAACGCACCGTCCATATCGATCAGTACTCCGGTAAACCGTTGATCGATATCGGCTTCGGTCAATATCCCTTCCTTGGCCAAGCGATCGAGTGGGGCATCAATGTTCACCAGGGACAGGAATGGGGGCTTTTCAACCAGCTGCTGATGCTTGCAACCTGCCTCGCCATCATCCTGAGCTGCGTGACCGCCGTCGCCATGTGGTGGAAGAGGCGCCCGTCCGGCCGCCTCGGCGTGCCGCCCATGCCGCCAAGGCGCTCGGTCTATTCCGGCCTGTGGGTGATCGTCGTCATCTTTTCCCTCGCTTTTCCGATGAGCGGGCTCGCCATTCTCGCGATGATCGCCTTCGACCAGATCGTCGTTCGGTTCGTGCCGCCCTTGAAACGCGTTTTCGCTTGAGGGAGGCCATCAGATGAAGACGATCATCGCCATTCTTGCCATCGTGCTGCTCGCATCCATCGCATCTGCAGAGGACGATCCTCAGCAGGCGATCGTTGCAACGCTGAAGACAATGTTCGAAAGGCCGGAGAAGCCCCTCGCCGGTCGTCGTTGAGGCCGATTGGGCGATCGCCGGCTGGCGACAGGATGGGCGCGGCGGGCGCGTCCTGATGAAAAGGACGCATCATGGCTGGAGCGCCTATCTCTGCAGCGGCGACAGCCTCAGGGAGGCCGGGACGCTGGAGAAGCTCGGGCTTTCGGCGAATGACGCCGCCGGGCTGGCGGCCGGACTGAAGGAGGCCGAGGCAAGCCTTGATTCTTCCGCGCTTGCGCTCTTCTCGAGCTTCGAAGGCACTGTCATGCTGATGGACGAGGCATCGAAGGGCGCAGGCGGCGGCCATGAGGGCCATGCCCCGTAAGAACTAGCGTTTCAAGCGCGCTTCGATCTCGCGGTCGAGGGCGAATTTTAAATCGTCCTTGACCCCGACGGACATGGCGAGCACTTCGCGCGCTTTGAGAAAATCCATGACGCCGGTGCGCCCGACCGTCGGGCGCAGGAAGATGTGCGGCTGGCGCAGCTTCAGCTTCAGCGTGATCGCCGTCTGCATCATCAGCTGGCCGGAGCCGAAGATGCTTTCCATGCGGTTCGGAATATGGGTGCCGTCGCCTTCGGGTGCGCCGACGACATCGATCCCGACGACGATGTCGGCGAGATCCATCAGGCATTCATAGGGCACCGGATTGCTGATGCCGCCGTCGATCATCACCCGGCCGTGCAAGCGCACCGGCATGAAGACGGCGGGAATGGCGGAAGAGGCAGCGAGCGCCGGGAACAATTCGCCGCCTTCGACGATGACTTCGTGCTGGCCGTAATAATCGGTGGTGATCACCTTCATCGGGACGAGTAGATCCCCGAAACGCGCCGGCAGCTCGGAGGGCAGGAAGGCCTTGAGGATCCGTTCCAGGTTGAACTGGCCGATGCGGATCCCTTTCGCCACCGCATCACGCACGGTCGCCGGCCTCAGGCCCCAGATGCGGCTGACGACGGCCGTCTTGTTGCCGACGGTGGCCAGCGCATGTTCGCGGATTTCCGCGCCGGACATGCCGGCGGCCATGCCGGCCCCCATAATCGACCCGATCGACGAACCTGCAATCGCCACGGGGCGGATGCCGAGCTCATCAAGCGTTTCGATGATATGGATATGGGAAAGTCCACGCGCGCCGCCGCCGCCGAAGGCAACCGCGACCGTTGGAAGATCGCTGATCGCAGGCAGTTTCGGACTGATGATCTCTGCCTGCTGCACGCCCCGCGCTCCCACCTATTGCGGCTGATACCGGAAAAAATGCACCCTCGTATCGCCAAAGATGCGGCTTTCGAGGAAAACATAGGAAGGGTGGACGGAAACGACAACGTCGGCGCGCTCTTCGAGCACGGCGATCGCGCCCACCCGCAGCCAGCCGCCCTCGGCCGCCGCCGCCATCGCCTTCTCACCGAGACCCTTGCCATAGGGAGGATCGGCAAAGAGCACGTCGAAAGGTTCGAGATTGCCGACGCTACCGAGATCGGTCGCATCGCGGCGCAGGATGCGCGTGCGGCCGTGCAGGCCGAGCGCGTCGATGTTTTCCCAAAGCAGCGCCCTGCCCTCGACGCTGTTTTCGACGAAGAGCGCATGACGACAGCCGCGCGAGACCGCTTCGAGGCCGACAGCGCCGGTTCCGGCGAAAAGGTCGAGGATCCGGGTGCCGTCGACGCACTCCGGATAGGCATGGCTCAATATATTGAACAGGCTCTCGCGCGTCCGGTCGGCAGTCGGCCGGATATCGTTGGATTTTGGCACGGCGAGAGGCCGTCCGCGAAACTCACCGCCGACGATCCGCACCGCGCGTCATTCCCTTTCCTCTAGCACCACCTCTGGACGGGCCGCCTGATGGCCTGTCGCCGCCCGGCTTGGCGCCCTTCGGCTTGCCGGAAAATTTCTTCGGCCCGCCCGGCTTGGCCGCAAAGCTCTTGCCGCGCGGCTTGTCATCCGAAGGCTTGTCGCGGAACGATCCCTCGCCACGCGGACGCTCGGAGCGGCCCTCGCCGGCGAAGCTTCTGGCTGCCCGCGGACGCTCATCACCGTCTTCGCGCGGCCGGCGATCACCGCGCGGCTTGTCGCCGAAGGGCCGATCCCCACGTGAAGGACGGTCACCGAAAGGCCGGTCGCCGCGCGGACGCTCCGAACGGGCCTCACCGGTGGAGGCTCTGGCAGCACGCGGACGCTCGTCGCCATCCGTACGCGGCTTGCGATCACCGCGCGGCTTGTCGCCGAAGGGGCGGTCGCCACGCGAAGGACGATCGCCGAAAGGCCGGTCGCCGCGCGGACGCTCCGGACGGCCTTCGCCGGCAGAGTTTCTGGCACGCGGACGTTCGTCACCTGCTTCGCGCGGACGGCGGTCGCCGCGCGCCGGGCGGTCGCCAAAACCGCGCTCTTCGCGGCCCGGACGATCCCCGAACGGACGCTTGCGGCCGCGGCCTTCGCCTTCATCCTTGCGATTGGGCTGCTCGCTCGAGCGGATCCATTCGCCGTCCTCCTCGCGCACGCGATTGATCTGGGTGCGCGGGCGATCCTCGATGTGGTGGGAACCGGTACTCTTTGCCGGCGCCTGTTCGCCGCGCCGGCGCGCGGTCTGCTCATTCTTGGCGGCTTTCGCGGCCGCCTTTTCGCCGAGCGGCCGGGCGCCCGGCGCCATCCAGACATTGGCGCTGCGGCGCTGGCCGAGCGGCTCGGAGCGCTTCGGCTTCTCATCATCCCGGCGGCCACCGTCGCGGCGATCGTCATCGCGGCGCCCGCCACCGCGGCGGTCGTCCCGCTTGGTGTCAAGGCGGCTCAGCGCCCTTTCGCGCTTGTCTTCGTCGCGGCGCGGCCGCTCACGCTTCTCGGGTGCAACGGCCTCGGCCTCTTCCTCCGCGGCGACAGCCGGGGCGTTATAGATCGGCGCGTCGAAATTCGCCTTGGCTTCCTCGATCAGGCGCGGGCCGAGCTGGTCGCGTAGCGTGCGGCCGCGCACTTCGATGACATGGCCTTCCGGCAAATCGCCGAGTTGGAACGGCCCATAGGAAATGCGGATCAGGCGGTTGACGTCGAGGCCAAGCGCGCCGAGCACGTTCTTGATTTCGCGGTTCTTGCCTTCGCGAAGGCCCATGGTGATCCAGACGTTCGAGCCCTGGGTGCGGTCGAGCGTCGCCTCGATCGATCCGTAGAGCACGCCGTCGACGGCGATGCCATCCTTCAGCTTGTCGAGCGCTTCCTGATCGATCTCGCCATGGGCGCGGACACGGTAGCGCCTCAGCCAGCCGGTCGCCGGCAGCTCCAGCGCGCGGGCGAGGCCGCCATCATTGGTCAACAGCAGCAGGCCTTCGGTATTGATGTCGAGGCGGCCGATCGACATGACACGCGGCAGCTCTTCCGGCAGGTTGTCGAACACGGTCGGGCGGCCTTCCGGATCGGCATTGGTGGTCACCAGCCCGGCCGGCTTGTGATAGAGCCAGAGCCTGGTGCGCTCGATGCCGCGGATCGGCACGCCGTCCACTTCGATCCGGTCAGCGAGCGTGACGTTGACGACGGGCGTGTCGAGAACCGTGCCGTTCAGCGTCACACGGCCTTCCATGATCATGCGCTCGATGTCGCGGCGGGAGGCGACGCCGGCGCGCGCCATCACCTTGGAGATGCGCTCGGCCTTGGCCTCGCCATCGGCTTCGGCCGCGATCGAGCGCGCGGCGGCAGTCTTTGCCGGCTTCGCGCCACCCGTCTTGGGAGCGGCTTTCGGCCTGTCATCCCGTGAAAAGGGCTTTGCGCCCGGGCGTTTTGGCTTGTCTTTGGATGTCATTTGTTGTTTGCCTGCCTTTTGGGCCTGTCTATCAGGTCACGCATCTGCGGTTAAGTGGAAATTGTCGCGATCATGAAGACAAATCGTTTCATGGAGATGGCGCTTGAGGAAGCGCGCGCGGCCGGCGAGCGCGGTGAGGTGCCGATCGGCGCCGTCGTGGTGGTCGACGATATCGCCGTTTCACACGCCGGAAACCGTACGCGCGAGCTGAAAGACGTCACCGCGCACGCCGAGATCGTCGCGATCCGGCTCGCCTGCGAAGCCCTCGGACAGGAACGCCTTGTCGGCGCAGATCTCTATGTGACGCTGGAGCCTTGCACCATGTGCGCGGCAGCCATCTCGTTTGCGCGTATCCGCAGGCTCTATTACGGCGCCGAAGATCCAAAAGGCGGGGCTGTCGATAATGGCGTGCGATTCTATGCACAGCCGACCTGCCATCATGTTCCGGAGGTCTATTCCGGCTTCAACGAGATTCAGTCGGCCGAAATCTTGCGGACATTCTTTTCGCAACGGAGAGAGACGCCGTAGCCCCGGGGCGCCATCGTCTTCTCCCGAGGCCTGAATGGAGGCGGCGCCTAAGCGCCGCACAAGTTACTGCAGGAAGTTCCACCACTGCTTGCCGGAGTTGGCGATCGCCGCGTCCTTCTTGCGCTTCTTCTGCTTCTTGAGCTCGGGCTCGCCGACATCGTCGAGCTTCGCCGGGTCGTCGACGGTGCGATAGCCGGGCGGCGGATCGGAGATCGAGCGGCGCTGATCGACATAGGAACCCTTCTGCAGGGCGCGGGCTTCGCGATAGGCCTGGGTCTGGGCTTCCGTCGTGCGGCGACCGCCTTCGATCGCCGAGCTGGCGAGCGGCGAGCGATAGTTCGGATTGTCGGAGTTTGCGTCGGCTTCTCCAACCAGGCGAGCGCGGGTTTCCTCCGGCGATTCAAGCCACTGCGGATTGTCCTTGTTGGCGATCGTCTGCTGCGGCGCCACGAGAGTCTCTCTCTGGCCCTCGGCCGGCATCACCAGCGTCGGACGCGGGGAATATTTGACGCCCTTGTTCTTCGGGCCTGGTCCGGTCAGCGACACGGACTGGCCGAGGTCGTCGGTCAGCTGCTCCATGGCGGTCTTGTCGGTGCCGTAGGTCGGGCTGCTGGCGCAACTGGACACCAAGGAGCATCCCGCCACGACAACAGACAGGCAGGCGCCCATACGGAACCAATGCGTTGCGAACATGAAAACCCTTCCAGCCACCGGTGCAATCGTTGCCCAACCGGACAACCGTCCCCCTGACGCAAAAATCCGGCCATTTTCAGGCAGCTTTTACCGGATGAACGCCATAAAGGCAATTCACCCGGCAAATATCTTCAGGCGCAGATACCGAGTTCGCGCAATGCCGCAGCGTCACGCGCCGAGACGTCGGGATATTCCGGATCGGAGCCTACATCGGTGGTGATGCGCCAGGACCGGGCGCATTTCACACCTTCGGCAAGCTTGGGAACGACCGCGACGTCAGGCACTTCGGACAGGCGGAAGGCTTCGGCCGGGCCGGCATCCGCCGCCACCGTGATGCCCGAAGTGATGCAGACTTCGCTGAAATCCTGCCCTTCGAGCGCCTTGCGCAGGCCCGCATCGGCGATATACACGACCGGAGCAGCTTCCAGCGAAGAGCCGATGCGCTTGTCCTTGCGCTCGATTTCGAGCGCGCCGGTCACGACGCTGCGGATCGCGCGGATCTTTTTCCACTTGTCGGCCAGCGCATCGTTGCGCCATTCCTCGGCAACCGGGGCAAACTGCTCCAGGTGCACCGAGACGGCCGAAGGATTGCGCGAAAGCCATGCCTCTTCGGTCGTGAAGGGCAGCATCGGCGCAAGCCAGGTCACCATGCAATCGAAGATCATGCGGATGACATAGAGCGCCGAGCGGCGGCGAAGGCTCGACGGCGCATCGCAGTAAAGCGCATCCTTGCGGATATCGAAGTAGAAGGCCGAAAGCTCGACATTGGCGAAGTCGATGAGAGCGCGGGCGATCTTCTTGAAGTCGAAGGCGTCGTAGTTTTCGCGCACGAGCTGATCGAGCTCGGAGAGACGGTGCAGCATCAGCTGCTCCAGCTCGGGCAGATCGGTGAGCGCGATGACTTCGCCCTTGTCGTGCGCCAGCGTGCCGAGCATCCAGCGGATGGTGTTGCGCAGCTTGCGATAGGCATCGACATTGGTCTGGATGATCGTCTTGCCGACGCGCAGGTCGTCCGCATAGTCAGACGTCATGACCCAGAGGCGCAGGATGTCGGCGCCGGCATCCTTCATCACTTCCTGCGGCGAGGTGACGTTGCCCTTCGACTTCGACATCTTCTCGCCCTTCTCGTCCATGGTGAAGCCATGGGTGAGAACAGTATCGTAAGGCGCGCGGCCACGGGTCGCAGCCGATTCCAGCAGCGACGAATGGAACCAGCCGCGATGCTGGTCGGAGCCTTCGAGATAGAGATCGGCCGGCCATTTCAGGTCGGGGCGGTCTTCCAGCGTGAAGGTATGCGTCGAGCCCGAGTCGAACCAGACGTCGAGGATATCCATGACCTGCGACCAATTGGCCGGATCATGCTCGTTGCCGAGGAACCGCTCCTTGGCGCCTTTGGCAAACCAGGCATCGGCGCCTTCGGCGTCGAAAGCATCGAGGATGCGCTGGTTGACGGCATCATCCTGCAGCACGGCGCCCTGCTCGTCGACGAAGACGCAGATCGGCACGCCCCAGGCGCGCTGACGTGAGAGAACCCAGTCCGGGCGCTGTTCGATCATGGCGCGCAGACGGTTCTGGCCGGCAGCCGGCACGAAGCGGGTATCGTCGATCGCTTTCAGGGCGCGGGTGCGCAGCGTCGTTCCGTCCGCAAGCGTCTTGTCCATATAGACGAACCACTGCGGCGTGTTGCGGAAGATCACCGGCTTCTTGGAGCGCCAGGAATGCGGATACTGATGCTTCAAGCGGCCCCGGGCAAAGAGCGCGTTAAGCTCGATCAGCGCCTTGATGACGCGATCATTGGCATCGCCCTTCTTGCCGTTGTCGTCGATGACGCGTGCGCCTTCCAGGCCGGGGGCGTCAGCGGTGTAGAAGCCGCCGTCATCGACCGGGAACGGGATCTTGGTCTCGATGCCGCGCGCCGCGATCTCACGGGCATGCGCCATCCAGACATCAAAGTCTTCGCGGCCATGGCTCGGCGCCGTGTGAACGAAGCCCGTACCGGCATCGTCGGTGACGTGGTCGCCGTCGAGCAGCGGCACGGCGAATTCGTAGCCGCCGCCGACACCCTTGAGCGGATGGGCGCAGGTGATGCCGGCGAGATCGGCAGCGGTGACGTCAGCAAGGCGCTTGTACTGCAGCTTTGCCTTGGCGAAGGATTCTTCGGCGAGCTTGTCGGCGAAGATCAACTTTTCACCCGGACGCGGGCCAAAATCGTTCTCGGCAGCCGTGACTTCGTAAAGGCCGTAGGCAACGCGCGAGGAATAGGCGATCGCCCGGTTACCGGGGATCGTCCAGGGCGTGGTCGTCCAGATGACGACAGATGCATCCAACAAACGAAACTTCGCTTCCGCGCCATCACGCACGACGAATTTCACCGGGAATTTCACCCAGATCGTGTCGCTCTCATAATCATGGTACTCGACTTCGGCTTCCGCGAGCGCTGTGCGCTCCACGACCGACCACATGATCGGCTTGGAGCCACGATAGAGCTGGCCCGATTTGGCGATCTTCAAGAGTTCGCCGGCGATGCGGCTTTCCGCATGGAAGTTCATCGTCAGATACGGGTTTTCGAAATCGCCGATGATGCCGAGGCGCTGGAATTCGCCGCCCTGGATGGCGATCCACTTTTCAGCATAGGCGCGGCATTCGCGGCGGAACTCGATCATCGCCGACGGCTCGGTCAGGTCAGGCTTGGCCTTGCCCTTGGCGCGATAGTTTTCTTCCTCGATCTTCCATTCGATCGGCAGGCCGTGGCAGTCCCAGCCCGGAACGTAGTTGGAGTCGTAACCGCGCATCTGGAAGGAGCGGGTGATGACGTCCTTGAGGATCTTGTTCAGCGCGTGGCCGATATGGATGTTGCCGTTGGCATAGGGCGGGCCGTCGTGCAGGACGAATTTTTCGCGGCCGGCGGCGGAAGCGCGCAGCTTCTTGTAAAGATCCATCTGCTGCCAGCGGGCAACGAGTTCCGGCTCCTTCTGCGGCAGGCCGGCGCGCATCGGGAAATCGGTTTCAGGCAGATAGAGGGTCTTCGAGTAATCGATCTTTTCGGCTGTTTCGGTCATGTGTGACAATCGTTTCTGGCGGCCCAGGAAGGGGCGCAACGGACGTGAAAATAGGTGGCGGCGGAAGCGCCTGCTCGCAAGCGCCGAAAACCCGGACCTCCCGGCCGCTTAGCGCGCGCGGAAGGCCGGGCCGATAATTCGCATCGTGATCGCCAGCCGAAGTTTCGTCATAGCGCCGGTTCATAGGCGTTTTTGCCGGGAAAAGGAAGAGAAGAAATCGCCGCATTCGATCCCAAGGCGGGCCGAGTTCTTACTGATGCCTGAGATAATCCTCTGCCTGATGTCGTCTCAGGAAAAGCAGAGCTTCCGGTCGAGTTCACCGAGCGGCACGACGCCCGCCAGCAGCGCCCTCGCCTCTTCCTCATCGCGCTTGATCTGGGCGACGAGCGGATCGAGGCCGTCGAATTTCAGTTCGGGTCTCAAATAACCGAAGAAGGAGACCGAGCAGAGCTGGCCGTAGAGATCGCCGCTGAAGTCGAAGAGATAGGTTTCGAGCAGCGGGGCGCCGTTTTCCGTCACCGTCGGGCGGCGGCCGTAGCTGGCGACGGCATCGTAGAGCGTTCCGTCCTGGCGGCGGAAGCGGACGGCATAGATGCCGGGGGCGAGTTCGACCTCGGGCGGCAGGCGCATGTTGGCCGTGGGGAAACCGAGCTGGCGGCCGAGTTTTTCTCCGTCGATCACTTCGGCTTCGACAGTATAGCGATAGCCGAGCATGCCGGCGACTTCGCTGACATTGCCGTCCGTCAGAAGTGCGCGGATATGGCTCGACGAGACGACATCGGCGTTTTCGTCGCGGAAGGCATCGATCAGCGTGACGCCGAAGCCATAGGTCTGGCCGGCATTCATCAGGAAAGCCGGACCGCCCTCGCGGCCGCGGCCGAAATGGAAATCGAAGCCGGTGACGACTTCGGAGGCGCCGAGCCAGTCCTTCAGGATCGAATGAATGAAATCGTCTGGCGAGCGCTGCGAGAATTCATAGTCGAAGGGATATTCGATGACCGCGTTGAAACCGAGCGTCTCCAGAATGCGGGCTTTCAGCGGCGCGGGCGTCAGGCGGAAGACCGGCGCCTGCGGCCGGAAGACCGTGCGCGGATGCGGCTCGAAGGTCAGCACCAGAGCGGGAATGCCACGCGCCCTGGAGATTTCCAATGCGCGATTCAGCACCGACTGGTGGCCGCGGTGGACACCATCGAAATTGCCGATGGCAATCACTCCGCCTCTGAGATGGGCGGGTAGAGGTTCCCGGGTTTCATTGCGGTGGAAGACGGTCATCGGCTGGCTTCTCTTCATGCAAGGCGCGGCATCCACCATTTCGGCGCCGCCTTTTCCCGTTCGAGATAGGCATTGAGGATCGCCTCGTCGGTTTCGCCGTTCAAGGTGTATTCCTTGGCGTGGATACCGCCGCTGATGTAGAGAAGGTCGAGGCCAAAATTCAAGGCGCCGCGCACATCGGTCGGCATGCCGTCGCCGATCGCGAGCACGCGCTCGGTGGGGAAATCGCCGCGCAGCTCACGGGCAGCCGCCAGCGTCGCCTCGTAGATCGGCCGGTGCGGCTTGCCGGCGATGCGGGTCTTGCCGCCAAGCTGCTCGTAATAGGCGGCCATGGCGCCGGCGCAGGGAATGATGCGGTGGCCGCGCTCGACGACGAGATCGGGATTGGCGCAGATCATCGGCACTTCGCGCGCCTGAAAATCCAGAAGCATGTCGGTGTAATCCTCGGGCTTCTCGGTCTCGTCGTCGAAAAAGCCGGTGCAGACCAGCGATCGCGCCTCGCCCGCCGGCACCCGCTCGACGCCGATGCCTTCGAGAAGCGCCTTGTCGCGCTCGGGGCCGAGCAGGAAGACCGTCTTCGGCCCTTCCGAAATCAGCCCGCGCGTGACGTCGCCCGAGGTGACGATCCTGTCATAGGCGCTGTCGGGCACGCCGATATGGCGCAACTGCTCGACGACCTGCCAGGAAAGGCGCGGCGAATTGGTGATCAGCACGACGGCAAGGCCGCTCTCGCGGGCGGCCTGAAGGGCCGCGGCGGCCTTAGGGAACGGATCGACGCCGTTGTGAACGACGCCCCAGACATCACAGAGCACCACATCATAGCGATCCGTGATCTCGGAGAAGTTTTCTATCCGCCTGGCCATTTCAATTTCCCGATTTGCTTCAGCATCGGTGACATTGCAAAGGCGCAAGGCGATGGCAAGGCATTTTCTTCGCCATTCTGCAACGGGCCGGGTTTCGGCGGCAATCTCCGCAATTCTCCGGCCTCTTCACAATTCCGGCACAAAAATTCGTGATTGCTCTCATTGACTCCTCTTGGAGCCATCCCTAAATGCTCGTCGCTAGCACTCACCGCAAGGGAGTGCTAACATCTATCCATGTGGGCCACTCCGGTCCGCGAATGTCATTCGATCGAGGGATTAGACAATGGCAAGCACCAATTTCCGTCCGCTTCACGACCGCGTCGTTGTTCGTCGCGTCGAGTCCGAAGAGAAGACCAAGGGCGGCATCATCATTCCCGACACCGCCAAGGAAAAGCCGCAGGAAGGCGAAATCGTCGCCGTCGGTTCCGGCGCTCGTGACGAGTCCGGCAAGGTCGTGGCTCTCGACGTCAAGGCTGGCGACCGCGTCCTGTTCGGCAAGTGGTCCGGCACCGAAGTCAAGATCAACGGCGAAGACCTTCTGATCATGAAGGAAGCCGACATCATGGGCATCATCGGCTGATTGGCCGATCCGCTTTCCCGAAATGGCTGACGGGCTTTTTGCCCGAACAAATCGAATTCAGGAGTCACAAACATGGCAGCTAAAGAAATCAAGTTTGGCCGCACCGCGCGCGAAAAGATGCTGCGCGGCGTCGACATTCTCGCCGATGCGGTCAAGGTCACGCTCGGCCCGAAGGGCCGTAACGTCATCATCGACAAGTCCTTCGGCGCGCCGCGCATCACCAAGGACGGCGTTTCGGTCGCCAAGGAAATCGAACTCGAAGACAAGTTCGAGAACATGGGCGCCCAGATGGTCCGCGAAGTTGCTTCGAAGACCAACGACATCGCCGGCGACGGCACCACGACTGCAACCGTTCTTGCCCAGGCGATCGTTCGCGAAGGCGCCAAGGCCGTTGCCGCCGGCATGAACCCGATGGACCTGAAGCGCGGCATCGATCTCGCCGTCGCCGAAGTCGTCAAGGATCTCCAGGCCAAGGCCAAGAAGATCAACACCTCGGAAGAAGTCGCTCAGGTCGGCACGATCTCCGCGAACGGCGAGCGCCAGGTCGGTCTCGACATCGCTGAAGCCATGCAGAAGGTTGGCAACGAAGGCGTCATCACGGTTGAAGAAGCCAAGACCGCCGAAACCGAGCTCGAAGTCGTCGAAGGCATGCAGTTCGACCGCGGCTACCTCAGCCCCTACTTCGTCACCAACCCGGAAAAGATGGTCGCCGACCTCGAGGACGTCTTCATTCTCCTCCACGAGAAGAAGCTCTCGAACCTGCAGTCGATGCTCCCGGTTCTCGAAGCCGTCGTCCAGACCGGCAAGCCGCTCCTCATCATCGCTGAAGACGTCGAAGGCGAAGCTCTTGCAACGCTCGTCGTCAACAAGCTGCGCGGCGGCCTGAAGATCGCTGCCGTCAAGGCTCCTGGCTTCGGCGACCGCCGCAAGGCCATGCTGGAAGACATCGCCATCCTGACGGGCGGCACCGTGATCTCCGAAGACCTCGGCATCAAGCTCGAGAGCGTTACGCTCGACATGCTCGGCCGCGCCAAGAAGGTTTCGATCTCCAAGGAAAACACCACGATCGTCGACGGTTCGGGCGCCAAGTCCGACATCGAAGGCCGTGTTGCCCAGATCAAGGCCCAGATCGAAGAGACCACCTCCGACTACGACCGCGAGAAGCTGCAGGAACGTCTTGCCAAGCTCGCTGGCGGCGTCGCCGTCATCCGCGTCGGCGGCTCGACGGAAGTCGAAGTGAAGGAAAAGAAGGACCGCATCGACGACGCCCTCAACGCGACGCGCGCTGCCGTTCAGGAAGGCATCGTACCGGGCGGCGGCGTTGCCCTGCTGCGTTCCTCCGTCAAGATCACCTCCAAGGGTATTAACGACGACCAGGAAGCCGGCGTCAACATCGTTCGCCGCGCTCTGCAGGCTCCGGCCCGCCAGATCGCTGAGAACGCAGGCGACGAAGCCTCGATCGTTGTCGGCAAGATCCTCGACAAGGATCAGGACAACTGGGGCTACAACGCCCAGACCGGCGAATATGGCGACATGATCGGCATGGGCATCATCGACCCGGTCAAGGTCGTTCGCACCGCCCTGCAGGATGCCGCTTCCGTTGCATCGCTGCTGATCACCACCGAAGCCATGATCGCCGAGCTGCCGAAGAAGGACGCTCCGGCTATGCCGGGCGGCATGGGCGGCATGGGTGGAATGGACATGATGTGATAGGCGAAAGCCATCGCTGATATCCATTCCGGCACATCCGGAATAGGAAGGGCGGCCTTCGGGCCGCCCTTTTCTTTTGCGCCTCATTCCCATGTTCAGGCGATTCGATCCGTTGCGCACCATTTTATGGCGCGAGCTGCCTTTTCTGTCCGGCAAGCTTTCGTGGAGCTTGCGGCGCTGTGTATTTCTCCCGCCGCGGAAATAAGCAGGGGAATGCCCTGTTGCGGCGGGTTTTCGGGTCTGGAAGAGTGTGGAAACGTTTTCAAAGCGCTCAAAGCGGCGTTTTTGGCGCTGTCGCTGGGACGGCAAATCGGAGCTGAGGCAATTAGACAAGCGTCGCCGATCCGAACACCCCTTAAAAAGCCGTTGCCGTTTGTGCAAAAGCCCCTATAAATCCGCGCTGCAATTGACGTGCGCCCGGCGATAATTTTTCGCCAATAGACGAGGCCGGAGCGCAAAAGGCGATACGAGAAGGTTCGGCTTTCGAAGGCTCCGTTTCCGGAGAGCTTCTGACTGTGGCAACGATCGCCGGATGAAGCGCGGGCATCATGCCCGCTGCTGCGTGATTCTGTTTCTTTGTGTTTGCCGAGCGTGCGGCGGAGGAGCCGCATCCGAACTGGGGAACGCCTTGTTTAAGATCGCCAAAGCCAATACAGCCATGCCCCTGATGCCCGGCTCGCTGAACGACAACAATCGCAATCACGAAATGCTGGCGCAGTTTTCCGTTTCCGAAGCCTGGGCCGGAGATTTTTCGACCGGCGTAATCCGTCTCGGTGAATGGAGTTCGATGCTGCACGGTCTCTCCGCACCGGAATGCGGGCTTTTGAACCTCATCCGCTGCTACGACACGAAGGATCGCAGCCACGTGCTGGAACTGTTCGAGCAGGCGGCGACGCGCTGCTCCTCCTTCTGCTTTTCGACGACGATCATCATGCCGAACGGCTTCCGCCAGCCGCTCTTCTGCATGGGCGAGTCGAACGGCCTCGAGGAGAAATACAGCGGCAGCATGGCCGGCGTCTTCATCTTCCCGCGCTTCAAGCTCGAAGGCGCAAACCAGATCACGAGTTGGCGATAGAAGCGGGCGGGTGAAATAACGGTCTTCGCTGAAAGCGGTCCGGCTGCTAAAAAACCGGTCAACTCCTCTTTCGTCATACTCGGGCTTGTCCCGAGTATCTGCCTGGGCTCAATAGGGCAGCATATCCTCGGCGCAAGGCCAAGGGCTGTCACGCAGTTGAGGCCGCTTCCGAGAGCGGCCTTTGCGCAGGGATCGCTACTCCGGCTTGACGGGAATATTGAGCCCCCTGGCGCTCGCCGGACGGGCGATGCAGCGCTCCAGCCAATCCGAGACGGCGGGGAATTTCGCATATTCGAGAACCTCGCGGCCGCCATAGAAGATATCGGCACCGCGAACCCAAGTGAAAGTGGTGATGTCGGCGATCGTATACTGACCGCCCATGATCCACTGGCGGTCCTTCAGCCGGCCTTCGAGCACGCCGAGCAGGCGTTTGGATTCATCGCGATAGCGCTCCACCGGATAAGAATTATTCGCGACCTTGTCGGCGGCGAATTTGTAGAAATGCCCAAACTGGCCGAGCATCGGGCCGATGCCCGCCATCTGGAAAAACACCCACTGAATGCATTCGTAGCGGCCGGCCGCATCCTCAGGGATGAGCTTGCCGGTCTTTTCCGCGAGATAAAGCAGGATGGCGCCGGATTCGAAAAGGCCGATCGGCTTTCCCCCCGGCCCGTTCGGATCGATGATTGCCGGAATGCGGCCGTTCGGATTGAGGGATTCAAATTCCGGCGATTTCTGTTCGTTGGCGGCGAAGGAAATATAATGCGGCTCATAGGCGAGGCCGAGCTCTTCGAGGGCGACGGACACTTTCACCCCGTTCGGCGTCTGCAGCGAATAGAGCTGGATGATGTCGGAATTTTTCGCCGGCCAGCGGCTCGTGATCGGAAATGCGGACAAATCTGCCATAGGAGACTCCATGTTGGGTGCCGACCATAGGAGACGAGGCTCTGGAAAAGCAAGCGAGGGCGTCGTTTCATATTATTGAACGAAGTGTCCCCTTCCGTCTATCTTTGCACAACCAAAGAAAAAGGCGAGATAGGGATATCAGAGATCCACAGCGTGCCCGGGGGCACTAAGATCTCCATAGCCATTCAACGGAGACACCATCCATGTCGAACGCCTTCATCCTGATCGCCCGCATTCTTCTGTCTTTCATGTTCATCCTTTCCGGTTTCATGAAGCTAACCGATCCCGCCGGTACTGCGGGCATGATCGCCGGCGCCGGCCTGCCGGCAGCAACCCTGTTGGCCTATGTCGCAGGCCTTTTCGAACTGCTCGCCGGCCTTGCGGTTCTTACTGGCTTCCAGGTCCGCATCGCCGGCTGGCTGCTCGCCGCATTCTGTGTCTTCACGGGCGTTGCCTTCCACCTGCCCTACGCAAGCGGCACGGAACTCGTGAATATTCTCAACCAGATCATGGTCATGAAGAACATCACGCTTGCCGGCGCGTACATATTGCTCGCCACCGTCGGTGCCGGTGCCTATTCGATTGATGCCCGCCGCGGCGCCTATGCGGCTGCCTGATCCAGCAGACGTCCTCCCAGACATGCAGAACCCGCCGTCATTGAATGACGGCGGGTTTTTTTATGCATTGATGGCCGAAATCAGAGAGCGGCGCGCA
Organism: Rhizobium sp. R339; assembly: GCF_002211395.1. Classification (NCBI taxonomy): domain Bacteria; kingdom Pseudomonadati; phylum Pseudomonadota; class Alphaproteobacteria; order Hyphomicrobiales; family Rhizobiaceae; genus Rhizobium; species Rhizobium sp. R339. The sequence goes on from NZ_LOKV01000028.1 coordinate 235,382, forward strand.
CCGCTTCGATAATCGCCTGCACGACGGGTTCGCCGGCATGGGTTTCCCTGCGGGCACGCACGAGGCAGGCCTGCGAGTGCAGGATGACGCCATCCTGAAGCACCTTCAGGTGGTTGGCGCGCAACGTCGAGCCGGTTGAGGTGATATCGACGATGATATCGGCGGAACCGGAAGCGGGAGCGCCTTCGGTGGCGCCGAGGCTTTCGACGATGCGATAAAGCTGGATGCCGTGCTGGCTCGAGAAGAACTGCTGGGTCAGGCGCCAGTATTTGGTGGCGATGGCAAGACGCCTGGAGTGGCGGGCGCGGAAATCGGCGGCGACGTCGCCGAGATCGGCCATGGTCTCGACGTCAAGCCAGATCTCCGGCACGGCGACGACGACATCGGCATGGCCGAAGCCGAGGCGGGCGCAGAATTCGACGCGCTTGTCGACCTCGGCAAAACCTTCCCGCATCAGATCCTCGCCGGTGACGCCGAAATCGACGGTGCCGTTGCCGAGTTCGCGGGAAATCTCGGAAGCCGACAGGAAGGCGACCTCGACATCGTCCCAGCCTTCGACGCGGCCGCGATAGGAGCGGTCGTTGCCGACGGCCGTTATCGGCATGCCGGCCCGCTCGAAGATCGCCGAAGCGTCGTCTTTCATCCGGCCCTTGGAGGGAAGCGCAATGGTGATGGTCATGCGGCTGCTCTTTCGGTTTCGATACGGTCGAGCCAGAAGGAGAAGCCGACCGCCGGAATGCGGTCCGTGGCGCCGAGGAAGGTCAGGAGCTTGTCGAAGCGTCCGCCGCCGGCCAGAACCGCGGCCGATCCCTCCACCGTCACCTCGAAGACGAGACCGGTATAATAATCGAGCGGACGCCCGAAGGCGGCGCGGTATCCAATGCCGGAAAGATCGACACCGGCATTGGCAAGGGCGGCGACCCGGCCGTTGAAGCGGGAGAGCGCATTGCCGAGTTTCAGCCCGGCCGCATCGGCGAAACCGGCCAGTGCCGCGGACGCATTGACGAGCGGTACATCGAGCGACAGGAATTCTTCCAGCACATGGAAGGCGGCATCGTCGAGGCGCGTTTCGGACAGGATGAGCTTTTCCTTGAGCCTGCGGGCGATCTCCAGCGGCGAGCGGCTGGCATTGGTCGAATAACCCGTCGCCTGCATTTCCTGCTCGATATGGGCGACCAGCGCCTGCTCGTCGCCTGATGCGACAAGCTTGGCGATATCGTCGTCGAGGCCGGTGACGAATTGCGGACTGACGAGACCGGCCAGCAGCGCCTCCAGCTGTGTCATGTTGCCGAAGGCGTGGATCAGCCGCTTCTGCCAGCCGAGCGGCAGGCCGAGCGCCTGGACGACCGCCTCGAACACCGCCTGGTCGCCAAGCGTCACCGACAGGCGTCGGCCGGGCAGCAGGCGCGCAAGAATGGCGGTGGCGTCGCCGATGGCGCGGGCGTCGGCGCTCGGTATGTTGATGTCGCCGAGATCCTCGATGCCGGCCTGATAGAATTCGTTGGCGCCGTCGCGGCGCTGGCGGAAGACCTCGCCGAGATAGGCATAACGCTTCGGCGTGCCGGTCGCGGTCTCGATGTGGCGCAGACAGACGGGGATGGTGAATTCCGGACGCAGGCAGAGGCTGGCACCGGTTTCGCTCTCGGTCATGAAGATGCGCCGGCGCAAATCCTCGCCGGCGATATCGAGGAAAGGCTCGGCCGGCTGAATGACCGGCGTATCGATGCGCTCGGCGTTGCGGGCGTCGAATTCGGCCAGAAGGTCGGTGGCGAACTCGGGGAGATTGATCAGGGGCATGCCGCGCTCCGAATAGTAGGCGAAGAGCTTGTCGGAACGCACCCCCCTCTGCCTTGCCAGGCATCTCCCCCACAGGGGGGGAGATCGGCAAGACGCGCGGGCCTCCCGAAATATTGAGCGTGCGCCAAATGGTTTCGGCCATCTAAGGCGTCTGGTAGGAGCAAGAGGCCTCTCCTAGCCGATCTCCCCCCTTGTGGGGGAGATGCCCGGCAGGGCAGAGGGGGGTATGCCTCAGACATCGCCGCCAGCCCTCTTGCGATCCTCCGCCTGTGCGGCAAGGATCTCTTTCACTTTGGCGACGAGGTCGGATTCCGGCACGGTCTCTTGCGCCACGCGGGCTTCGCGCCAGCTGGCATTATCCTCGATTTCGCCGGAGAGCCGCTTGCCCTCGATCAGGTCCTTGATCTGCACGACACCGGTTGCGCGCTCGTCGCCGCCCTGGATGATGGCGACGGGGCAGCCGCGGCGGTCGGCATATTTCAGCTGGTTGCCGAACTTCTTCCAGTTGCCCTGGAACATCTCGGCGCGGATGCCGGCGGCGCGCAACTGCTGCGTCATCTTCTGATAACGGCCCATCGCCTCGACATCACCGTCCATGACGGTCACCAGCACCGGCTCGATCACTTCGCTGGCGCCGAGCTTACCGAGGTTCTTCAGCGCCGTCATCAGCCTGGAAACGCCGATCGAAAAGCCGGTCGCGGGGACCGGCTGGCCCATGAAGCGGGAGACGAGGCCGTCGTAACGGCCGCCGCCGCCGACCGAACCGAAGACGACCTTCTCGCCCTTCTCATTGGTGACGTCGAAGAGAAGCTCGGCCTCGTAAACGGGCCCGGTGTAATATTCGAGGCCACGGACGACAGAGGGATCGATCTTGATGCGGTCGGACTGATAACCTGCAGCCGTTACCAGATGATGGATTGTATCGAGTTCGGAGAAGCCCTGATTGTAGACGCTATTTTCTTTCAGCGCCTGATTAATCTCGTCTGCTCTCGAGGACTTTCCACCTTCCAAGTAAGGCTGCCGTAGCACTACCGCGATTAGGAATTCCACAGCTACGGGGTCAAGTCCTGCCCCTTTAGTGAAGTCACCGGATTCATCCTTACGGCCTTCGCCTAACAGCAAGCGAACGCCTTCCGGACCGAACTTGTCGAGCTTGTCGATGGCGCGCAGCACGTTCAGCCGCTGGCCGGCCTTGTCGTCGCCGCCGAGGCCGATCGCCTCCAGCACGCCGTCCAGGACCTTGCGGTTGTTGACGCGGATGACATAGTCGCCGCGCTTGATGCCGAGGGCCTCCAGCGTATCGGCCATCATCATGCACATTTCGGCATCGGCCTGGACACCCGGCGCGCCGACGGTGTCGGCATCGAACTGCATGAACTGGCGGAAGCGGCCGGGGCCTGGCTTCTCGTTACGGAAGACGTAGCCGGCGCGATAGGTGCGGTAGGGAAGCTGGATCTCGTTGAAATTCTCGGCGACATGACGGGCGAGCGGCGCCGTCAAGTCGTAGCGCAGCGACATCCATTGCTCATCGTCGTCCTGCAGCGAGAAGACGCCCTCGTTCGGCCGGTCGCTGTCGGGCAGGAACTTGCCGAGCGCATCGGTATATTCGAACAGCGGTGTTTCCACAGGATCGAAGCCGTAATGCTCATAGACTTCCCGGATCTTAGCCGTCATCTCGTTGACGGCGCGGATATCGCTCGCCGCACGGTCGACGAAGCCGCGCGGCAGGCGGGCCTTGAGCTTTTGCGGTTTCTTCTGCTTGTCGTTCATTTCCGGGAATTCCGCTGACTGTGACAGTGGCGGTTTCCTAACCGATCGGGCGGGGAGCGGCAAGGGCGAAGGGTCTTGATGTCGCTGCGAGAATCGATTGAACGGGAAGGCATCCATCAGAAGGCGGGATATGCATCATGATCGCTGAAGCGCTTCTCTATGCCGCGACATGGCCGCTCACCGGCAAGCCGCATCGAAAGTTCATCCGTTACTCGGTCAATCTCTGGTCGCGCGCCAGGCGCTGCGCCAGCGATTGGGCCGAACACGAGGAGATGAGCCGGAATGCGATACGTGCGGCGACCGCCGGTCTCAGGCAGAAGCGGACGGCCGTGGTGCTCGGCTCCGGCCTCTTGCGCGACGTGCCGATCGAGGAACTGGCAAGGGACTTCGACACCGTCGTTCTGGTCGATCTCGTTCACCTCGCCTCGGTTCGCCTGTGGCTGTCGGCCAAGGGCTACCGCAATGTCCGGCTGATCGAGCGCGATCTTTCCGGCTACGACGAGCTTGCGGCCGGCAAAGAGCCCGAACCGCTCGGCTTCCTGCGTTCGGTGCCCTATCTCGATCTCGTGGTTTCGGCCAATCTCCTGTCGCAGATCGGCCGCGGCGTGAAACGGCGCTACGAGGCCGCCACCGGCGGGATGCCGGCCGACACCGTGGAACGGCTGATCACCGCGCATCTGGCCGGGCTTTCCGAGCTTGCCTGCCGCCATTGCCTGGTGACCGACATCGCCTATGCCGTCATCGACCGCAATAGCAAAATCCATGAGGAGGCCGACCTGCTGCACGGCATTCTGCCGCCGCCGGCAAAGGCGGCCTGGACATGGCCGGTCGCACCGCTCGGCGAGGAGAGCCGGGATTACCGGATCGAACACAAGGTCATCGCCGCCTGGTGATCGAGATGTGACTGCCGGCCGTCCTTGGCTTGCGGCCGGCATTCGCCTATATGGACGTCATGCGCACGCTCGCTCTCATCACGATGTTTCTCGGCTGGCTGGTCTATAGCGCCATGTCCGCATGGGCAGGCTGTCCGACGTGTGCGTCGATGAATGCGCCGGCCGCGGTCGAAAGCGGCAGCATGCATCATGAAATGGCCGGCATGGATATGCACGAAGGAGCGGGAAAAACCACTCCCGCAAAAGATCCCTGTGCGAGCGGAGACGCCGCGCATATGCCGCTTTGCGCCGCCTGCCTTCTGCTGCCCCCGACGGTGATTGTTATGGCCGACGGAAAACCCGCCTTCGGCTATCCCCCGCCGCCGCTCGTCCGCGCCCTTGACGACAATAGACCCGCTCCGCAGGCGCCTCCTCCCCGACTGGGCTGACAACCGATTTTACACGCAGATCAGGCGGCTTCGACTGCCGACGTATTTATTGTCAGACAGAGGAAGGAACTCTCATGTCTTTGAAAATCATCACGCTTACCGCAATGCTCGCCATCGTTGCCGCCCCGGCCCTTGCCGAAGACATGTCCATGGACATGAGCAAGCCGATGGGCAGCCACAATGCTTCCAGCCACGCTTTCAGCGAGGCGAACGACAGGATGCACAAGGATATGATGATCGAGTATAGCGGCGATGCCGACGTGGACTTCGTTCGCGGAATGGTCCCTCACCATCAGGGCGCGATCGATATGGCCAAGGTCGAGCTTCAATACGGCAAGGATCCCGAAATCCGCAAACTTGCGGAAGCGGTGATCAAGACGCAGGAAGCGGAGATCGCCGAGATGAACGCCTGGCTCAAGGCCCGCGGCAAGCAATCGAACGTTCGTGAAAGGGGAACGCCGGAGATGACCGGCGTTCCCTCACGCAATGCCGTTTACTCCTTCGGCTCGAAGTCCGCCGGCCGGCGGCCGGCGCCCTGCCGCGTCAGCATCCAGCCCGGATATTCGGGCGCAAGCGCGCTCACCTCGTCGAGCCTCTTCAGATCGTCCTCATCGAGCTTCAGCCTAACGGCAGCCAGGTTCTGGTCGAGCTGGTCGACACGCTTGGCGCCGATGATGACCGAGGTGACGAAAGGCTTGGCGAGGATATAGGCGAGCGCGACTGTCGCGACGCCGACGCCGTGCTTTTCGGCAACCTCGCGCATGACCGCGACGCAGGCCCAGGCTTTGTCCTTGTCGACCGGCGGAAAATCGAAATTGGCGCGGCGGCCTTCGCCATTGCCGGGCGCGCCGGGACCATATTTGCCGGACAAGAGACCGCCGGCGAGCGGCGACCAGACCATCAGGCCAAGCTTCTCCTCCTGCATCATCGGTACGATGTCGCGTTCGAGATCGCGTCCGGCGATGGAATAATAGGCCTGCACGCTTTCGAAACGGGCAAAGGCGCGGCGTTCGGACAGGCCGAGCGCCTTGGAAATGCGCCAGGCCTGCCAGTTGGAAACGCCGATATAGCGCACGAGACCGCGGGAAACGAGATCGTCGAAGGCGCGCAGCGTCTCTTCGATCGGCGTGACCGTATCGGTCGCATGGATCTGATAGAGGTCGATATGATCCGTCTGCAGACGCTTCAGGCTCGCCTCGACGGAATCCATGATGTGGCCGCGCGAGGCGCCGCGGTCGTTGGGCTTGTCGCCCATCACGCCATAGACCTTGGTGGCGATGACGACGTCCTTACGCGGTACGTCGAGGTTCTTCAGCGCCTGGCCGAGCAGCCTTTCGGACTCGCCGAAAGAATAGACGTCGGCCGTGTCGATGAAATTGACGCCCGATGCAAGCGAACGCTCGACGATCCGGTCGGCGGCATTCTGGTCGACATCGGCGATGGCGCCCCAGGCACTGCCCTGCTTGGCCTCGCCGAAGGTCATGGTGCCGAGGCAGATTTCCGAGACGAAAAGTCCCGTATTTCCGAGTTGATTGTAACGCATGGTCGAAAAATTCCTTTGTGTCTGCCGCAAGGGGGCTTGCGAACTCAAGAACTTCATTTTTTTAATTATTGGCCTGCGCATGACAGGCACAGCCGTAGCTGGCTGCTGGGTGAGGCAAACTCGATGTAGTGCGGCGGCCGCGCTTTTCAACGCGCGTCCCGCACTGGAGGCAACCGCCCTCGTCTCGACACAGGCGGCCGATAGATTGCCGGCCCTATTTCAAGAGGTGCGCATATGGCGACGCGTCCACTGACCACCATCGGCTTCGATGCCGACGATACGCTTTGGCAGAACGAACAATATTACCGACTGACGGAAGCTCATTTTACCAGCCTACTTGCCGATTTCGCCGAAGGACCGAAGATTTCCGAGCGGCTGCTGGAAGCCGAAAAACGCAACCTTCGTCACTACGGCTTCGGCATCAAAGGCTTCACCCTGTCGATGGTCGAAACGGCGATCGAGATCACCGAGGGCAAGGTCCCCGCGAGCGTCATTGCCAAGATCCTCGATACCGGCCGCGATCTTCTCAACCATCCGGTCGAGACCATGCCGCATGTGCGCGACACGCTGGAGGCGCTTGCCGGCAAATATCTGCTTGTCATGATCACCAAGGGCGATCTCTTCGATCAGGAGCGCAAGCTTGCCCAATCCGGGCTCGGCGATTTCTTCGATGCCGTCGAGATCGTCTCCGACAAGACGGCCGTCACCTACCGCCGCATCTTCGCCAAGGTGGGCGACGGGCCGGAGCGGGCGATGATGGTCGGCAATTCGCTGAAATCGGATATCGTGCCGGCAATCGCCGCCGGCAGCTACGGCGTATTCGTGCCACACGAACTGACCTGGGTGCTGGAGCATGTCGATGAGCCGACGGAGGCACCGCGCTTCCGCAAGATCGGTCATCTCGGCGAATTGCGCGAGCTGATCGACCGGCTTTCGTGACCGGATTCAAACACGCCTCATTGCGGCTTGGGGGGCGCCTTCGGAAAGAGCGACGGCTGCTCCGGTTCGGGCTGTGCTTTCGGCTGCGGGGCAGCAGCCAAGGGCTCGATCAGGACGCTGAAGGGGGCGCCGAGGCCTCGGCGCGGCGAAACCTTGGAATAATAGGGCCGCAGCAGCCAGGTGGTGTTTTCCTTGACCGTCGTCTCGAAGCTCGAGCCGTCCTCATCGGTGCCGAAGAAGGCCTCGTCATCGGGTTTCGACAGGTCGAATATCGCGAGAAAGGCGAACTTGCTCTTGGTGGCAAAGCTGACCTTCACGTGCTGGCCGGCGCGCACCGGCAGCGTATAGACGTGGCTGTTGCCGAATTTCGTCCAGCCCTTCAGCTGCATGGCGACGGCTGGAAACTGCAGTTTTTCCAGCTTCTCGCCGGGCTCGAGCTGCGGCGCCTGCGCCATGGCGGGGGCGGTCACGAAAAACAGGGCAGCGGCGGCGATCATCGTTCTCATGAATGCATCTTTCACGGGCGCACCAGGGCGCTGCGCATCGCCTCCACCTCGGGCCGGCAATAGCAGCCCTCCAGATGATCGTTGACGAGACCCATCGCCTGCATGAAGGCATAAACTGTGGTCGGACCGACAAAGGTCCAGCCGCGTTTCTTCAGATCCTTCGAAATGACCGCCGACGTCGGCGTCGTCGGATTGGCGACGATATGGTCACGGTCGACCACCGCCGGACGCTCGTTGTGGCCTGGCTCGTAGCGCCAGAAATAGCGAGCGAGCGAACCGAATTCGTCCCGAAGTTCGATGGCGCGCCTGGCATTGTTGACGGTGGAGACGATCTTGCCGCGATGGCGGATGATGCCGGCATCGGCAAGGCAGCGGGCCACATCCTCCTCGCCGAATCGCGCGACCTTCTCGAAATCGAAGCCGGCGAAGGCGGCGCGGAAGTTCTCCCGCTTGCGCAGGATGGTCAGCCAGGAAAGGCCGGACTGGAAACCTTCGAGGCATATCTTCTCGAACAGGCGGATATCGTCGGTGACGGGACGGCCCCATTCCTCGTCGTGGTATTTGAGATAATCCGGCAGGTTGGCGTGCCAGTGACAGCGGCTCCTGCCGTCCTCGCCGATGATGATGCCAGTCGCGCTCATGTCCGCTTCGATCTCCGTGGCCGGCTTGGTTTTCCGGCCTGATTCCGGCTTTACCATTTGAAAACCGTCTTTCCAAACCGATCGGTAACCCTGACGAAAAGTTTATCCGGCCGGGCGGCCTTTCATGAATCGATCTTTACCATTCGCTGGCGGAAAGGTGGCAGCGTCTCAGCGGGCGGACATATGCCGCCAGCGCATTTTCGGTCATTTGTAGAGAGTTCGTCCGATGATGAAACACCTTGTCCTTGCCGCAGCCCTCTGCGGCATCTTCTCCACGGCCGCCATTGCAGACGACCGCTACGCCACCCGCCCGCCTGTCGTGCTGAGCCCCGATTTGACCGCGCCGTGGATCAACCAGCTCGGTGGCAGGGTTCGTCCCGTCGTCTACCAGCGGCCGGTCATCCAGCGCCAGCAGCGCGGCCTCTTCCAGCGCCGCGTCCTGCGCCAGGCGCCGCAGGCAGCACCTCAGACCGTATCGGCGATCAGACCCGGCATACCGGCGATCCGCAACCCGATCGAGCCGCAATTCCTGCCGCAGATGGTCGATTACGACACCAAGGAAAACCCCGGCACGATCGTCATCGATACCAACAACCGCTTTCTCTATCTCGTCATGGAAGGCGGCAAGGCCCGGCGCTACGGTGTGGGCGTCGGCAAGCCCGGCTTCGAATGGGCAGGCGTCCACAAGATCACCCGCAAGACGGAATGGCCGGACTGGACGCCGCCTTCCGAGATGATCAGCCGCGAAGCCGCCAAGGGCCATTACCTGCCGGCGCGCATGGACGGCGGTCCGGAAAACCCGCTCGGCGCCCGCGCCATGTATCTCGGCTCGACGCTCTACCGCATCCATGGCACCAACGCGCCCTGGTCGATCGGCAGCGCCGTTTCTTCCGGCTGCATCCGCCTGCGCAACGAGGACGTCGTCGATCTCTACGACCGCGTCAACGTCGGGACCCGCGTCATCGTCATGTAATGGCACACATAATAGCTGGAGCGCTTCCAGCAAAATCGTGCAGTATTTTTCTTGTAAAAACAAAATGATAGAGCGTTTCCGTGTTTTCCCGAAAAACGGAAATGCTCTGGCAAGCCGCAAGAACAGGCGGCTTGCTCTCCCGAATTTGCTTTACCCGGCCGGACCGATCTTGAATCGGACAGAAGTTCATGTAGCTTCAGGCGGATTTGCTTGAGGGGAATCGATCATGATCAAATTGATGTCAGGTCTGGCTGCGGCCGGACTTGTTCTGTCCTTGATGTCTACATCTGCCTTTGCCGCGCCTGCCGGCTCCGACAACGCACGGCGCCCGACGCAGATCGTGCGCGTGGCGCAGATGCCGAAATATGTGAAGCCGCAGTTCAAGCGCAAGAAAGTGCGCCTGGTAACGACGGAACCGATCGGCACGGTCATCATCGATACCAACAACAAATACCTCTATCTGGTCGAAGGCGGCAACCGCGCCACCCGCTACGGTATCGGCGTCGGCCGTGAAGGCTTCGGCTGGTCCGGCATCGTCAAGATCGGCCGCAAGGCCGAATGGCCGAGTTGGACGCCGCCGGCCGAGATGCGCCGCCGCGAAGCCGCCAAGGGCCACATCATTCCGGCTTTCCAGGAAGGCGGCGAGGATAATCCGCTCGGCGCCCGCGCCATGTATCTCTATCAGGGCGGCCGCGACACCATCTTCCGTATCCACGGCACCAACCAGCCCTGGACGATCGGCCTCAACATGTCTTCCGGCTGCATCCGCATGATGAACGCCGACGTGATGCATCTTTACGATCGCGCCCCCGTCGGCACGAAAGTGATCGTCATCGGCCCCGGCAACCGGCAGGGCAAGGTGGCGTTCGAGGACAGGGGCATCGACGTGCTGCGCACGATGTTCGGCGGCTGAGCAACACTTGTGAAAAAACGAAAGGCGCATTTTGACGCGCCTTTTCTTTTCCTTAGACTTTGCGGCGGAAAGCTGGCACTGCTGCCTAAGAGTCGACATATTTGCAATATCGGGGCTAATCAATGACATATGCGCTGCGTTCCTCCGCCTCCCTGCTTGCGGGCATCGCGCTTTTCACCGTCTGTTCTGCAGCCTCCGCCTCGGCGGAAGATCTGGAATTTTCCATTTACGGCGGCTATCAGACCGCACCGCACAGTGGCGTCGACGTCTCCGACGGCACGAGCTTCACCGCCGGATGGGAAGGCAAGTCCTTCGGCAGCCCGCCCTATTACGGCGCCCGCGTCACCTGGTGGCTCGAGGATTTCAACAAGCCAAACTGGGGCATCTCGCTCGATTACACCCATGACAAGGTCTATGCCGACGACGACACGCTCGCCAAGGCCGGCTGGTCGCATTTCGAATTCACCGACGGCCTGAACCTTCTCACCGTGAACGGTCTCTACCGCTTCCAGGATCCCGCCCGCCGCTGGACACCCTATCTTGGCGCCGGTATCGGCGTGAACATTCCGCATGTCGAAGTCATTCGTCCCGAAGGCAAGACCTGGGCTTATGAATTCGGCGGGGTGACGCTGCAGGCGCAGGCCGGCGTCGACTTCAAGGTGACCGAGCGCTGGTCGACCTTCGTCGAATACAAGGGCACCTATTCGCGCGTCGATGTTCCGATCGACAGCGGCGACCGGCTGAAGACCAACATCTTCACCAATGCCGTCAACGTCGGCGTGTCGTTCCACTGGTAATATTGAATTTCGGCTGCAATGTTAGAGCGGTTCAGCTTCATGAAAGCAGGACCGCTCTAGCCTTTTTGGGGAGACGGAAAACTGCTTCGCGGTTTTCCTGCAATTACACTATTTCGTGCCGCAGCTGACCTTGCCCTGGGCGGCGTAGGGCTCGCTGCCGCCTGCGATCGTCAGGGAATAGGTGCCGCTGAAATTGGCCGCGGCCTTGCCGCGCTCGCCGGCGACCACGACCAGATCCAGCGTCGCTCCGCCGGTATCGTCACTACCCCCGTCGAAAACCTCCAGGAGCAGATCGCCGTCACGCGACCAGTGATTAGTCAGATGCTGCGATTCGAAGACGCGCTTTCCGAAAACGGTCGCCTGGGCGGCATCCTTGATAACGAGCGCCCCGCGAAAATGGTTGAGCCGATGGCCGGCTTCGCTTTCGAAACCGCTTTCGAGCGTGAAGCGTGCTTGCTTGTCATCGGCCGAACAGAAAAAGCGGCTGTCGGCGTGGGCGATGCCCGCCTGCACGAGCAAACCCGCAAGAACAATCATTCCGCGCCACATCGCCTAACCTCCCGAAAACGGCCAGGCGGGCCGTCGCAGGCATCAAGCTAAGGGCAAACCCGTTAATTTTTCAGGCACAGCGCCGCCATAGGCCCAATCGAGCAATTCGACCGTATGGAGGATCGGGATGCCGGTGCCGGTGGCGATCTGGGTGATGCAGCCGATATTGCCGGTGGCGATGATATCGGCCTTGGTCGCCTCGATGTTCTTCACCTTGCGCGCCTTCAGCGCCGCCGAGATTTCCGGCTGCATAATGTTATAGGTGCCGGCGGAACCGCAGCAAAGATGACCTTCGGCGGGATCGCGCACCGTAAAACCCGCCGCCTTCAGCAATTGCTTCGGCTGAAGGGTGATTCGCTGGCCGTGCTGCATGGAACAGGCGGAATGATAGGCGACCGTCAGGCCTTTCGGCATATGCGCGGGCAAGTCGAGCGTGGCGAGATATTCGGTGATGTCCTTGGCCAGTCCCGAAACCCTGGCCGCCTTTGCGGCATAGGCGGGATCGAGGCGCAGCATGTGGCCGTAATCCTTGATCGTCGTGCCGCAGCCGGAGGCGGTGATGATGATCGCATCGAGCCCCTGCCCTTCGATCTCGCGCGTCCAGATATCGACATTGGCCCGGGCGCTTTCGAGCGCCTGTTCGGCCCGGCCCATGTGATGGACGAGCGAACCGCAGCAGACCTCGCCTTCCGGCACCACCACCTCGACGCCCAGCCGCGTCAGCAGCCGGATCGCCGCCTCGTTGATGGCGGGGTCGAGCACCGGCTGGGCGCAGCCGGTCAGGATCGCCACACGGCCGCGCTTTTCCATCTCAGTCCCGTGCGTGCCGGGTTTTGCGAAGGCCGAAGCAGCGGGAATGCGGCGCGGCGCAAGCGCCAGCATGGCGGCAAAGGGCTTCAGCGCGCCACGTCGCATCAGCCCGGCAAAGGGCCGGCCGAGGCGGGCGAGATTAAGCGCCAGGCGGAACCGGCCGGGATGGGGCAGCACGGCGGCAAGGATGGCGCGCGTCAGCCGGTTCATGAACGGCCGCTTATAGGTCTTCTCGATATGGGCGCGGGCGTGATCGACCAGGTGCATATAGTCGACGCCCGAGGGACAGGTGGTGACGCAGGCAAGGCAGGAAAGACAGCGGTCGATATGGGTGACGACCTCGGCATCGGCCGGGCGGCCGTTTTCCAGCATGTCCTTGATCAAGTAGATGCGGCCGCGCGGACTGTCGAGCTCGTTGCCGAGCGTCACATAGGTGGGACAGGTCGCGGTGCAGAAACCGCAATGCACGCATTTGCGCAGGATCTTCTCGGATTCGGCGACATGGGGGTCGGCGAGTTGGGCGGGGGTGAAGTTCGTCTGCATCTAGCGGGGCCTCCACTTTGGGAAGACCTCGGGCGTAGTGCCCATGGCACCCCCCGCTGTCCTGCCGGACATCTCCCCCACAAGGGGGGAGATCGGATCGGAGTGATGGCTTCCCCAAACAACTGGGCTACTGCAACTCCGATAGAACAGCGAGGGAGCAATGGTCCAACCTCTTGCCGATCTCCCCCCTTGTGGGGGAGATGTCCGGCAGGACAGAGGGGGGTAACCCAGACGCAAACTCATCTTCTCACCCCATCTTCCCCGGATTGAATATCCCGGCCGGATCGAATTTCTCCTTCACCCGCCGCGACAGCATTGTCACCGCCTCGGGCTCCGGATGAAAGGCGGCGGTTGTCGCCCTCGCCGCGGCGGATGCGCGGATGAGGGTGGCATGCCCACCGCCGAGCGCCTTGATGTAGCGACGGACCAGTTCGGCTTCGGGATCCGCCTCCATGCGCATCCAGACGAGGCCGCCCTGCCAATCATAAAAGGCATCGACGCCGGCTTCGAGGCGGAGCGCCGCCACCAGCTGATGGCCGGTACCGGGGGCGACAGAGACGCGCCAGACCGGCCGCGTCGTGCCGTCGGCATAGGGCAGCACGTCGCGGACTTCCCGCCAGAGCCTCTGGCTTTCACTCTCGTCCAGCCGCGTGACCGTGGCGAAGGCAGACATTGCCGCTGCAAGCTTTTCGACGCGCACGTCGACGGAGCCGGCCAAGCCCTCGATGCGCAGAACCGTCGCCTCGCCTTCCGGAAGCTTGCCGGCGAGGAATTTCCACGTCACCGTCAAAGGCAGATGGGCCGCGCCCGAGACTTCGACCGGCAGCGCCATCGCCGTCGCCATGGCCTTTGCCGCCTCGGCATCGTTGAGGCCGGAGAGAACCACGGTCCGTTCCGTCTTCGGGCGCGGCGGCACGCGGAAGGTGACTTCGGTCAGAAAACCCAGCGTGCCGTGCGAACCGGCGATCAGCTTGACGAGATCGAGGCCGGTGACATTCTTCATCACCCGGCCGCCGGCCTTGATGACCTCGCCCCTGCCGTTGACGAAGCGCACGCCGAGCAGGTTGTCGCGGGCTGCACCCGCAACGAGGCGGCGCGGGCCGGAGACATTGGCGGCGAAGACGCCGCCGATGGTCGGCTCGCCCGACCTGCCCATGACGAGGCGATGATCCATCGGCTCGAAAGCGAGCATCTGGCCTGCTTCGGCGAGCGCCGCCTCGATCTCGGCGAGCGGCGTGCCCGAACGAGCCGTCATGACCATCTCGCCGGGATTGTAGGCGAGGATGCCGGAAAGCCTGGTCGATCGCAGCCGATCTTCGGCGGCAACGGCATTGCCGAAGCCCGAGCGCGTATCACCGCCGCAGATCGCGAGCGGCCGGTTCATCTCCGCATGGGCGAGGACGATCGCCGCCGCCTGTTCCTCGCTCGTCGGCATCAGATCGATCATGCTGCAGGGCGTCCTTCGAGCGGGAAGACCTTCGAGGGGTTGAGGATCCAGCCGGGATCGAAGGCGGCGCGCACCGCCATCTGCTGGGCAAGGTCGGCCTCGGAATATTGATGCCGCATCAGGTCGCGCTTCTCGATGCCGACGCCATGCTCGCCGGTCAGGCAGCCGCCGGCATCGACGCAGAGCTTCAGAATATCGTTGCCGGCCGCTTCCGCCCTGGCGGCATCCTCGGGATCGTTGGCATTGAAGAGGATCAGCGGGTGCATGTTGCCGTCGCCGGCATGGAAGACGTTTGCGACGCGCAGGCCGTAATGATCGACGATTTCCGCTGTCCGCTTCAGCACATGGGAAAGCTGGCTGAGCGGCACGGTGCCGTCCATGCAGATATAGTCGGCGATGCGGCCGGTGGCGCCGAAGGCGGATTTGCGGCCCTTCCAAATCAGTGCCGCTTCGGTTGCCGACTGGCATTCGCGCACGGTCTTCACACCGTGCCGGCGGGCAATCTCGACGATGTCTCTCAGCGTGGCGTCCATCTCGGCTTCCGAACCTTCGACTTCGACGATCAAGAGCGCGCCGACATCGAGGGGATAACCGGCATGGGCGAAGGCCTCGCAGATCTCGATCGCCGGCTTGTCCATGAATTCGATCGCCACGGGAATGATGCCGGCGGCGATGACATCGGCCACACAGGCGCCGGCTTCCTCCGACGCTTCGAAGCCGAAGAGCACCGGGCGCGCGCCTTCCGGCTTGGCGATCAGCCGCACCGTCGCTTCGGTGACGATGCCGAGCTGGCCCTCGTGACCGCAGACGAGGCCGAGCAGGTCATAACCCGCCGCATCCAGCGCCTTGCCGCCGAGTTCGATCACCGTGCCGTCGACCAGCACCATTTTGACGCCGAGTAGATTGTTGGTGGTGACTCCATATTTCAGACAGTGGGCGCCGCCGGAATTCATGCCGATATTGCCGCCGATGGTGCAGGCAAGCTGCGAACTCGGATCGGGCGCATAGAAGAAGCCGTCGGCGGAGACGGATTCGGAAATATTGAGATTGGTGACGCCGGCCTGAACCACGGCGACCCGGTTCGCCAGATCGATCTCGAGGATGCCGTTCATCTTGGAGAGACCGAGCACGACCGCATCCTCCTGCGGAATAGCGCCGCCGGAAAGCGAGGTGCCGGCGCCGCGCGGCACGACGGGAATCCCATAGCGATGGCAATAACGCATGACCGCAGACACCTCGGCCGTCGTGCGCGGCAGCGCGACGGCAAGCGGCAGGCGCCGGTAGGAGACAAAAGCGTCCGTCTCGAACGGCACCAGCTCTCGCGCCTCGTGGACCAGGCATTCCGGCGGCAGGAGATCGGTCAGATCGGCGACGATCTGAGCCCGCCGCGCCAGCACGTCGGCACGGGGCTTCAGAAACGGAATGGCGTCGGACATGGCGTTCTCCCCAGAGCATGATGCCGAAAAGTGTGCGGGGTTTTCGGACGACATCATGCTCTCACTCTTTAATAGAATAGAACAGGATTCAGATCTCAGGCCAACCGGCCTAAAATCATCCTGTTTTAGTCCTGACGACGGGAAAATGACAGCGGGAACCGGCCGCGAACCTCCCTGCCGCCGTGAGATCGGCTTAGCACTTTCCCAAAACCGGCGCAAATGCTAAGCACTTATGCCAAAAGAGGAAAAAGCCGCAGAACCTTATGACCAATCTGGGTGATCTCGAAATCTTCGCCAAGGTCGTGGCCACAGGAAGCATGTCGCTCGCCGGGCGGGCGCTCGGCTTTTCCCCCGCCGTCGTTTCCAAGCGCATCAAGCGGCTGGAGGACAGGCTCGGAACCCGGCTTCTGCAGCGCACGACGCGGCAGATTTCGCTGACGGAAGCCGGGCAAGGCTTCTACGACCGCGTCCTCGGCATCCTCGCCGGCCTGGAAGAGGCCGAGTTCTATATTTCCGGCCGCTCGGCGCAGATGCACGGCACGCTGAAGATCTCGGCGCCGACCTCCTTCGGGCGCATGCATATCGCTCCGCATCTCAAAGACTTCATGGAGGCGCATCCGGATCTTGCAATCAACCTCGTGCTGACCGACGAATTCTCCGACATCGTCGGCGGCGGCTTCGATCTGGCGATCCGTATCGCTGAACTCACCGATTCAAGCCTCGTCGCCCGCCGGCTCGCGCCGGTGCGCCGGCTGCTCTGCGCCTCGCCGGATTACCTCGCCGCCCATGGCAAGCCTGAAACCATCGACGCGCTGAAACACCACCGCTGCCTGCCGGCGCATAACAACGACACCTGGCGGCTGAACGGGCCGGACGGACCGCTCAGCCTACGGCCGGAGGGCATGCTGATCACCAACTCCAGCGAAGTTATCCGCGAGACTGTCATTGCCGGCCTCGGCATCGCACTGCGTTCCACCTGGGATGTCGGCGAAGAGCTCAAGGCCGGGCGCCTGGTGCAGGTGCTGCCGGCCTATGAGGGCTCGCACAATGTCGCGCTCTCGGCCGTCTATCCCAGCCGGCAATTCCTGCCGGCCAAGGTGCGGCTGTTCATCGATTATCTCAGCGAGCTTTACGGACCCGTTCCCTACTGGGAGCTCTGACTGAAGACGGCAGGGTCAGCGCGAGAGATCGAGATAGGCGTTCGCCACCATCGCATCGATATCGGCCGGCACCGGCACGACGCAGGACCCGGACCCGGCACCGGCTTCACCCCTGGCAACGCGCTCCAGGCAGCGCGCCTGAAGCGTGAAGCCGAGATCCATCGATTCGGCGGAATTGCCGAGCGGCCGCGGGCCGGCAAGATTGGCCATGTGGCCGCCGCCGAGCACGTGAAAAGACCGGCCGTCCTTCAGATGGAAGGTCTCGATATGCTCGGCCTCGTAACGATCGATGCCGCCGACATCCGGATGGCGGCGAAAGGCTTCGACGTCGATCTCGCGCGGGAAATGGCCGCCATTCATCAGGATTGCACCGTCCTTGAGGAGCGGCAGGTCGGCGGCCGTGACGATATCGGCAAAACCCGTGACGGTGACGAGAATATCGGCCGAGCGGATCGCCGCCTCGCGCAGCGGTGTGACGAAGCCGTCGAGATGGGCTTCGAGTGTCGTCACCGGATCGATATCGACGACACTGACAGTCGCAAAGGCATTGCGGAAACAGGCGGCCGTGCCTTTGCCGCAGGCGCCGTAGCCGAAAACCGTCACGCGTTTGCCGTTGGTGGACCGGTTGGTAAAGCGCAGATAGCTTTCGAACAGGCTCTGGCCGACGGCATGCCTGTTTTCGGCGAACTGCTTGATCGGGCTGTCGTTGATGACGAGGATCTGCATGTTCAGGCGCTCGCGCATCGGCAGCAGCCGCGTGCGGCCCGACGTCGTTTCCTCGGTCCCGCCGAGCAAATTCGCGTAGGGCTTTTCCGCGGCGATAGCGAAGAGATCGCCGCCATTGTCGAGCAGCAGGTCCGGCCTTTCGGCGATCACCGCTTCCAGGCTCTGGTGATGCGCGGCAGGATCGGTCGTCGGGGTGGCAAAGACGGTGATGCCCTGTGCACGCAGGAACTCGACCGTCGAAGGCTGGGTGCTGTTGAGGTTGCCGGTGCAGACGAGATGCGCCCCGCCGGCGCGAAGCGTCATCAACAGCGCTACCGTCTTCGGCTCGAGATGGATGCCGGTGCCGATCGACAGGCCCTTAAAGGGGCGCGTGTGTTCGAATTCGGCCGCCGTCGCCCTGAGCAGCCGGCAGTTGCTGCCGATCCAGTCGATGCGGGTTGCGGTTCTTTCCATCATCTTCTCCTCTGCGTCTGACGCCGGCCATTTCTAGCGGAGCAACAGGATGGCGAGTATGGAGGTTATTCTGACGAAAGAGCAGAAAATCTGCCCTTTCAGCTCCCCTTCCCGCAACGAAGCAGCCAACCGGACAAGGCGGCAAAGGCCGGCCGTTTCGCATCGGGCGTGCGGCAGCAGAGGCTGTAACCCGACGGCCGGGAGATGAAGCCGTAGGGCGCGACCAGCCGCCCGCGCTCAAGATCGTCTTCTATCGAGGCGCGCGGCGCAAGGGCGATACCAAGCCCCGAACGGGCGGCACCCAGCGCCAGCAGCAGATCCTCGAATTCCTGGCGGCGTGAAAAGAGGACGGGCGGCGTGGCGCTTTCGGCAAACCATTCGTCCCAGAGCTTCGGGGCGCTGCGGCTGACCAGCATTGTCTGCGCAGCCATTGCCGCGGCGTCTTTCGATAGCATCGCCGCAAGCGCCGGCGTGGCGACCGGGCCGAACTCGTCCTCCATGAAGCGTAGCGCGGTAATTCCGGCGGCCGGCCGATATTCGCCGCCCATGATCACCGCGTCCAGTTCCGGGTGCTTCTGCAGCGGTTCGACCACGGTCATCGGCACGATGTCGACCAAGAGATCGCCGAGACCGGCCTGCATGTCCGCGACGCGTGGCATCAGCCACCAGACAGCGAAGGCGGAGGGAACGCCGAGGCGGAGGCGGCCCGTTCCGGCACTTTCGAACTCCGAAGCGGCGCGCTGCAGGATGTCGAATGCCGCGCCCGAGGCTTCGGCGAAAGCGCTTGCCTCGCCAGTCGGAACCAGCCTGCGGCCTTCGCGCGTGAAGAGCTTGCGGCCGAAGTGATTCTCGAGCGTCGCGATCTGCTGGCGCACGGCGCCGCGCACGACATTCAGCTCCTCGGCGGCTTTCAAAATGCTGCCGTGACGGCAAACGGCCTCGAAGGCGCGCACGGCATTGAGAGGCGGTAGACGCATAGTTGCCACATTCGCAAAATGATTGGGGAACAATTGATCCCGCCATTGATTAGAAAGCAAGACGAAGCCATATTGTACACCTGTGCAATATGGCGCATTCGAAACAGGTCGTGACGGATTTCTGAGCCTGCCCCAGCTCGATTTCCCCTAAGAACGGCGGTGAAACCACGTTTCGGACCGTGCTCGGTTTTGGATTGCGTAAGCTTTCCGTGATACACGTATATGAGTGATTCCTAACAACCACTGCGAAGGTGACCCGACAATTGACTCTTCTCGCCAGATTGGCATCCGATGTGCAACTGATGTTCCGGCGCCCGCCGCGACAACAATATGGCGCGCTGTGCTACCGGGTGAAGAAGAAGAGCGGTGAGGTCGAGGTGCTCCTGATGACGAGCCGCGACACCGGCCGCTGGGTCATTCCCAAGGGCTGGCCGATGAATGGGAAATGCGCCCATGAAGTCGCGATGCAGGAAGCCCTGGAGGAAGCCGGCGTCCGCGGCTCCGTCGAGGCGGAAACCCTCGGCGCCTATACCTATCCGAAGGTGCTGCGCGATGGGGTGCAGGTGATCTGCAAGGTGCAGGTCTATGCGCTCGAAGTCACCGACATGGCGAAGAACTTTAAAGAGAAGGGCGAGCGCACCATCGAATGGGTGTCCTTCGACGAGGCGGCCAATCGCGTGCGCGAACCGGAGCTGCGGCACCTTTTCCTCGCCTTCAAGCAAAAGATGATCGACAGGCTTTCGGCCAAACCGGCGAAGCAAATTCCGGCGGAATGAATCCTGCCATCTTGCACTGCTAAAAAAGCAGCGTAGAAGCAGATTTATCTCTGGAAAACCGAATGCCGCCACGCCCCGCAGTTCTTACCAAACGCACGCTCGACAAGGATCTCGATAAGATCACCTATGTCGAGGACGCGGCCAAGCATGTGGCGCGGCGGCTGGTGGCGCCCGGTCTCGGGCTGATTTTCCTTGGTCTCGCCATGCTTTTTGCCGGCGTCTACGTCTTCGACCGGCCCGGAGCCGTGCTCGTCGTGGCGGCAGCGGCCCTTGCCGCCTACATGGCGCTGAATATCGGCGCCAACGACGTGACCAACAATGTGGGCGCGGCCGTCGGCGCACGCGCCATGACGATGGGCCAGGCGCTTATCATCGCCGCGATCTTCGAGGTCCTCGGCGCCACGATCGGCGGCGGCGAGGTCGTCAAGACGATTTCCTCCAACATCGTCGATGCCGTTCAGGTGCCGCCTGTGGTGCTCGGCTGGATCATGATGGCGGCGCTGACCGCGGCAGCCCTCTGGATCAATCTCGCAACCTGGATGAACGCGCCGGTTTCGACCACGCATGCGATCGTCGGCGCGGTGATCGGCGCCGGCGTCGCTGCCGTCGGGCCCGAGCCGGTAAACTGGCGGGTGATGCTGGAAATCACCTCGAGCTGGATCACTTCGCCGTTGATCGGCGGGCTGATCGCCGCCGGTCTGCTCTATCTCGTCAAGACGCTCATCATCTATCGCGACGACAAGATCGCGGCGGCGCGGCACTGGGTGCCGGTCCTGGTGGCTGTGATGGCCGGCAGCTTCATGGCCTATATGGTGCTGCAGCTGTCGCCGGCCGGCCGCTTTCCGTCTCTCACCGTCATCCTCATCGGGATCGGTATCGGCTTGGTGAGCTGGCTTTGCGCGCGCCCGCTCGTGCTCGCGCAAGCGCGCAACCTCGAAAACCGCAACAGCTCGCTGCGCGTGCTGTTCCGCCTGCCGCTGATCGGGTCGGCGGCGCTGCTTTCCTTCGCGCACGGGGCAAACGACGTTTCGAACGCTGTCGGGCCACTGTCGGCAATCGTCCACTCCGCCGCCATCGGCGGTGACGGAGGTGCGGGCCACCCGCCGCTTTGGGTGATGCTGATCGGCGCCTTCGGCATCTCCGTCGGCCTGCTGCTCTTCGGGCCGCGCCTCATCCGCCTCGTCGGCGAGGAGATCACCAAGCTCAACCCGATGCGCGCCTATTGCGTCGCGCTGTCAACCGCCTTCACCGTCATCGTCGCCTCCTGGCTCGGCCTGCCGGTCAGCACCACGCATATCGCCGTCGGCTCGGTCTTCGGCGTCGGTTTCTTCCGCGAATGGTACACCCGCAATTCGAAGCGGCGCATCGCCTATATCAGGCGCAAGACCGAAACGTGGGAGCTCGACGAGCCGGAGGAACCGAACGTTCATGAGAGGCGACGGCGCTATCTGGTGCGCCGCTCGCATTTCATGACGATCATCGCTGCCTGGATCATCACCGTGCCGGTTTCCGCCACGCTTGCGGCCATGATTTATTGGGCTATGTTCGCCCTCTTCGTCTGAACTTCTGAGTTTTCAAATGCGCGCCAATTTTCGCATGCAACGACTGTTCGTCGATGCGCCGCTTTCCCGCGGCGCCGTCGTGGAAGCAAATTCCGACCAGTTCAATTATCTCGCCAATGTGCTGAGGATGGAGGATGGCGCGGAGATCCTGCTCTTCAACGGCCGCGACGGCGAGTGGAAGGCCAGCCTCACCTTCCCCACACGCAAACGCATCCTGCTGACGGCAAAGGAAGAGACGCGGCCGCAGCCGGCGCCTTGCGACCTGCATTATCTCTTCGCGCCGCTGAAGGTCGGGCGCCTGGATTATCTCGTGCAGAAAGCCGTGGAAATGGGAGCCGGCTTGCTGCAGCCTGTGATGACCCAGCACGTGCAGGGAAAGATCACCAATCTCGACAAGCTGCGTGCCAACGTCGTCGAGGCAGCGGAGCAATGCGGCGTCCTCGGCATCCCAGAGGTGGCCGAACCGGCGAGGCTTTCCGATCTGCTCGACCGTTGGCCCCGCGAGCGCCGCATCATCTATTGCGACGAGGGCGATGCCGGGCAGAACCCGCTGCCGGTCTTGTCCGCCATTAGGGAAAGGCACCTCGCCCTGCTGGTCGGGCCGGAAGGCGGCTTCTCGGAGGAAGAGCGCGCCCGGCTTCGAAGCCTCGATTTCGTCACCGCCATTCCGCTCGGACCGCGCATCCTGCGGGCCGACACGGCAGCCGTTGCGGCGCTCGCCGTCGTCCAGGCGGCGATCGGCGACTGGACGTGACGCCGAAAACGGGTTGACGCGGAAATCACTGCTGTTTTTTTGATGCGTCATTGAAAGAATTTCACTTGCAACATACGTGGCTTGGGTCCTAATCACCTTCCAATTGCCCGGCCCCCTGGGCGCCTTTTTCGAATGCAGGTACCCGCATGGCCCGCGATACTACCGACCAGACGCCGCTCTCTTCGGTCCAGGAACTGACCGATTACCTCGCTGCGGGCAACAAGCCGCGGGAGCGCTTCCGGATCGGCACCGAACACGAGAAGTTCGCCTTCTTCCGCGCCGATAACAGCCCGGTTCCTTATTTCGGCGATGCCAGCATTTCCGCCCTGCTCACCGGCCTGCAGAAAAAGAGCGGCTGGGAGCCGATCATGGACGGCGGCAACATCATCGGGCTTGCCGAACAGAACGGCATGGGCGCGATCTCGATCGAGCCCGGCGGCCAGTTCGAATTGTCAGGCGCGCCGCTGGAGACGATCCATCAGACCTGCAAGGAATCGAACCAACATCTGGCGACGCTGCGCGAAATTGCCGAGCCGATGGGCATCCGCTTCCTCGGCATCGGCGGCAGCCCGAAATGGACCTATGCGGAAACCCCGCAGATGCCGAAGTCGCGCTACGAGATCATGACCCGCTATATGCCGAAGGTCGGCACCCAGGGTCTCGACATGATGTACCGCACCTGTACGATCCAGGTGAATCTCGATTTCTCCTCGGAAGCCGACATGCGCAAGAAGATGCGCGTCTCGATGAAGCTGCAGTCGCTGGCGACCGCGCTTTTTGCATCCTCGCCCTTCACCGAGGGCAAGCCGAACGGGCTGCTCTCCTGGCGCGGCGACATCTGGCGCGATACCGACAATCGCCGCGCCGGTCTGCTCGATTTCACCTTCCGCGACGATTTCGGCTTCAAGGACTATGCCGAATGGGCGCTCGACGTGCCGATGTATTTCATCGTCCGCGACGGCCGTTATCACGACTGTACGCACGTCACCTTCCGCCAGTTCATGAACGGTGCCTTGAAGGGCGAGGTCGCCGATCCTGCGCCGACGATGGGCGACTGGACCAACCATCTTTCGACGCTCTTCCCCGACGTCAGGCTGAAGCGCTTCCTCGAAATGCGCGGCGCCGACGGCGGCCCGTGGCGGCGCATCTGTGCCCTGCCGGCCTTCTGGGTCGGCTTGCTCTACGAAGACGCAGCCCTGGAGGCAGCCGACGAACTGACCAAGGATTGGGGCTTTGCCGAGATCGGCGCCCTGCGCGATGCCGTTCCGGCGCAAGGGCTGAAGGCTGAGTTTCGCGGGCATGCGCTCTTCGACACGGCGCGCGAAGTGATCGGCATATCGCGGGCCGGCCTCAAGGCGCGCGGCAAGCTCAACGGGGAAGGCCAGGACGAGAGCATCTTCCTGGCGCCGCTCGACGAAGTGCTCGCCAAGAAGGCGACGCTCGCCGAGGATCTGCTTTCGCTCTACAACGGCCGCTGGCAGGGTTCCGTCGAGCCGGTCTTCGAAGACTATCAGTACTGAGACCGCCCGAGCTCCCTAAGTTCCTCTGGCAAAAAGCCGTTTGCGCATTACCATTTCCGGATATAGTGACGCTACAACGCGTCACGACTCGGGGAAAGGGACCTCCATGCTGCCACTCTTCGACATGATGATGCAGGCGCAGAACGGCGCGGCGATGGAAGCGGTCGCCCGGCAATTCAATCTGGCGCAGGAACAGGCGACCAAAGCTATGGCCGCACTGATGCCCGCTTTTTCCGCCGGCCTGAAGCGCAGCACCAGCAACCCTTATGATTTCGTCGGGCTGATGCAGGCCGTCGCCTCCGGCAACTACGCGCGCTATTTCGAGGATATGAGCCGGGCCTTCACGCCGGAGGGCATTTCCGACGGCAACAACATCCTCGCCCAGCTTTTCGGCTCGAAGGAGGTTTCGCGTGCGATCGCCGCCCAGGCGGCGCAGATGACCGGCATCGGCCAGGACATCTACAAGCAGATGCTGCCGGTGCTGGCCGACACGCTGATGGGCGGGCTCTTCAAGCAGACAACCGGCCAGATGGCTTCGCCGGTCAATCCCTTCGTCAACACGGCGATGGGCGAGAGCATCCAGAAATGGCTGGAGAGCACCGGCTTTGCGCCGAAGCCGAAGGCAGCCCCGGTGCCTAACATCTTCGACAATCCGTTCACGCAGGCGATGCAGGTGATGTTTTCGACGCCGAAACCGGAACCGACGCCCGCGCCGAACCCCTTCCTCGACAATCCCTTTGCCAAGGCTTTCCAAGAAATGATGGCAGGTCTCGGTCAGCAGCCAGCGACCAAATCACCGGCAGCAAAGCCCCCCGAGCCTCCGACGGAGGAGGCGAAGGCCACGGCCGAAACCTATGCCGAGATGCTGAACGCCATGTTCGACAGCGGGCTCGAAGTGCAGAAGAGCTACCAGAAAAACCTGGAAGCGATTTTCGAAACTTACCGGCCGAAACCCTCTTCTGAAACCAAGGCATAAAAAAACCCGGAGATGGCTTGGGAAAGCCGATCACCGGGTCAAGCGGCAGGGCTATTGGCTATCACCCTGCGGGGAAACTCGACGCCCTACTCTTCGTGAGGGCGGAAGAGCTGCAGGCGCCAGCGACTGCGCGCCGAACGCGTCAGATGTTCCGACGGGTCCTCGAAAAAGGTCGAGGCCAGGAACGCGGAGGTAAGGTCGGCCCTGGTGAGGCCGATATCCCTTAGCTGACTGTCGTTCAGATCATGCAGCCCATTGATCTCCATTCGATTGCGGAACCCGCGAAAGAGGAAGACCAGCGGAGCGAGGCCTGCCACCAGACGCTGGAAAAGCGTCGGGGTTAGCTTGCTGCAGTCGAGTTCTATTGTTCGGTCTGTCGTGTGCATCGAACTCTCCTTTCTTCGGGCACGCAACAACCCACCCCGCCCGCGAGGTCATGCGGGAGGGATCAGGCTGGATTCTGCTTGGACAGGCAGGGTGTCTGTCCTTCACTTTGCTTGATTTGCATCCCGAAGATGCCAAAGACCTATTGATCAGTCCAACGAATGTTTCTAATGATTATCATCAGCTATCTTTATGGGTGACACCATGTCCGCGCCTCTTGATCTCGACCAGTTGCAGACTTTCATCGCCATCGTCGATTCCGGCAGCTTCACCAAGGCGGCCGACAGGGTCTACAAGACCCAATCGGCCGTCTCCATGCAGATGCGCCGTCTCGAGGAGCGCATCGGCAAGCAGCTGTTCATCAAGGACGGCCGCGGCAACCGGCTGACGGTCGAGGGCGAGAAACTGCTCAATTACGCCCGGCGCATCATCCGCCTCAACAATGAGGCGATCGCCGCCTTCGACGACAACAGGCTGGAGGGGACGCTGCGCATCGGCACGCCGGATGATTACGCCGACCGCTACATGCCTGAAATCATCGGCCGCTTCGCCAAGACGCATCCGAACGTCGAACTCTATATCGTCTGCGAGCCTTCGGTGGACCTTGCCGAGCGCATGCACAAGGGCGAGCTCGACATCGCGCTTGTCACTCACAATCCGCGCGAGCGCATGTCCGACGTGGTGAGAACCGAGCCGCTCTGCTGGGTCGGCTCGGCCAATCATCCGATCCGGGACGATGCGCCGGTACCGCTTGCCGTCGGCCGGCGCGACTGCCAGTGGCGCCAGCTCGCCTGCTCGGCGCTCGATGCTGTGGGACGCGAACATCAGATCCTGTTCACCAGCTGGTCCTGCACCGTGGTTGCCGCCGCCGTGCTTGCCGGCATGGCGGTTTCTGTGATGCCGGAATCGGCTCTGCGGACGGGTATGAAGGTGCTGAGCCAGGCGGATGGGTTTCCGGCGCTGCCGCCGGTGCAGATCGGCATCATGAAGCGGCCGGGCGTTTCGATCTCGCTGATGAACGCGATTACCGCCCACATCACCGCTTGCCTCGACAACATCACGCCTGCCGTCATCGACGACAATCTCGAGGCGGACGTCAAATCCGCCCAGGCGCGTTACCCGCGGCTGAAGGCCGCCAATATGGTGCCGAGCTGGTAGAGGCGCTCAGGCGGCGCTGGGCGCCGTAGCGGCGAAAAGCGAGGCGCGGATGACGCGTTTCCACTCGTCGAGCATGCGCCGCGCCAAGGCCTCCTCGCTGACGGCGGCAAGCCGGATAACGGCGCCGATCAGGTGGCTGAAGAGATAAGTGCGCGCATACATTTCTTCGTCGCAGAGGTCGGGCGCCAGCTGGCGGACGGCGTCCTGGAAGATGCCGGCGACGCGCCCGCTATGCTCGATGTTGAGCTGCAGGAGATCCTGATCCGTCTCCGTGCCCATCCAGACGCCGAGATAGACGGGGTCGTTGCGGTAGGATTCATAGTACCAGTCGATGGTGGCGCAGACGAGATCGAGCGCCTGGTCCAGCGACTGTACATCGGCAAACATTGCCGCCGCCTTCGCCTGGATTGCCGAAGCGTGCTGGTCGAACAGGGCTTTGACGATCGCCGCCTTCTCGGGAAAATATTGATAGACCGAGCCGATCGGCACCTTGGCGGCGACGGCGAGTTCCGTCATCCGCATGGCGCTGACGCCTTTTTTTGCAATGATGTTCGAAGCGGCGGCGAGAATGAGGTCCAGCCTCTGGATACTGCGCTCCTGCTTCGGCTTCCTGCGGAGGCCGATCCGATCTACGCTTTCCGCGCCCATGTCGTTCCCATTCTTATCGTTTTTCGCGGCGGAAGAAGCTCTCGCCCAAACCAGCGCATCGGGCCGATATGACATGCAGGTCTTCATCCGCCGTAAATGGAAACGCTCGCATTTTAACGACCGGCAAAAGCCTGCGAAAATCGGCGCGCGATGGCACCGATTGTCTCCTCAGACGCGAAAAGGCGACCATAGCACTTTAAAATTGCTGGATAATTTCATCAGTGGGCCGATTGGCGTCCCCGCACCTCGGTAGCCTGCCGCTGCCCCTTCGTCGCCATGGGATGCAGGTCAGCGGATGTTAGAACTTCAACGACAGTGTCGCTTTGACGCCATGCTGTTGCGCGTCTTCGGCGATTTGGCCGGAATAGGCAATGCCGAGGGCAGCGCTTGGGTTGAGGTCGAAGTCGAGCCCGGCAGCGAGGATGAAGGCGTTGCGCGCCACCGGGACGCCGGCGACCGTGAAGTCGTCGCCTCCCGCAAAAGCATGCGTCGCCAGCGGAACGGTATCGCCGGCCGCATGCCGCCAGCCCGACATGCCGCGCAGGGTGGCATTCGTCCCACCCAGGCGGATATCCATCTCGGCATGCAGGCCAAGGGTGGCGATGGTGGTGTTGGTCGTGCGGCTCGAACTGTCGAGCGCGGCCGCCCCGCCCTCTTCGGTAAAGCCCGCCGTGCGAACGGCCACGTGAGCAAGATTGACGAAGGGCTCGAAAGAGGCCGCCGCCTTATCGAAGCGATAGCCGAGTTCGGCAAAGGCCTGCAGCGTGCCGGCGCTATAGCTCGCATCGAGCCTGTCCTCGAAGCTTCCGATCACGACGCGGCGGCTTGTCTCGATCTCGTGCCATGTATGGGCAAGGCCGGAGCGGAAAGCGAGATTGTCCCACTGCGTGCCGGCGTAGAGGCCGAGGTGATAATCGTCGCTCGATCCCGATGAGGCGCGGTGGCGCGGGTCGAAGCCCGAGTTGCTGTAGCCCGCCAGCAGGCCGAGCCTGACCTCATCGAACGTGGTGTCGACGCCGGCGAGAAACCCGCCGGTCTGATGACGCAGCGTGGCGGCGTTGCCATCCGTGAATGCTTCGCTCAGACCGCCAAAGGCCGTGCTCCAGAACACCGGCCCTTCCGGCGTATCGGCGGCGATCAGTTCCGGGCCGCCCGGCCACAAGGCCTGTATCGGGACCGCGGCGGCACCGGGATCGCCGAAAGCGGAGCGCAGGCGCTCATTGGCGGCCTCGCGGACAAAGAGGCTCTGGGTGATCAGCGCCGTCTTGATCGAGGCATGGATTTCGCCGGAAAGCGCATCGAAGCTCGCATGGATCTCCGACTCGTCGTCCGGCAATGTAACGATCGCGTCGTAGATATCGTTGCCGGTTCCGAGCTGCTCGGCGGCCCCGGCAGCGGCAATCTGGTTGCGCGTCGCCGCCATGTCGGTGAAGCTCACGTCGTTGCGCGCGATCTCCAGATAGACATTGTTCAGGTCATAGGAGAGGTCGGCCGCCAGGAAGGCATAGTTGGAGGTGACCGCGCCGAATGTGCCGCTGATCCCGCCGGCAGCGGTCAGGATCGCATAGGTGGAGAAGGGCTTGTAGTGGCCGTTCATCCCGACATGGGAGACGGTGGCGCCATTCAGAAACGCGGTGCCGGCGACCGAGATGAAATCGCTGGCGGTGCCGGCGGGATCGACCTCGACCTCATAGGTGGAGCCCGGATCGAAAGTGAGGTTGCCGCCGACGGTCAATGTTCCGATGGAGTTGCCGGGCGCAACAGTGACGCCCGCGCCGGCGTTCAGCGTACCAACGGACCCCGAGCCGCCCAGTCTGCCGCCCGTCATCGTCAGGATGCCGCCAAGGCTGCCATTGACGGTCAGGCGGCCGTCCGCCACGGTCGTCGTACCGGCAAAGCCCGAACTGTTGCCGGTCAGGAGCAGAGTGCCGCTGCCGAGCTTGGTGAAATCGCCGCTGCCGGAGAATATGCCGCCATAGGTGCTGTCGCTTGCCTGATCGATCGTGAGATCGGCACTGCCGATCGCGATCTCGCCGCCGCTTCCGGAAAGTTCCGCCATTGTCAGATCGAAGCCGCCGAGATCGAGTATGCCGCCATTGAACGCATAGGCACTATTCTGCACGAAGGCGCCGGCGCTGCCGGCCAGCAGCGTGCCGGCATCCACCGTCGTCACGCCGGTATAGATGTTGGTCCCGGACAACGTCAGCGTGCCCGTGCCCTGCTTGGTAAGGCCGCCCGTGCCTTGCAGATCGGTGGCGACACCGACGGCAAAGCCGTTCGTATCGATAAAGGCGCCGCCCGCATTGAAGATGACATCCCCGGCGTTGAAACCGCCCAGGAAATTTGCCTCATTGCCCGTTGCGCGCAGAATCCCGCCATCGAAGACGAGGCTGGCGTCACCGGCCCCCCGGTCGATATAACCGGTCTCCAGGACACCACGCCCGTTTCCGGCGCTTCCGGCGATGTTTACCGTTCCCGTGGCGCCCGAATCGTCGGCGACGATGACTCCGGAAGCGGAAATCATGCCGCCGTTCTCGATCGTTACGCTGCCCGAACCGAATTCCCCTACATACAGCTCGCTGGAATTGATCCAGCTCGACCCCGCGCCGGTCACGCTGGCCACGCCGCTGCCGTTTGTACTGAAGCCGACATAACCAAAGCTGCTGGTGACCGAGCCGCCGTTTGAAACGGTCAGCGTGCCCGCTCCCGCCGTGCCGACCGACACTTCAACGGAATTGTTCCAGAGCGAGTTCGCACCTGTGACAATGACCTCGCCGACAGCACTGGAATCGTTGCTGATATAGCCGGAGGCGCTGTTGACCGTCCCGCCATTCGAGATGGTGAGCGTGCCGGTGCCGCTGTCGCCGATGGTGAGGTCCTGGGAGCTGGTCCAGGTCGAACCTGCACCGGTGACCGTGACCGAACCGCTCGCGCCGGAGAAATAGCCGACATATCCGACCGCATTGTCGACCACGCCGCCATCTTCGATGCTGAGCGTGCCGGTGCCCTGATGGCCGACATAGAGGTCGTCGGAATTGCTCCAGGTGG
Organism: Rhizobium sp. R339; assembly: GCF_002211395.1. Lineage (NCBI taxonomy): Bacteria > Pseudomonadati > Pseudomonadota > Alphaproteobacteria > Hyphomicrobiales > Rhizobiaceae > Rhizobium > Rhizobium sp. R339. The sequence goes on from NZ_LOKV01000028.1 coordinate 265,509, forward strand.
AGCCCGGCCCCGTCACCGTCACCGTGCCGGCCGCGCCCGGATCGACACCGAACACGCCGGTATCATTGCTGACATCGCCGCCATTGCGGATGATGAGGGCTGCGTCATCACCGCTTTGCTCGCCTATGAGGAGGTCGTTGTTGATCGTCCATGGACTTGGCTGCGTGCCCGCACCGGTTCCGCCCGGATCGTTGCCGTCGACAATCTCCGTATCGTTGCCGCCGATGACCTGCTGCGCCCATCCCGGCTCTGCCGCCAGCATCAGCGCCAGCGCTACGCTGCTGGCTGATGCCGCAAGTCGAAGCGTGGCCATCCGATGGATTGCCGCCCCGCCTGTCTTCTCGCCTATCTTCGCTCGCAAATCGTCCTCACCACACTTCGCTCGCGCAGAAATAGACGAATCAATTTAAATATTAGTAACCATGTTCCTGAAATTATTCTTCGACCACAGCCCCGCGCGTCTTTGCGGAGGCGGAACGAACACTGCAACATCTTGAATTCTTGTGTAATTTCCCTGCTAAATCAATCCCGATCCAAGGAACCATGCAGGAGTTCGGCGAACGTCAGCCCATCGCCATCCAAACGGCGAGCCAGCCCCACATGACGGCCAGCACTCCATAGCCGGCGGCGAAGAGCGGGCTGCGGTAGCGCAAGTCGTTGCTGGTGACATGCACGCCGGCATGCACATACCGCAGGGCGACGAAGAGCCAGGCGAGGCAGACGGAGACAAGATTATCGGCCTCGGTGACATAGAGAAGAACACAGCAGGCATAGAAGAGCACAGGCAATTCGAACTGGTTGGCCAGGCAGTTCTTCACAACCAGGCTTTCGGCGGGCTCGCCACGATTTTCGCGGTAATCGGATTTCGCGACGCTGCCGGCCCGGACCATTTTAGCGCGTCGAAGCCCAAGAAGCGCATAAAGGCCATAGACCAGAGCCACATGGGCGACGAGTGGCCAGAAGATTTGATAGCCGGTCATATGATCGCGTCCTTTCCGCTCTTGCCGTCGCTGCGAGCAGTAGCCGAAAGGGAGCCCGGATGCCAACGCGGCCTTAAATCGCAGAGACGGGCCATAAACGCCTTCAGCCTTCGTCCGGCGAGAGCCAACGGGCAATGGCAAGTCTGGCAATGATGATGAAGCAGATGGCGAGGCTCGCGAATTTCAGCCGCGTCATCCACGGCAGCAGGTGCGTTGCCGCGCCTGCATAGACGCCGTCGCTAAAGGCAATCAGGCTCGAGATGTTCTCGCCGTAGTCGGCGATGCCGTAGATGAACGGCAGCAGATAGATCGCCCCGGCGAGGAGCGGATGAAGCGATCGGCCGAACCATGAGCCGACAGGGCCAAGCCGGAGGAAGGCGAGAAACAGCAGCGCCGTCAGCAAGGCCGGAAAGATCAATTCCGGCCCGAAATACATGGCGCTGAGCAGCTTCGCCGCCGTCTCGTTCTCATCGAGCAGCTTCTGCATATGGAAGACGGCCGACTCGTCGTAACCGGCGAAATAGGTGTCCAGCACCGCCTGCCCGGTTTCGTGCTTGAACGGGACGACGAAGCCGAAGGTCGTCCAGGCGAGCACGGCAAGGCAGAGGGCTGCGAGCAGCGCAACGACCCAGAGGGGAATTGCGCTGCCCGCTTTCATGATCAGAGGCCGGCGCCCGGATAGTTCGGGCTCTCGCGGGTGATCGTCACGTCATGGGCGTGGCTTTCGCGAAGACCAGCGCCGGAGATGCGTACGAAGGTCGCCCGCTCCTGGAAATCCTTCAGGTCCTTGCCGCCGACATAGCCCATGGCCGCCTTGAGGCCGCCAGCGAGCTGGTGGACGACGGCCGAGACCGGCCCCTTATACGGCACCTGGCCTTCAATGCCTTCCGGAACGAGCTTCAGCGTGTCGCGCACTTCCGCCTGGAAATAGCGGTCGGCCGAGCCGCGGGCCATGGCGCCGACAGAGCCCATGCCGCGGTAGGCCTTGAAGGAGCGGCCCTGGTAGAGATAGACCTCGCCTGGGCTCTCATCGGTGCCGGCCAGCAGCGAGCCGATCATGACGGCGGAGGCGCCGGCGGCGATCGCCTTGGCTAGGTCGCCCGAAAATTTGATCCCGCCGTCGGCGATGACGGGCACATCCTGATCCTGTGCGGCCTGCACGGCCGACATGATGGCGGCGAGCTGCGGGACGCCGACACCGGCGACGATGCGGGTGGTGCAGATCGAACCCGGGCCGATGCCGACCTTGACGGCGTCAGCGCCGGCATCGATCAGCGCCCTCGTGCCGTCATAGGTGGCGACGTTGCCGGCCATGATACGCACCGAATTGGACAGCTTCTTCACACGGGTGACGGCATCGAGAACGCGCTGCGAATGGCCATGAGCGGTATCGACGACCAGAAGATCGACGCCGGCCTCGATCAGGCGCTCGGCGCGCTCGAAGCCGTCATCGCCGACGCTGATGGCGGCGGCGGCCCGAAGCCGGCCCTGCCCATCCTTGGAGGCGTTCGGATTCAGCTGCGACTTCTCGATGTCCTTGACGGTAATGAGGCCGACGCAGCGGCCTTCGGTATCGACGACCAGCAGCTTTTCGATGCGATGCGAATGCAGGAGGCGCTTGGCTTCCTGCTGGTCGACGTTTTCCTTGACGGTGACCAGATTGTCCTTGGTCATCAGCTCGTGGATCTTCTGCTCCGGATCGGAGGCGAAGCGGACGTCGCGGTTGGTGAGGATGCCGACGAGGCGGCCGGACTTTTCGACGACGGGAATGCCCGAAATGCCGTGCGACTTCATCAGGCCCAGCGCTTCCGCGAGCTTCGCCTCCGGGCCGATGGTGACGGGATTGACGACCATGCCGCTTTCGAACTTCTTCACCTGGCGGACCTCTTCGGCCTGCTCGACCGGCGTCAGGTTGCGGTGGATGACGCCGAGGCCGCCGGCCTGGGCCATGGCGATCGCCAGCCGGCTTTCGGTGACGGTGTCCATGGCCGAAGAGAGGATCGGGATGTTGAGGTCGAAGTCGCGGGCGATGCGGGTCGCGATATTCGTCTGGCCGGGCATGACTTCGGAATGGCCGGGCTGCAGCAGCACGTCGTCGAAGGTGAGCGCGTCCGCGCCGGTTGCCGTTTCTATGATGCGTGCCATCGCCAAATTCCTTCAGTTAAGAAAAATGCAACCCGTCCCGGAAACGAATCGTCCGCCCCGGCGGTGTGCATGAGTTGCTTGGAAGTTGGCGAGGGCTGGTAACACGTCTATGACAGGAAGGAAATAGCAAAAAGCCCGGCATGTGCGCCGGGCTCGTCATGGGTGCCATGCATCCAAAGCGCATCACGTCAAACTTGGTCGATACGATGCGCTACCGCCGCACACTTCCGGGCGACATGCGGGCGATCAGATGTCGAACTGATAGGTCTTCGGCACGAAACGGTAGCCGGCCTCCTGTTTCTCGGCGAAGCCGACGGCCGGGAACGGCATATGGTAGCCGAGGAAGGCGATCTTATCGGTGGCAATCATGTCGAAAACCTTGCGACGGGCGGCTGCCGCCTGCGCCTTGTCCATATCGAAGCGCACTTCCCAATCCGGGCGCAGCAGCGACAGGATATAGTGGTTGGCCGTATCGCCGGTCAGCACCAGGCGCTTTCCTTCCGATTCGACATGGAACACCATATGCCCGGGGCTGTGACCGGCAGCCAGCATCGCCGTCATGCCGGACGCGACGCTGTCGCCATCCTTGATGAAGGTGGCTTTTTCGACGAGCGGCGTCACATTGGCGAGCACGGCCTTGTGGCCGCCTTCGGCAGGCGTACCCTCGCGCGCCTTGTTCGACCAGAAATCATATTCGGCCTGGCCGATGACATAGCGGGCATTCTTGAAGGCCGGCGCGCCGTTTTCCATCAGCCCGCCGATATGGTCGCCATGCAGATGGGTGAGCGCGACGATGGTGACGTCGTCTGCCGAATATCCGGCGGCTTTCAGGCCTTCGGCAAGCTGGCCGGCACCCCGCGCGCGGCCGCCGGCGCCGAAGCCGGTATCGACGAGAATGACATCCGATCCGGTGTCGATGAGGGCCGGCGAATAGCCGTTCACGAACTTGTCGGCCGGCAGGAAATTGGCCGTCAGCAAAGTCTTGACGGTTTCCGGATCCTGATTGGTCCCGAAAGTTTCATAGGGCTTTTCGGAAATGTTGATGCCGTCGCGTACGACGGTGAGCTTATAGGAACCGAGCTTGAATTGATTGATTTCGGGCAAAGGCGTTGCGTTCATATTGCTGCTTTCTCCAGTCGCGGCCGCTTCGGCCTTCTGTCTTAAAATCATCGGTGCCGCCAGCAGGCCGAGGCCTGCGGCAAAAAGCGTGCGTCGCTTCATTCGCGTTGAAATTGCCATATCCACTCCCCTATGATGCGCGGCGTCTCGCCGCACTGCCCCGACAATTCGCCAGCCGGAGGCCCTGCCCCGGCGAAGCAAACATATGTCAATCTTGACAGGCGAGAATGTCGAACAAGCCATCTCACGCAGACGTGAACCAAACGTGTCATCCAGGCGGATTGAAGGATTGGCAGGCTTTGGAAGTGGGACTACACAGCAAGCACCTTTCCTGATCCAATCCGCAGCCTATCAAGGCTCCCCTATGAACCGTATCGTCCCGCTGATTCTCGCCGTCGCCCTCTTCATGGAGCAGATGGACTCCACCGTGATTTCGACGGCCCTGCCGGCAATTGCTAGGGATCTCCATGTCGGGCCGATCACGCTGAAGCTCGCGCTGACCTCCTACATGGTGGCGCTCGCCGTGTTCATTCCGGTCAGCGGCTGGATGGCCGACAGGTTCGGCGCCAAGAAGATCTTCCGCCTTGCCATCTCAGTCTTCGTCGTCGGCTCGATCTTCTGCGCCGTCTCGTCCAACCTCATCGAATTCGTCTTTGCCCGCTTTCTGCAAGGCATGGGCGGGGCGATGATGACGCCGGTCGGTCGCCTCGTCCTCGTGCGGACCACGCAACGCAGCGACCTCGTCTCGGCCATGGCGCTGCTGACCATTCCGGCGCTCGTCGGCCCGCTCACCGGTCCGCCGCTCGGCGGCTTCATCACCACCTATTTCAGCTGGCACTGGATCTTTTTGATCAACGTTCCGGTCGGCATCATCGGCATCTGGCTTGCGACGATCTTGCTGCCGGAGGTGGAAGCGACGGCGCCGCCGAAGCTCGATCTCACCGGCTTCGTGCTCACCTCGCTTGCGGCAGCAGGCGTCGTCTTCGGCCTGTCGGTGGTCAGCCTGCCGGCCCTCCCCCCGATGATCGGCATCACCGCCACCTTGATCGGCCTTGCCAGCGGCTTCCTCTATGTCGGCCATGCCAAGCGCCACCCGGCGCCGATCCTCAACCTCAACCTGTTCAGGAACCCTACGTTCCGGGCCTCGACCACAGGCGGCAATCTCTTTCGAATCTGCGTCGGCGCCATGCCGTTCCTGACGCCGCTGATGCTGCAGCTCGGCTTCGGGCTGACGCCGTTCCAATCCGGCCTCATCACCTTTGCCGGGGCGATCGGTGCGATCACCACGAAGTTCATGGCCAAGCGCGTCTTTGCCGCCACCGGCTTCCGCACAACGCTTATCTGCGCCGCCATGGTGACAACCGGAGTAACCGTCATCACCGGCCTCTTCACACCGGCAACCCCGCATCTCGTCATCATCGGCGTGCTGCTTCTCGGCGGCTTCTCCCGCTCCTTCATGTTCACCGGCGTCAATGCGCTTGCTTTCGCCGAGATCGACGATGCCGAAGCCAGCCAGGCGACATCGATGAGTTCGGTGATGCAGCAGATCAGCCTGGCGCTCGGCGTCGCGGTCGCAGCCGCGATCCTGGAAACCTCGATCTATTTCCGCGGCGAGGCGCTACAGGTGGCCGATTTCCACCTCGCCTTCTACATCATCGCCGGGCTGACCGTCGTTGCGACTATTCCCTTTTTCAAGATGGACCGCAATGCCGGCGCGCTCGTTTCCGGCCACCGCTCGAGGCACCTGGCGGCATCGGCTGGTGAAGCAGAGCAGCCGGCGGTAAAATAGGCGGCCGCGAAGTCGGCAGGATCGGCGTGAAGATCAGGCTTCCTGCTCTTCGCCCTCCGCCTTGCGGCCTTTGAAGCCCTTGGCGAGCAGGAACATCTCGACCGATTCGGCGCGAGACGAGTTCGGCTTGACGTGGACGACCTGGCGGAAATTCTGCTTCAGCATGGCAAGCAGATCGCGCTCGGTGCCGCCCTGGAAGGTTTTAGTGAGGAAATGCCCGCCTTCCCCCAGCACGTCGATAGCGAAATGGGCCGCCACCTCGCAGAGGTGCATGGTGCGCAGATGGTCGGTGCGGTGGTGGCCGGTGGTGGGTGCCGCCATGTCCGATATGACGAGATCGGGCGTGCCGCCGACGGCCTCCATCAGCTTTTCCGGCGCCGTCGGGTCGAGGAAATCGAGCTGCAGGAACTTCACGCCCGGCAGCTGGGCCATTTCGAGGAAATCGATCGCGGCCACGCGGATATCCTCGTCGGTGGAGCCGGTGACCTTGGCGGCGATCTGCGACCAGCTGCCGGGGGCAGCTCCCAGATCGATGATGCGCTTGGCGCCGCGCAGGATATGGTATTTCTCGTCGATCTCCAGCAGCTTGAAGGCGGCGCGGGCGCGATAACCTTCAAGCTGGGCGCGCTGCACATAGGGATCGTTGATGTGGCGTTGCAGCCACTGGCGGGAGGACGCCTTCATCTTCTTGTTCTTGACGCGCTGGCCGAGCTTGCGGCCGGTGCGGTTTCCCGCGATCGGTGCCTTGGTCATGCCTTCCCCTATCTAGCCCGCTGGCCGCGGCGATTGCGATTGCGCCGCCAAACACCGTCATCAGCCATCATGTCGGTCAGCAGGCCTTCCCTCAAGCCGCGATCGGCAACGCGCATGCGCGGGCTCGGCCAGCGGCGGCGGATCGCCTCGAGGATGGCGCAGCCGGCAAGCACTAGATCGGCGCGATCAGGCCCGATACAGGGATTGGCGGCGCGGCTTTCGAAATCCCAGGAGAGCAGTTTTGCCTGCATGGCCGAGACCTCGCCATCGGAGAGCCAAATGCCGTCGACCTTGCGCCGGTCATAACGCGGCAGGTCGAGATGGACGCCGGCAAGGGTCGTGACCGTCCCAGACGTGCCAATCAGGTGGAAGTCGCCGGTCTGGGCGATCTCGATCTCCGGGCAGTCGAAACCACCGAGCATACCTTCGACCTCGCGCACCATGCCTTCGAAGAGTTCCGGCGTCACATCGCGTCCGCCGTGGCGCTCCGACAGCGTCACGACGCCGACCGGCAGCGAAGTCCAGTGGGTGATATGATTGGCCAGCCGGCTGAAGCGATTGTCGCCAATGCGGATGACGGCGATTTCCGACGAACCGCCGCCGATATCGAACAGCACGACGGAGCGTGTCTCCCGCCCGACGAGCGACGAGCAACCGGAGACGGCAAGCCGCGCCTCGGTTTCCCGATCGATGATTTCAAGCTCGAGGCCGGTTTCGGCAACGACGCGGCCGAGGAATTCCTCGCCATTGACCGCCTGGCGGCAGGCTTCGGTCGCGATCAGCCGCATACGGCGGATCTCCCTGTTCCGCAGCTTGGAGGCGCAGACCCTCAGCGCCTCGATCGCCCTTTCCATCGCCTCGTCGGACAGACGGCCGCTTGCCGCAAGGCCCTCGCCGAGACGGACGATGCGGGAAAAGGCATCGACGACGCGGAACTGGCCCGGACGGGTCGGCTGCGCGATGAGCAGACGGCAATTGTTCGTGCCAAGATCGAGCGCGGCGTAAAGTTCTTCCGGCCATGCATGCTCCACGGCCTGGCGATCGCCGTCGCGACCCGAACGAGCATCACCATCCGGACGGCCCTTCCGGATCGCGACCGCGCCATTCGGCGTTTCGCGCGGCTCGACACTGCGCGCCGTCTGCTGCACATGGCTTTCACGCTGCAGCGAAGGCTTTGCCGGCGCCAGCGGCCGGCCCTGCAGTCCGCGCTTACCGCGATGCTTGCGGCGGTTACGCCGGCTCGGCGCCGAATCGCCATCGGCCCGACCGGGGTGAGCTGACGCTGCCGCCTGTTCCATGGCCTGAGGGTGAGTTGAACCGTCCTGTGCGGCACCTTGGCCGCCACGGCGGCGACGCTTTCGCTTGCGGGCCGGATTCCCGGCTGCGTCTTCTATCGGGCGCGCAGACTGTCCGGCATTGCCGGAAAGCTCATGCGAAGCGGGATGAGCCGCGCTGCGGGATTGCCCGCCACGCTTGCCTTTGCGACGCCTGGACTTCTTGCCGTCCCTGCGCCCTGCCGCCGACGCCCCGTCAAATTGCGGCTTGGCGCCGCCTTCGGGGTCTTCCACGTTCGTTTTCCATCGCGCCGCGCAAGTCCCTGGGATATGCAGCTGGCGCTCATTCGATTTTTGCGTTGGCGCGAAGATATCAGCGCCCGCCGAAATCGCCAAATTCTTTTTTGGACAAGGGATTTGCGGATAAGTTGGCCATGCCCCAGGCAAGGCCGGATTTTTTTCGAAACAGGTATTTGCAATCTTCGGGCTTTTGTTTATAAGCGCCGCACACCAGCCGAACCGGCCGCCGGTTCGCCTGATGGGGAATAGTTCAATGGTAGAACAGCGGACTCTGACTCCGTCGATCTTGGTTCGAATCCAGGTTCCCCAGCCAAAATCTCATTCACATCGAGACGATCAAATACTGACTGGGTGGTTTTCCGGTGCTTGGAATAAACCAATCCTTTGAGTAGCTCGGAAAATGCTGGCTCCGTAATTGCGACTATCTAAGGCGATCGGCTCCCCAAGCCGCATGTGCGTGATCGCAAGGAAACCAACATTTCCTACTATACCTTCTTCGCAATTGCTTGTTGGTTTGAAGTGGTAACTCGGATGGCGATAGCGACGCTGTCCAGGAACGCGAAAGCTGCGATCAATGGGATGTTTTTGACGCCGAAAAGCTTTGCTACAGGACTCTTCCACCCGAATCTCGCCTGTGCAGCTCCCTGAAGGGAATATGCCCATATTAGAGGCGCCAAAAGGCTGCGTTGCGATTCGACATCCAAGCCTACCCTGCGCAACAATCTAGCCAATCGCTCAAAATTATAAAGGTTCAGATGGCGCGGGAAATAATATCCGCCCCACGCACCATCTGCGAAGATCTGTTTATCCCAGCCGTCAGAATTAGGCGTTTCGATCAATAACCGGCCATCTTTCGCCAAGGCGCGGACGAGACGCCGCAAGCTCTCTTCCGGTTCCCAAAGGTGCTCTATGAGCTGGAGCATGACGATGAGATCAAAGGGCTGCGCCGGCAATTCCGCCGCTTCAAGCGGCGCCTCGATTACACCTATGTCATGGCCTTCCAGAGCGGCACGCGTTTCAACCGGGAAATGCCAATCCAGACCGAAAAGTTCAAGATCGGGACGTGCTTGGCGAAGTGCAAGCAAAAGTTCGCCATTGCCGCATCCCACATCGAGCACCCTTGCCCGCAAAGGGAGATGCGCGACAACGCTCTTCAGGCGCTTCCGATTGACGATTGTCTTTATTCTACCAAGAAGGTTTGCCCGGCCCTGAAATCTGTTCGAGAAGGTGCCGTAATTGGCCGGGTACATCAAAGATAGCTCAGTGATGTCGGGTCTCGGATTGAGATAGAAATGACCGCATCCGTCGCATCGGACGTATGTGAAGGTATCTTCACTGCCGTGATATATATAGTCGCGCCCGGAAGCGGCAACGGTGGCGCTGTTGCTGCCGCAACAGCCGCACGTTGTGGGGGTCGATCTTATATGCGTTGTTACTTGAGAGTTCATATTGTCGCGTTCGATACCTAGAGAGCCAACGCATCTTGAACCGAATCCGAGAAATCGTCGTTCCTGCGATTTCTCGAGAGTCGAATGAATTTTGCAAAACCGCTGCGCTGCAGGCACCCCGGAAAATGCTCGTAGAATCCGCCTTCGAGGAGGTGTCTATGAAGTTTTGCGAGATTGTGCTGCGGAATGGCGGGAAAAAGATGGTGTTCGATGTGATAGTTGAAATTCGCTTGGTACATAAGCCATTTCTCAAACCAATTAGGGACTGTCGTCCGGGCCAGCGGCATCATGGCCCGTTCCTGTCCGTCCTGGTAAAGTGGATAGTCCTCGGGCTGATGCTCCGCAATGGTGCGCACGATATTGAGGGCGATTGCTACGGCAGCAATGGGATAGCCCCATAAAAAAATGTAGAGATACCAGCGGCCTGCGGCAATGCAGAGTGCAAGCAGCAAGCCGTTGAAGATGATCGTCACCATCGGTGCCAGCCAGGAAGGCGACAGCGAGTTCCCCGATGCTTTCTTTCGAGCCAGACCACCATATTTGTCAGCCGCCAGCCATACGCCCATGCCACCGCTCAGCGCCTTTACCATGACCCACGCGAGCGCCCGGAAGCCCTTGATCGGCTCCCGATAGGGGTAACCATCAGCATCCTTCTCCGTACCGAGGTGTGCATGGTGGCTCATGTGGCGTAGTCGATACGCGCCGACCGACATTCCAACAGGGGCGGCAAAGAACATATCGCACCAGATATCGTTTTTACGGCGGCTGGAAAAGAGATGGAAATGCGACGCCTCGTGAACCCAAAGCAACATGCCCTGCGTTGTTGCGGAGTTAATCAGGAACGGCAGCCACAGGAGCCACCAGGGGCCGAGGAGCGCGATCGCCCAAGAGGTCACAATCTGAAACCAGATCATCGTGGTCGCCACGACAATTGCGCGCGGTTGAGGCCGTTTCAACGATTCAAGGAAGCTCGGGTCGACAAGCCTTCTCGCTACCTTCATGCATTCATTGAACTGCGCATCCATGCAGTGACCAATCCTCAGGTTTCAAAATTTGAAAGCATCTGCAAGCGCCAGACCGAAAGGCGGGATCCAAACGCTCAAACCTTACAAAGGAAACCGTCGCGGTAGCGACGCTCCACGTCACGGCCCGGTATCGCCGCGTTTCCTCGCGAGAAAGAAAACAGAATTCCCCACCCATCCATCCTATAATCCTCGAAGTAAGTTATCCACCTTCCTTTGAGCTCTTGCTTCTAACCAGCACATTCATACCGCCACCTTCCGGTATCATCGCGCGGACTTTGCCGGCGTCTTCGGGCAGCCTCCTGCCGGATGCCATTTCACCAATCTCGTAGCCGCCCTCCCAGAGAAGCTCCAACAATCTGTCGAAGTCTCCGGGATTCTCAGCATAAACATAGGGGGCCAATTCAAGCATTATGCGCGGCTGGAACTTTTCAAGAGTCACCGTCGCCCCAAGCAGAACCGCAAGCTCATTTCCGTCGACGTCAAGTTTGATGAAATCGACTTTGCCGACCCCAAGATCCCGCAGTGTTTCGTCCAGGGTGCCGAGCCGCGCGCCCTGTGTCGACATGAGGCGGCCGTGGTGTTCGCTATGCAAATCTTCAGCAACTTCCAGCGGCCAGCTTGAATAGACCGCTTCGGGCATCGCTTCGGCCGCACTTGCCATAAGCATCATCTGGTATGCGTCGATACGCTGGGCGAGCGTCGGGTTGAGCGAAATATTGGCTTTCTGTTTCGCAAATGCATGAGCGGTCGGCTCGAAGGAGATTACCTTGCCGGCTCCGCCCACCAATTGTGCCAGGGGCAACGTATGAGAACCCACATTGGCGCCGATATCGAGGACGATGTCTCCATCCTTGATCAGCTCTTTATACCTGTGGAGCGTTCTGACCTCGAACCCGCCCAATAGGTAGATCGCGAAATCAACGCCGTCTCTGAGGTCGAGCGACCAATTTACTCCCCGGCGTTTCGCGATCACGGTGGCGGGTAGGCCAACGCAACCCCGGACGAACAAGACAGCTTTGGATAGAGTGCGAGCAATCAGGATTTTGTTGCTGGTGGATAACATTGTCCTCAGGTCGCCTCTAAATGGTTTTGTGATTGGCGGGCGCTCTTCTTGCAACGATCAGGTTGCAATATTGGCCCGCGTTATTTGGATCAAGGCTCTCGTCATTGAAAGCAGTGCCAGGTGGTTCCGCTATGTTGTGGAACTCGAAATTCAGCATCGTCAGGAATCTGGTGAGCTGGGACGGGTTCACCGAGGCTTTCGACAAGCCGTAAGGCCAGAACTCCATGAATACCCGAATGTCGTGATTCTCCCGCAGGACCCGCTCGGCACCCTGCAGAACGCTCAACTCGTATCCCTGAACATCGATTTTGATAAAATCGACCCGCTGCCCCGGCGAAAAGTAATCGTCGAGCTTCACCAATGGGACGTCGATGCTCACTCGCCCGTCGCCGCTATCGAATGTTCGGTGATCGACATTCAGCTCGGCCGAAACATACAGCCTTGTGGTGCCGCTGGCCGCTCCGACCGCGGCGTGCCGCAGCGATACATTCGACAAGCCGCTTACCGTCGCTTCAAGTTTTTCGAAGTTCGCCGGCGCCGGCTCGAAGGCATGCACATGGCCGGTCGCTCCCGTCAGAGCGGAGAACATACGGGTATATATTCCGATATTTGCACCGATATCTGCGACGATCATGCCCGGCGAAATCATCTCGCGCATCAGTGCGCGCTCACGTCGTTCTGAAACTGCCTTCCATACGGAATAGAGAGGGTAATAAAGGGGATAACAGTGTCGATAGAGCCAATCGGCGAGACGCAGCAAAACCATCCCTACACCTCTTCTTTTGATGTGAGGCGGGCCGTGAAGAATGAGGCGAACACCTTGGGCAGCGCGGCGCCTATTGCTCTGTCGAGCTTGAAGTAAGGCTTATAAGCCCAACCAGGCACAGGATACTTTCTCGATATCCCGCCTGTCACCATATAGGAGAGCGAGGTGAAATAGCTGATCCTCGTCTTCTCGAGGCTATAGCAATCTGCAAGCTCAGCGAGCCAGTCCGGCCGCTGAAAGAAGATCATATGTGGCATAGCCTGATTTGAGGTCGAAAGAGGACCCTGAACGGTATCAAGAACCGGGCGGCGGATACTGAAATCCACCGGCTCATGATGGAGAAGTTTGTACATCGGGTAGGATAGCCAAGACAAATAGGGTTCCGTCACATACACCCTGCCGCCCTTTGTGAGCTTTCGCGTTGCTCCGCGGAGGAAAGCAAGGGGATCCTTCAGGTGATGCAGAACATTGGTCATGGTAATCACATCGACGCTGTGGTCCGCGATGTCAGGCAAGCTCGCGATCTCGTGGCAATCGAAGACAAAGTCCAAATAGTCTAACTTCAGCACATCGGAGGTGATGACATTCGGCAGGAAGCCCTTGAGAGGCGACGTTCCGCTCCCGATTTCCAGAACTGTATTCGTGGCAATATCCGGTTCCTGCCGAAACATCTCCTGGTAGAGCTCACCATACCAGTGCATCAGGTTCGGATTTGCGCTTAGCCGCGTGCGATTTGCCAGCGTCTGAGCAAGATCGGCTTCATAGAGAGCGCTTTCGGATTCCATCGTCAGAGAAACTTTATTCGTCTTGCCGCAAAAACCAGCATGGCCAACAGGATGGCACCGTGGCGCCAACGCGAGATGTTCGTTTCACCGTAGAGTCTTTCACGATAGCTGATCGGAACCTCGACGATCTTAAGGCCCATCCGCGCGGCGCCGAAGATCAGGTCGAAATCGCCAAAGGGATCGAAATCACCGAAGTAGGATCTGTTTGCCTGAAGCTTCAGATAGTTGGAGCGGCTGATCACCTTGGTTCCGCATAGGGTGTCCTTGTATCTCTGGCCAAGAACGAAGGAGAAAGCCAATGCGAAAAACTTGTTGCCCAGGAGGTTGAAGAAACGCATAGCCTCCTTTTCCATGGGATAGACCAAGCGCGTGCCGTTGATGAACTCGCCTTTCCCGTCCTTGATGGCATTGTAGAATTTCGGCAAATCCTCGGGCGGGACCGTCATGTCGGCGTCAAGAATCATCAAGACGTCCTTTGAGGCCAGCGAAAAACCCTTCCTGACGGCATCGCCTTTACCCTTTCCATCCTGCTGGGCAATCAGGATGGTGCGTTCGCCGCCATAACGCTGTTGCGCTTCCTGGATCGCCTTCCACGTCGCGTCGGTTGAATTGCCTTCGACAAAAATAAGTTCATCATCCGGCCCCATAACCGGCAACCGCTTCACAATATCCTCGATATTTCCTGCCTCGTTCCTCGCAGGAACTACAATTGACACCGACGGCACGGTCTTCGACGCGGCATCACCGTTCGGCCTCGCAATCGCGATGTTGATAAGGCAGAGAGTTCGAAGAAGCGGAAGAGGAGCGAGGTAGCGGTTAACAAAGGCACTGATAAGTGGGATGTAAAGCGGGATCAGGATCTTCTGGTCCAGTCGTATCAATTCAAAGTCTTCGAGCGTCAGGAGGTTCTCGACGTCTTCATGGGCGAGCCAATTCGATTCAGGAACCCGCCGGCGCAGACCGAGCTTAGATGCGAGAGTGGCAAGCGGCCGCCACATACTGCTGTAGTAGGTAAGAACAAGGCGTGTCTCAGGCGAACACAATGCACGTGCCTGAGCGAACATGCTCTGTATGTCTCGTTCGTAATGGATGAGGCCGCTGATGACAAGGTAATCAGGTTTGGTGTCAGCGACGGCTTCGATCTTGACGATCTTGTGCTCGTCAAACTCATTCACAGGTTCTGCAGGGTGCGTTCTCGAGCGAAACGCTATCTTGCCCTGAGGAAATTTACCAATCAGCAGAGGCGTCGTCGGATCGATCTCGACCACGGAATTCTGGCCCAGGATAAAGAGGCCAATGTACTTCCTCAATTGAGAATAGAAATAGTCCCGCATAAGTTACCTCGGCGCCAAGCGGTTCAAGCGCCAATGTCCCAGAATGAGGGCTGCAGGCACAACGTACACCATAAAAAAGAGAAAATGAACGGCCGTCGCCAGGAGCAACCCCTCCGAGGGAGAACGCCCTAGTAATAAGAATGCCGAAACGACGGATGCATGAAAGGTACCGACTCCGGATGGTGCAGCTGGGATCATCAGGCCCAACCCGCCGGCAAACAACACGAACAACGATTCTTGATAACTCAGCGGGACACCGACAAATCGGGCAACGAAGATATATGCAAGCGCGTATGCCGAAAGCCACAAAATCAGCGTCAGAGTAGCAGGAACGATGGTCACGGAAAGAGATAAGCTTCGTGCGGAATTCCGGATGAAATAAACAATGTGACGGTCAAAGAAATCCTGCAGTCGCACGAGACCGAAGACGGGTCGCAATATCGGGACAAGCCGATCACTGAAAAACCTTACCAGAACTGCCGATAGAAATATCCCGACTATTGCACCAAACATGATGACCAGAAGAACATTTCGGTATTCGGAATTCAGTGTATGACTCAGCAAGACCAAGGAAAATATACCGACAGAAATGATCGTCACCAGGTCAACCATTTTTTCGATCAGAAGCTTGCCAAGAGCGTCGGCGTAGGGGACAGTCGCGACGACGCGGCTGTAATGCACGCGTAAAAGATCTCCGCCTCTCGCAGGAAGGAACATGTTGGTGCCCAGACCGAGGAGGGAGGCCATGAGGGACGTTCCGTAACCGATCTTGCCGTCCAGCAACAGGCGCCATCGCACCGCATAACCCACAGCAATGCCGAAGGTAACAAGCATAAACCACAGGAGCGATGTCACGGATATTCCGCTACGAAATATGCGGATAGCTTCCTCCCAATCCACTGCCTTTAGCAGGAATATCAGGAAGAGAAGGCTTATTGCCGAGGCTATAAGCATTTGCAGGCGTCGATGATTAAATAGGCCGCGTATCACGTTTGCTGAAGTTCTCTCTGGAAGCGGCGGCGCCGTTGGACCGCAAAGGTCTTCGCTCTGCTTGGATCGCTGCCCCTAACATATTACAACAATCAGGAGCAACCCCTTGACCTCTCGCTTTGACAGGAGTTGCAGTCGCGACAGCGCTTGACCTTAGCCCGTGGCCCGCTGCCTTTTGATTCGGAGCCAATTGTGCCAGCCGGCTTTAATTATGGAATAAGCTCAGAGCGGCCGCAGCGTCACATTTACCAGTTCAGCCGTTTTAGCCTACCTTGAAGGTGATCATTCATCTGGTTTTCCAGCGCACGTTCGATTTCAAGCTTTGCAAATGAATCTGCAGTAATCAGTCACCAGGAATGACCATGTTCAGCATCGTGGTGACTAATGCTTGCCCTGGCAGAAACCATGTTCCGCGCTAAAGCATTATTTTCCGACCTCGCGCTAGAATTCTTATCAATTTGCCGTAGCGGACCCACCTTCGAATCCCGAAAACCATTTGTATACGGCACGAATACCGTCCTCGAGGGAGATGCGCGGCTTCCAGCCCATGCTCCGCAGCTTGTCACTGCCCATCAGCTTGCGCGGTGTGCCATCGGGCTTCGAGAGGTCGTGAGCAATCCTCCCTTCGTATCCGACAATGCGGCACACCAGCCGTGTCAGCTCGATGATCTCGATATCCTCTCCCGAACCGACATTGACGTGCTGCGCATCCGAATAATTCTTCAACAGGAAAACGAGCGCGTCGGCGCAATCATCGACGTGCAGAAACTCGCGTCGCGGTGTACCCGTTCCCCAGACGGTAATTTCCGAAGCCCCGCTCAGCTTGGCAAGATGGGCTTTGCGAATGAGCGCCGGCAGAACATGGCTGGACTGCAGATCGAAATTGTCGCCCGGCCCATATAGATTAGTTGGCATAGCCGAAATATAATCTCGCCCGTGCTGCTTGCGGTAGGCTTCCGCCAACTTAATTCCGGCAATCTTGGCGATGGCATACCATTCGTTGGTCGGCTCGAGCGGACCTGTCAGAAGGGCATCTTCCGATATCGGTTGCGGCGCCAATTTCGGATAGATGCAACTTGACCCCAGGAATAGAAGTTTGCCGACGTCGTTGCGATGAGCGGCGTCGAAGATATTGGCCTCAATAATCAGGTTATCGTAGAGGAAATCGGCCGGGAAGTTATCGTTCGCCAGAATACCGCCAACCCTTGCAGCAGCGAGGATGATCGCATCCGGTCTGTTCGCCTCAACGAATCTCTCAACCTCGTCCTGCCGCTTGAGGTCAAGCTCCTGCCGCGTTGCGGTGATGACGGTGCAATTTTCCGAGTGAAGTCTGCGCACAAGTGCGCTGCCCACCATGCCCCGATGGCCGGCCACCCAGATTTTCTTGTTGGACAAGTCGGACACTCAGCGCTCTTTCCTGAAGTTTTGAGCCTTCCAGTGCTTGATATCTTCACGCACCATTTCGGCAGCGAGGTCACGAACCGGCGTCTTGTGGTGCCAGCCGAGTTTCTGACGCGCCTTGGTCGGGTCGCCAAGCAAAAGGTCGACTTCGGTCGGGCGAAAATACCGGGGGTCGATTTCGACGAGGCATCGGCCGGAGGCGGCGTCATAGCCCTTCTCGTCAACGCCGGATCCCTTCCATTCCAGGGTGATGCCGATATCGGCAAAGGCCCATTCGACAAACTGGCGCACGCTGGTCGTCTCGCCCGTCGCCAAGACGTAGTCCTCCGGCTTGTCCTGCTGCAGCATCAGCCACATGCCTTCGACATATTCGCGCGCGTGGCCCCAGTCGCGCTTGGCGTCGAGATTGCCGAGGAAGAGCTTATCCTGAAGACCGACATGGATGGCCGCCACCGCCATCGTGATCTTGCGGGTAACGAAGGTTTCGCCGCGAAGCGGGCTTTCATGGTTGAACAGAATGCCGTTCGACGCATGCATACCGTAAGCCTCGCGATAATTCACGACGATCCAATAGGCATAGAGCTTGGCAGCAGCATAGGGGGAGCGCGGATAAAACGGCGTCTTCTCGCTCTGCGGCACTTGCTGAACAAGGCCGTAAAGCTCCGATGTCGACGCCTGGTAGAATCGGGTCTTTTGCTGAAGACCGAGGATGCGGATCGCCTCGAGAAGCCTCAGCGTGCCAATGCCATCGGCGTCCGCCGTATATTCAGGCGTTTCAAAGCTGACGCCAACATGGCTTTGTGCGGCGAGGTTGTAGATTTCGTCAGGCTGAGTCTGCTGCACGATCCGCAGGAGATTGGTCGAGTCGATCATATCGCCATAGTGGAGGATGAAGCGCGGATGGGCTTCATGCGGATCCTGATAAATGTGCTCGATACGGCCGGTGTTGAAAGATGAGGATCGCCGCTTGATGCCATGCACCGTGTAGCCCTTGCTCAAAAGCAATTCGGCCAAATAGGCACCATCCTGACCAGTCACCCCAGTAATAAGCGCGGTTTTCGTCATTTTTCACGTCGTCTTTCGATGCAATCTTCGGGATGTGTTTATGGAAATGACCGAACGAGTGCAACCCCCATGTAACCGCGGCCAGGCCGGAGAAATCAGCATCGTCGATCTCCTCGGTTGACGTGAGACTGCGACAATGAGACTAAACTCTTTCCCTCGCGCTCCGCCAGCCTGAATCCAGCGTCAGCGGCAGGTATTTGTCAGAAGGCAATAGGCACTAAGCTACCTACTTCTGATAGACAAGTCGGTGCGGAAGACCTTGATTTCCGATTATTTCAGTTGCGCTCGTTGCAGAAAGCGACAAGAAGGTGGTTGTCTGTTGATCTGCGAGACGCTGGTAAGCAATGCCTGAAAATTCTCCCTCTGAGACATCGCGCTCCGGATGGTTGTTGGTGCCGATGCAAGCGCTCGTCGCCCCTCTTCTGGCAATGCCGCGCGCTGCCAAACGCGCACTGGCATTGCTGGTGGATTCCGCCTTTTGCGTGCTGACGATTTGGCTCGCCTATTGCTTCCGTCTCAACGAATGGACGG
>NZ_LOKV01000029.1:0-253784 GCF_002211395.1 Rhizobium sp. R339
CTCAATATCCTGATCATTTCGGGTGCCACGATCGCCGGCGCCTTCGACTACCGCGCCCGCGTCGACTTCGTGAAGATCCCGAGCGTCATCAAGCTGCGCAACGGCGAATATACGTCGCTCGCCAGCCACATCGACCTGCACGAAACGCTGAAGATGCGCGAATCCAGCATTCGCCATACCGCCGAGACCTTCCAGCCCGACATCTTCATCGTCGACAAGGAGCCGATGGGGCTGAAGGGCGAGGTCGAGGATACGCTTGCCTATCTGAAGGCCCGCGGCACCGTGCTGGTGCTAGGCCTGCGCGAGATCATGGATGCGCCGCATCTGCTCGAGGCCGAGTGGAAGAAGAACAGCATCATGCAGAAGATCGACCAGTATTACGACAGCGTTTGGGTTTACGGTCCGCCCGACTTCTATGACCCGCTGATCGGTCTCGACGTGCCGGCCAGCCTGCGCCGGAAGATGGATTTCGTCGGCTTCCTTCAGCGCAGCGTCTCCAGGGGCAAGAGCTCGATCAACGCCCGCAAGGATAATTACCTCCTCGTCACCACGGGCGGCGGCGGCGACGGCTCCGATCTCGTCCACGACGTCATGAACGCCTACGAGGCCGACCCGACGCTGACGCAGAAGGCGCTAGTCGTGCTCGGACCCTATATGCCGGCGGCCGAGCGCGCCAAGCTGGTGCAGAAGGGCGAAGCGATCCCCTATATCGAGGTGATCGAGTTCGACAATCACATGGAAGAACTGATCGCCGGTGCCACCGGCGTCGTCGCCATGGGCGGCTACAACACCTATTGCGAGATCCTTTCCTTCGACAAGCCGGCGCTGATCGTACCGCGCGTCAAGCCGCGCGAGGAACAGCTGCTGCGCGCCAAGCGCGCCAGCGAACTCGGCCTCGTCGATATGCTGCTGCCGGAGCAATCGGCCGATCCGACCGTGATGTCCGAGGCGCTGAAGCGTCTGCCCTCCCGCCTGCCGCCGTCGAAGAGCGGCAGCAACATGCATCTCGAGGGGCTGACTCGAATAGCCGGCGCGGTTCATAAGGTGCTTGATGCTCAACGCCGATATCTTTTTGTTTTGAGTTCGGGCGCTACCAGTAAAGTTGATTGAGGAAGGAGCACAAAGAGCATCCGCTCAGCTCAGCTTAAACTCACTTGCCTGGTCACAAACCATGCGGCGTCGGATCTTCGTCGCGCGAATGTTGCAGTTGGCCTGGAGATGGTCTACGTCGGGTGTCCGGATTAAACCAATATCTGCGATGATGAGTATCCATGAAAAAATACGCGCTGTCTGTTAGCCGCTCTGAAAATTTCTCCGCCTGGTATCAGGCTATTGTTCGTGAGGCTGATCTTGCTGAACTTTCGCCGGTTCGCGGATGTATGGTAATTAAACCATGGGGTTACGGGATATGGGAGCTTTTACAGCGCCAGCTGGATGATAGAATAAAAGCTTTTGGTTTTGAGAATTGTTATTTTCCTCTCTTTATCCCCATGAGCTTCTTTGAGAAAGAAGCACAGCACGTGGAGGGATTCGCGAAGGAAATGGCGGTTGTAACGCATCATCGGCTAGCAAACATCGGAGGGAAGCTCCAGATTGATCCTGAGGCCGTGCTCGAAGATCCGCTAATCGTGAGGCCGACGTCCGAGACAATCATTGGTGACTCTTTCCAGAGGTGGATTAAAAGTTATCGCGACTTGCCCGTCCGTATTAACCAATGGGCGAACGTAGTTCGCTGGGAGATGAGGACTCGAATGTTCCTCCGCACCACCGAGTTTTTATGGCAAGAGGGACACTCTGCTCATGAAACCGGCCCTGAAGCTTACGAAAGTACCAAGTTAGCTTTAGGCCTGTATAAAAATTTTGTGGAGGCAGTCCTTGCGATACCCACACTTGCTGGTGAAAAACCTGAGCACGAGCGTTTTCCAGGTGCTGTCAGCACATTATCTGTTGAAGCCATGATGCAGGATGGAAAGGCGCTTCAAGCGGGTACTTCGCATTACTTAGGAACGCATTTCTCTCGGGCTCAGAACGTTCAATTCCAGGGAAGAACAGGTGAACAACATTATTGCCATACGTCGAGCTGGGGCGCATCCACTCGCCTCATAGGCGGGCTCATTATGACGCATGGTGACGATGATGGATTGCGTTGCCCGCCAGCCGTGGCCCCACATCAGGTCGTTCTGGTCCCTATGCTGCGCGGCAAAGCTCAAGACGAAGACATTCTTGAATACTGCAATCTGATTGCAGGCCGTTTGAGAATGGCCAATTATTTCGGCAGTCCAGTTAGAGTGAAAGTCGATACCGGGCTCGAAAACAGCGCTGAAAAAAGGTGGACGTGGATCCGTCGAGGGGCTCCCGTTATTTGCGAGATAGGCTCACGTGATAATTCAGCGAAGACAGTGAGCTTTATCCGCAGAGACAGACTTCGGACGAACGATAGAATAATCATCAACTCAGCCGACATCGAAGATTTCGTCTCGGGCGCTGAGTCTATACTCCGAGATATTCAAGATAATTTGCTTCAGGAGGCCGCAGATAGACTTTACTCTATGACAAGATCTGATATCAAAGACTACACTGGCCTTTCCCAATACTATGGTCAAGGGGGCGATGATGAGCAATTTCATCAAGTGAAAGGCTGGGCGCGATGCTCATGGTCAAAGCCGACTGGAGTAAGACTAACGGCAGTTGAAAATCAGTTGAAAGCGCTCAGGCTAACCATAAGAAATGCACCACTGGATCAGCCTGAGGTTTTCGAACCCTGCGTCTTCACCGGCTTGCCAGGAGTTGAAGAGATCATCATCGGACGGGCCTATTGATGTCAGGATCGTCGCAGGTCGATCAGCACAGGGCAACGAGGCCTGATTGCGGTTTGCCGCGTTCGATGGGCTGTGATGGCATCTCCGCCCTACGTTGGTATCACAGCTTGCAGACGAAGCGTGTGTTTCGGCGTGCAAATTCGGCTCTAACGCGGATCTAGTGTAATTCTCTCATGTCGCGCCAATCAGGCGGGCTTGAAGAAGATCAAGCTGCCCGCGTCCGTACGTCTGGCGCTTTACCAGCTTGAGCTTGGTAATCTGCCCCTCGGTTGTCCATTGGACCATGGTGATACGATCGCTGCTCGGACTGCCTGCATGTCTTTCGCCAAACCATTACCACGGGAGGAAACCATACTGTCGCGGGCGCGCTCGATCCCCGACGCGAATCGGTTTTCCGCCTTGCGCCGGATCATAAGATGGAAGTCGGCGATAATGTCGCGAGCCACCATGAGCAAGAACACCGCTTTCGATTGCGGCGATGGTGACGGTCTCGGATTTCATAGGTTGTCTCTGCTGGTTGTCAAAAGGCGGGCAATCGTTCGGGCGGAAGGAATGCGGTTCAACGCAAGGGGTGTTTTCCTCGCACATTGACCAAGCTCGATTGGCCATTCCGAAAAATGCCGCTCCGACATTGATGGCAAGTACGCGCCAAAAGCGGTCACGGGATGGTTTCAGGGAAACCTAGATTGAGTACGTAGAAACGTCACCTGAACGCATTCGTTGATTGCAATGTAAGTGGCGGAATGTTTTTGATAGCAATCAAACAGCCAGACGAATTTCGTCTGGAGCTGGATTTGGAAAAAATCAATGAACGAACCAATATGCTTCATATCGTACGCGAGCGAGGACTTACAACTCGCCCACGTGTTGTATCGAAGGCTGCGTGAAGCGGGATTGAATGCCTGGATGGACAAGCCCCCTTCTCCGTACAGGCTCGAAGGGCTAAAACCTGGCGAATTATGGGAAGACCGGCTTCGGGAGGTAATCAATAAATCAAAGTACTTTCTGCCCTTGTTTTCGAAAAATTCTGTAAAAAAAGTCGGCTATGTACAATCTGAATTTCGACAAGCGCTTACAAAATTGGCTTTAATTCCGGCTGGACAAACGTATATTTTGCCTGTGCGTACTGAGGATTGCCAAATACCGAAAACCCGCATAGATGGCATTTCGTTCGCTCAGTACCAGTACATTGACTGCTTTAACGCCAATTTTTCTGAACTTGTTACGTATATCTCCTCGTTAGAAGCAATCGTTGCGGAAGCGACTGAATGCCGCGAAGTCAGTGTACATTCCGCGGATGAGTTCTTGAGTTGTATTGGCTCAAATACAAGCATCTCTATACAGCAGAGTTTTTCGCTTTCAGGAATCGAGGTCCCTGATAATCGCCATGTTTACGTCAGGGAAGTGTTCGACGGCGAAGAATTAGTCTTCAGAAATCTAGACAACCTAACAATAAGGGGTGCTGAGGGCATTCGTGTAACCGTTGAGCCTCGATATGCCACCACGATGAATTTTGAAAATTGCCATGGCGTTGTGATTGAAAACATTTCTGCTGGTCATTGGCCTAAGAGCGGCGATTGCGCAGGTGCCGTCATGAGATTCACGCATTGTTCTTCTGTTACCGTTCAAAATTGCAAAATTTTTGGATGTGGAACATACGGGTTTGAAACTGAACACAGTCAATTCATTCGTTTCCAAAACTGCGATATATTTGAATGCTCTTACGGAATATTCAAATCTACAGAGACATCCTCACTGGATATAGTTGAAGTAGATTTCTACGATAACCTATGTTTTGATGCGTTTACTATAGATCGAAGTGATGTTTCGTTTGAAAAATGCAAAGTTCTAAACAATCGGCCTCGCTCCGATAACGCTTCCATGTTCAAAACCTATCGGTCGAAAATATCGTTCACCGCGACTCGTTTAGAAATGGGCGCGTTTACAAGATTGGGCCTTCCAGGCGAACATTCAGGTCTCGAGTTTCTTAATCCAGCGGACGAGAGAACTCAAAGGTAAGAAATAGCCTTTGGTCTATTTAAGAGTTGGTGCCGGAAGATTTGTCCTGTCCGTATCCCGAAATTTGCCGTTTACGGCAAACGGCCGCTTAGAAGGCTCGTTGCCACGTTGTTTAAAGACCGCCTTGGAGGCGCGAAGCGGCCGTCACACAAGCAGACTTTCAATGACAGCTTAGGGCCGACAGCAGACTTCAGCGTAACCGGTGTTGCGTTTCCACATTGTTCGCTGTCGCCTGATCTGTGATCGACGTTCCATGGACAAGCGACAAGGAGTTTCTCCATGGAGTCTACATTGGAGGTTCTCACGACGCAGCGAGGTCGACGTGAGACGCATCGCCATTGGCCTGATGAGGTGAAGGCGCGGATCGTTTCGGAGAGCTTGCGTCCGGGCGTGACGGTGAACGAAGTGGCGGACCGCTACGGGATGAAGGCTAACCGCCTGTCGAGTTGGCGCACGCTGGCGCGGCAGGGCAAGCTGCTTTTGCCGCAGCCGGAAGACGTGGTCGAATTCGCAGCCATGATTGTCGAGCTGCCCGCGCCGATTGACGCGCCGGAGCGGCCATCCACCAAATCAGTCTCCCGCGCGGAGATCGTGGTGGGTCCGGTCACGATCCGTCTTGAGGAAGGTGCTTCGGCTGCCCGGATCGCCGCTATTGCGCGTGCCTTGGCGGCCACGGCATGATCTTTCCATCGAACCGCGTGCGGATCATGGGTAACCGATGTTCCGCTCCCACGTTGTCCTCGCCGCCGTGATCTCTGATCGCCTATCCATGGACGAGCAACGGGAGTTTCTCCATGGAGAGTACTTTGGAGGTTCTCACGACCAGGAAGCCTGGACGTGAGGTTCACCGGCAATGGCCGGACGAGGTCAAGGCGCAGATCGTTTCGGAGAGCCTTAGGCCCGGCGCAATGGTGAATGAGGTCGCAGAGCGGCATGGCTTAAAGCCGAACCATCTGTCCACCTGGCGAACAATGGCCCGGCAGGGCAAGCTGGTGCTGCCCGCACCCGAAGACCCACTGGAGTTCGCAGCGGTGATTGTCGATCCGCCTGCTGTGGAGCCGCATATCAAAGAGGGCCGTCGCCCCGAGATTGTCGTAGGTTCTGTCACGATCCGTATGGAGAAGGGGCGTCTGCCGCGCGAATTGCCGCCGACGCGCGTGCTTGCGCGGTTCAGGCATGATCTTTCCATCGAACCGGGTTCGGATCATGGTGGCAACCAAGCCAGTCGATTTCCGCAAGGGCCACGATGGCCTGGCGGCCCTGGTCAAGAACGAGCTGCACAAAGACCCTTTCACGGGAGCCGTCTTCGTGTTCCGGTCGCGCAAAGCGGACCGACTGAAGCTGATCTACTGGGATGGCAGCGGGCTGGTGATGGCCTATAAGCGGCTGGAAGACCACACGTTCACCTGGCCGGGCATCAAGGATGGTCTGATGACCTTGGGCCATGCTCAGTTCGAGGCGTTGTTTGCAGGCCTCGACTGGCGTCGGGTCCGTTCCGTGGAGGCGAGACCGCCGGACGCCATTGAATAGATGCGGCACGATGACTCGGGCGACAAATTCCAACGACGAAGTGCCGCTGTCTTTGATAGACTTCGAACATGCTGGACGCCGCCGATCTTCCTGACGATGTTGCTGCTCTGAAGGCGATGTTGATCGCGGCGCAAGCGCGTGAAGTTCGCAAGGATGAACGGATCGAGCGACTGGAGAAGTTGGTCGCCGCTTTCAAGCAGGCAGCCTTCGGCCGCAAATCCGAGAAGTCTGATCCGGAGCAATTCGATCTCGCATTGGAGGACCTGGAAACGGCCATTGCGGCCGTCCATGCCGAAGACGAAGCCGATAGCCCCTCTGGGAAGCCGCAACCTAAACCCCGCGCCGCCAATCGCGGTTCTCTGCCCGCGCATCTTCCTCGAATCGAGGAGATCATCGAACCGGCAGGCTTGATCTGCGCCTGTGGCGGCCGCCTGCATTGCATCGGCGAGGACGTCTCCGAGCGGCTCGATGTCATCCCGGCGCAATTTCGCGTCATCGTCACGCGTCGTCCCAAATATGCCTGCCGTACCTGCACCGACGGCGTTGCCCAGGCTCCAGCTCCCGCGCGATTGATCCAGGCTGGATTGCCGACAGAAGCGACCGTCGCCCATGTGCTGGTCTCCAAATATGCCGATCACCTGTCACTTTACCGACAGGCCCAGATCATGAGCCGCCAAGGCGTTGATCTCGACCGTTCGACGCTCGCCGACTGGGTCGGCCGGGCGGCATTTGAACTTCGCCCAGTCTTCGACGCTCTGATCGCCGACCTGAAGCGCTCGACCAAACTGTTCATGGACGAGACGCGTGCGCCAGTCCTCGATCTCGGTTCGCGCAAAACCAAAGCTGGATACTTCTGGGCGCTGGCTCGCGATGACCGACCGTGGGGTGGAGATGCTCCGCCATGCGTCGCCTTCACCTATGCTCCGGGTCGCAGTGGGCAGCATGCCGAGCCGATATTGCAAGGGTTCACAGGCGTCCTTCAGGTGGACGGTTACGCGGGATATAACCGCTTGATCGCCCGGATCGCGTTGGTCCCGACATTCAGCTCGCCTATTGTTGGGCGCATGCACGGCGCAAGTTCGTCGAGATCACCCCCAACGGCTCGGCACCGATTGCGGACGACGGCGTGAAGCGGATCGGCGAACTCTATCGCATCGAAGCAGAACTGCGCGGTCTCGACGCCGACGCTCGCCTCGCTGGGAGGAAAGAACGATCAGCGCCGTTGATCGCAGACATGCGGACTTGGCTGACGCATCATTGTGCCCGCGTGGCTGGCAAGTCGCCTCTCGGCGAAGCGCTCGCCTATATCGCCAAATACTGGGATGGCCTCTGCGTCTTCCTGACCGACGGTCGCATCGAGGTCGACAACGATACCGTCGAGAAACTATCCGGCCTATAGCGCTCAACCGGAAGAATGCTCTTTTCGCCGGACACGATGCCGGAGCCGAGAACTGGGCGACCATCGCCTCGCTCATCGAAACCTGCAAGCTCAACGCTGTCGACCCGCTGGCCTACCTGACCGCGACGCTCACCGCCATCGTGAAGGGCCATAAGCAAAGTCAGATCGAGGGTCTCCTGCCGTGGAATTGTCCCTCAGGCTGATACGTGCCTAGAGGCTCTCCTCGGCCCTTTGCGGACAGACTTGCTCGATGCTAGCCTCAGTCGTCGCAGAGAGGAATCTTCAAACAGCGCTAGGACTAGAATCGTGGAAAATAACCCGCACCTTGAATGGGGGCCATGTTGCCTTTGCGGAGAAGGCATTGAAGCGAGGTCTCCTAATCCTCTTCGTCTTACTGCTGAGACCTCAGAGGGCAAATGGCAGGTTTGGTTTGCGCACGCTGCTTGCTTCAAAGACAAACTGATTGATCCGCCGGACGCGCCAGGTTTTTTCGAACCAGCACATTTCTAAACCGCGTAGCTGGCGCGGACCACCCATGCGTCCTATCGGAAGTCGTGGAAGCTCTCGAAGAATTCTGGTCAATTTTTGACCGGGCCGCCGGTTACCGACCAGATCGCTTTTGCAAAAAATGGTTGTATGGCAGTTTGGGACGGCTACAGCAGATGTTTGAGAGAAAGGCAATTTCATTGGATATAAAGCAACGTATGCGAAAGGTGCTCGAAGCTGAAGCCTCGGCAATCCTTGCAGTAGCAATCGATGAGCATTTTGAGGAGGCCGTCCGCGTCATCCTGGAATGCCAAGGAAAAGTACTCACGACCGGCATCGGCAAGGCCGGGCATATAGCCAACAAGTTTGCGGCGACGTTGTGTTCCACCGGCACGCCCGCTGTTTTTCTTCATCCAGCAGAGGCCGCGCACGGCGATTTGGGAGTCGTAGGTAAGAACGACGTGATGATCGCATTCTCCACCAGTGGAAAATCACGCGAAGTACTAGAGATTATCGAACTTTCCAGCCATCTCGGAGTAGCAAGACACATCGGCGTTACATCTCATCCAGACTCATCCCTTCGGGAATGCTGCGACATTATCATCAATATGGGAGACGTCGAGGAGTCGGGATGTCCGATCGGCATGACGCCCACTTCCAGCATTGCCGTCATGTTGGCGGTCAGCGACGCCGTCGCGATGGCCGTTATGGAAACCAGGGGATTTACTAGAAAACGAGTACGGAGCGCGCCACCATGGCGGTTACCTGGGTCGTCTGGCACGTCTCGACAACCTTTGACGCGATAGCGCGGAGTTGCCGTCTGCCAAAAAGGAAGCGGCAAAAGGCTTCAAAGCTCATTCAAGGTGTAAGCGGGACACCGCTTACACTTAACGGACGGTAAGGCGGGAATTCAGGATGTTTGCGGGCACTATCGGCCACTGGCCGACGCCGTTGCAGAAAAACGGCCGGGAAGCTATCAAAGCACGTCAACAATCTGTGAACCGGAGAAGGTCAGTGGCAAACGGCACCGTGAAATTTTTCAACCAGGACAAGGGCTTCGGCTTCATCGCGCCGGAGAACGGGGGACAGGACGTCTTCGTCCATGTGAGCGCCGTGCAGGGCTCGACGCTGCTACGAGAGGGCCAGTCGGTTTCCTACGACCTTGGCCAGGATCGAAAGACCGGGAAGTCGAAAGCCGAAAACGTCCGGGCGATCTAACCTTCTCCCGAGGACCTTTCCACGTGAAAATTCGTACGGCGACGACGGGCGACGTGAAGGCGATGAGCGAGATGCTTCAAGGGCTCGTCACCGCCGGGAAGCGGACGGCGAGAGCAGACGTTGAATTCGTTCTCGAAAACTACGTCGGCAATCCCGTGGGTATTCGGTGCTCTCTTGCAGAAGACGAACAGGGCGCCCTTCTCGGATTCCAGTCTCTCATCCGTTCCACCGAAGGCAACCGCTACGGCACGCCTGTCGGGTGGGGCATCATAGGAACGCACGTGTCGCCGGACGCCGCGCGGACGGGCGTCGGCACTGCGCTGTTCGCCGCCTCTGGCAAAGCTGCGATCGAGGCAGGGCTGATGAAGATCGAAGCGTTCATCGGAAAGGACAATACGATCGCTCAGTCGTACTACGAACGGATGGGTTTTGAGACCTACCGCCACACCAATACAGCCGTATGCAAAGCCTGGACGTCAGAGGAGAACTAGGGAGGCCAGGCTTCCCTGCTCTGAGCCTCGAACGCCCGCCTCCCGCAGGGCGACCACGCGGCGACATTCTTCTTGGGAGCTCAACTTACCAAAACTTCGGAAAAGCTGCGAAAGCCTCCCCCAAGTTGCGAACGAACGGCCCATCCAGGTCGCTCTCCAGGTGTAAGACCGTATGTCCGTCTTCGCTGCAGACCCTGCGAGGGGTCGATCTGATCGTCGCCGTGACATTCGCCACGGAGGTCGGCGACGTGAGCCGATTTGAGAGCCCTCGCCAACTGATGGGCTATCTCGGCCTGGTCCCTGGTGAGCGATCAACGGGTGAGACAGACGGGGTAGGATCACCAAGGCCGGCAACGGTCGGGTTCGGCACATGCTGGTCGAGAGCGCCTGGACTTATCGGCATCCGCCAAAAGTCGGCGCGAGAAAGCTCTACATCATGAAGCAAGCCCCATCGGAAGTTCGAGAAATTGCATGGAAGGCTCCGAGCCGGCTGACATCTCGATATCGAATGCTCGCCACTCGAGGAAAGCGAACGACGGTGGTTTGCACCGCCATTGCCCGCGAGCTGACCGGCTTCATGTGGGCGGTTGCAAGGGAGGCGCAGGCGATCAAATCATAAGTCGCCGAAGCGAACTTGCACCTCGCGCATGGGCGGAGGCGGGACAACGGCAGGGGAACACCCGTCAGACGCTTTGTGGCCGGCAATTGACCGACGCCCGCAGTAAGATCGGAACAGCCCCGGACGCACAATCGGGAATGCGGTAGCCAACCCGCGCATCAGAGCTTGATCACCGACGTCCTTCAGTTCCGCCTCCACCCATACGCGATCATCATCATGAACAGCGTTCGTTTGGACGGCCGGTTTCTCGCGCCCAAAGCATTGACAACGGACATCAGAGCGGTGTTTTCCTCCCATATTGACCAAGCGGTAGGCCGTTCCGAAAGCTACCGCTGCGGCATTGATGGCAGGAATGCGCCACTTGCGTACATTTCGCAAAACATGACTATTCCTGCCATGACAAAGGGCACACTACGATTCTTCTTTGATTTTGGGGCCGGCGGCTGTTTGTGGGCGGGTGATGAAGCTACCCGATCCAAATTCGGCGTCGGACCGCTTGATGCCGCCATTTATGACCTCCAAGGGCACGTTGTAGTGCCTCCGCGAATTTCATTGCCAAGCAACGTTCACTCGCTCATCAGCCGTCTCGACCAAGAATATCTTAGCTACCTCAATCCATTGTATCCACCTGATCCAAGCCTTTGGCACAAGCCAAGTGCGAGCGCTTCAATAGCGATGTGGACCAGCTTTTGGTTTTGCTCCAGGTCGAGTTGGGCACCAAATTCGCGATTATCGATCAGCAGAAACGCCATGCAGAGGACCCGGCTCTCGGCGAATTCCTCGCAGCGAATCCCAATCAGAAGCCAATGCCCTAGAAATAGTTCGGATGGCCGCAATGGGCCGATAGCAGACTTTAGCCGTCTGTTCGCCCCGAGTAATTCCATGGCATTAGCGCGCCTATTTGACCGCCACGCTCCCCGCCATCATCAACGGCCACAGGCAGTCCCGCATCGATAAGCTTTTACCGTGGAATTATCCGGGCATGGCAAGCAATTTCCACACGTAGTAGCTCCCCCTTTGCGTCCGACCGCCTCTTTCGGAAGGATGGTTCGTGAAGTAAAACACTTCAATGAAAAACGAACTTGTCCACGAAATCTGGCTCGATCCCGAGCCAGACGGTCAACTGCTCCCCGGCCTTTGTCTTGCTGGCCCAATGGGAGACGGCTTCAGAGCGCTCCTTAATAAGGGGGCCGTTAAGGCTGGCGAGATAACTGGGCATAGCCATTTCGATGTCATGACGAAATACTGGAAGCTTCAGGGCTGGGGCGAGTACCAGACGGAGCACCGGCAGGATCACGAGCCATATCCTGACGAATGGGTTCTCACCCAACGCCCCTCTATCGACAGCATGTGAATTTGCGGCGTGACCGCGATCAACGCACACTCGCCTTGGGTCCGGCCGATCTTCAAAACGAACCCCGTCTTGGTGGTCATGTGTGATTGGCACACTGCTTACGATCTAATCATTACAATCCCCTACGAAATAAGGGATTTGCTATTCCTATTGAAATAAGTAGGTAATGCCCGCGACT
The DNA here is from genome assembly GCF_002211395.1 of Rhizobium sp. R339. Taxonomy (NCBI): domain Bacteria; kingdom Pseudomonadati; phylum Pseudomonadota; class Alphaproteobacteria; order Hyphomicrobiales; family Rhizobiaceae; genus Rhizobium; species Rhizobium sp. R339. The sequence continues at coordinate 12,114 of NZ_LOKV01000029.1, forward strand.
TAATGAGGAGGTAGCAGGTTCAACTCCCATCAAGACCTTTGGACCGTCCGGTAATTGCTCGGAACGCTGTCCGGATCTTGATTGGAGTCCCGCCCGGATCTCGGCTCTTCGTTTGGTCTACTTTTTAGAGATGTACGTAATCACATATGGCTTGGTGTTGCCGAAGAGATTGAGTTCATAATTGTCGGTTAGACTCACCATGGCCCGGTAACGATCATTGTCGGAGAGTGCCTCCTGCGCGCAGATGTTCTTGACATTGTTGGCGTATTTGACCGCGGAATTCACCAGGAGCAATTTCGGATGCGCCGTGTTGTCCATGGACGCGTTGGGAAGCTGTACTCCAAACACCGTCACGATGTGAGACTGCGGTTTGTAGTCCGAGGATTCGATCCGCGTGAACGACATCATTACCGGCGTCGACACCAACGCAGCTGACAGCACATCGCCCAGGCCTTCGGGATTTGATATCGCCGTCTTTTGCGCAACGAACTGCATGGCCGGATCGAGGTCCTTGAACGACTCGACACTGACCGTGAGAACGTCATTGCTGACAGTTTCGACTGCGACCTTCCAATCCTCTCTGGTTGCCACCGGGTGATTGTTCGCCGCGGCACTGTCCGTAAGTGCCTTTCGAAGGCGCCGTTCGAGCTCGCGGAGTTCGGTCGGGGTCGTCGCCGCGAAAGGTGAACTTGGGTGGAAGGCCATCGCCAGACCCATCGAATAGGACTGGCAGGTGTTGGAAAACTCCTGCGGGCTGGGGTTCAGCACAAGGTCTACCGGATCGGCGCGCGCGGTTGACGCCGCAAACCCGATCAACAACACTGCCGCGACCCATCTGGTGACACGATTCATGGCAACACGCATATCCCGCTCCGTCGTTAGAGTTGACCACAGCTGCGTTCGGTCACGCGTGGTCCTTCGGCGTCACCGACCGGATTTTCTGTTGCCTCGCCATCGTCGATGACCAGGATTTCGGCCCGTCGGGACACGGTCGCGATGGGATTGCCATCCCGTGCCAGCGGGTCATCTTCTCCAAGCCCCTCCGCTTTGCTGATACGGCGCGCTGGAACTCCTGCCGCTACCAGAGCGGCAGCTGCGGCATCCGCCCTGCGCTGGGACAATAGCCTGTTTTCGGCGATCGACCCGCTCCTGTCGGTATAGGCAGTGATTTCGACCCGCCTGTTTGCCGCCGCCTCGGCGCAGACTCTGACGTCTTCGAGTTGGTCGTGATAATGCGCGGCGACCTCATCCTTCCCGACACCGAAGAAGACAATGATAGTAACCAGAACGTTGGATGATGAAGCCAGCGCCGGGGATGGCACCAACGCGAGCGCTATCAGGAAAAAGGTTTGGCGGCAGAGTTCCCTCATGGATCGATGCCCCATCGTTCGAGGACCTCACGCTTGTACGAAACGAGGACCTTGTCGTTCGTCAGGAAGAATGGCAGGCCGTACCGGATGTTTGAAACCGGCTGAATGCTGGCGGCCTCGCCCAGTTTCACCTTTACCCACGGCACGCTCGCCTTATCGCCGACCACCAGAATCCGCTCGAGGCGCGGATCGACCGCGATCCCGGCCATGCCGTATCGAAGGGAAGCATGCGGGAAAAGGGATGTTTTCAGGTTGCCGACCATCGCGACGTTCGGCATTGGGCAGTCCTTGCAGTCGACTTTCCGCAAGGTCCCGTTCTTCATTTCCAGCAAAGCATATGCCTGAACGGGTCTTATCGGATTGTCTGCCGAAGGGGACATTACCAGGAGGCGTGACCCGAAGGTAAGCACCCTTGTCTTGTCGCCAGCGATTTCAGCGACTGTCACAGCCGTACCGATTTCAGTGCTGTCCGCCGATGCCGCAGCCCAATCGGTTCCCCTGGAATAGACCAGGACCGGCGAGCCCTGAGCCTCGCCAAGCAGCGCCCTCGGTTCGGCGTTTGGAGGCAAATGATAGCCGACTGCCTGGCTATCCCGTCTGACGGGAAGTGTCACGACACGCACGGTGAACGATCCGTCTGGCTGCTTTTCACTGAAAAGCAGGGCCTTTGGCCTTCTGTAGGTTGCCGAAGGCGAGGGATTTTCCCATAGCGCGGCCAGGGTGGCCCCGGCGCTCACCCCAGCGAATTGCGCAAGCTCATCGGAGGTACAGATGCCTGTGAAAGTTCCTGTCTCGCCGTCGGGTCCGATGAGCGGACAGGTACCTGGCAGGGATGTAGATGGATCCACGACTACAAAGCGTGTGGGTTCGCCGTCTTCGTTCTCTTCGAGAACCTGCAGGTTCATCCGCTGGGAAGCGGAATCGATCAGATATGTCAACCGCGTACCCACCTCGGCCTGAGGCAGCGATACCGGTTTGAATGCACTGTCATCCGGCAGACTGCTCTCGCGGCCAAGCGGCACGATCTCGTTGCCACTAGCCCTCAAGGCCCAGATGCGGCCGCTCGGGTCGAGCTGGAAGTCAAAATAGTCGCTGGAGTTAACCAACGCGGAGCGCCCGGACATCTGACCGGATCGTAGGACCGCATCAGCTCCGTCGGCGGCACCGGATGGTCTGGCCTCATCACGGACAATTGCCTCCATAACCAGGGATCCCAGAACTCCGCCATGGACGATCCTGACAACGGGAAAGACTGTAGCCGGTGCAGCCGGATCGTTGCCATCGGAATCCGATTTGAACGTCACATCGACGACACGAAATCGCGTCGCAGGCTCTGCCTGAACGCCCTTCGCCTCGCCGCATATCGCGCGCGCACTGTGTTCATTCCCCAGACCCGGATCGATTTCTGCCAGTTCGGTCTCAAAGATCTCCGCGGCATCGGAAGGCCGCACGATGACAAGGCGGGTCGGGGTCTCGTCCGCGTCGGCCCGGACGGCGATCGAGGTGCCGTCGGCGTTCGCCCAGAGGATTTTCGATCGCCGAGCGCTGGCAACGTTCAGGAATCGGTCTTCAAGCCCCTCCAGGGGTTTGAGTGCTACAGCTTCCTGACCTCCTGCCGGTGCAGCAACCGGGAGCTCGCTGGCAGCCAGACAAGACGGACCGATACCAAGCACGTGCACTGCAGTCTCGCTGCGCTCCGCAATCAACAAATCATCCATGGCATCGTTCGTGCCACAGGAAAGCTTCGTTGAAACAAACGCATTCTTATCGTCGGCCCGGCTTCGAATGAGGCTCCATTTGTATGGACCTTGCGCCCTGTCGCTTGTTCCCAGCGCGAAAACACGCCCCGTCGGGTCGGCGCGCAGCACTGCGCTTTTTGCTTCGACCGCCTTCGAAAGGGCGACTGCCGCCTCGATCGCATCGACCCTTGTGCTCGTGATCAGTTGATGACGGTAAACCTCGAATTGGGGTATATCGCCTGAAACCTCGCTCGAAAGATAGGCGACCGCGGACGGTAGCTGTCCGTGTCTGCGAGAAATCGTCAATTGCGTCAGTTCGCGTTCGACGCCCTTGACGGGAGAGTCAATTCCACTGAGCACGAGCGAAGAACGCGGTTTCTCAGCGCTGGACGTGCTGTCACGGACAAGAGACGCGACTTGTTCGCCGCCGAGCAAGGCAGCTTCAATGTGACAGGATCGATCGGGTAGAACAATGTTCGTTGCCGAGCCCGCTTCGATGAAGTCCGAGACCCTCCGTACGTCGAATTCCTCCCCGCGTGAATGGACGATCAACTCGGCTTCCGACGCTCCTGGATCACGGTCGAATGGAACGAGGGTCCAGGTGCTGGGCGTTGGAACACTGATTCTGGCCTCTGTCCAGTTGCGGTTGATGACAATCGGACCAAAGGGATTGACCGTCGTAGTCTCGCCACCCACGACGCTAGCCTCAAGTGGGATGCCAACGGTTTCGACCGGGATACGTCGGAGCGTCTCTTTCAACGTGGAAACCGCATCGTCAATCTTGTCCTCCGTCCCCATCCTTCCCAGGATCTGGGCGAGCCGGAGCGAATAGTCGACGGTCAGCTTGCGGGCGTCATCCGCGCCATTATCAAAAGCAGAGCGTTCCAGCCTTTGAGACAGGCGATCGAGAGCAAGCCTTAGCGAAGCCACCGCTTCGACAGCGCCTCGGGTGGAGTTGCCTGCGGTTTCACGCCAACTTATTTCAGCGAGTGCGGCATAGTTTTTTGCAGCTCCCTCGAAAACCGAGGTCTCGGTGCTGCCGGCTTTGATCAGTTTCTCATAGTTGCCCACCGTTTCGTTGCTGGTAGCGCGCGCCTGAGCATATTGCCCGGTGTCGATGAAGGTCTGGGCGAGGGCGGTCTTGATCTCATTGTTCTCGCCATCGTATTGCAGCGCTGCCTGAAGAATCTTCTGGCGTTCCTGCGAGCTTGATCCGGCGCCCGGTCCATGAAAGAGCACGGCCTGTTTGAACAGGGCTTCGGCGAAGCATGATTTGACGTGGTTGGCGGACTGTCTGAGATTCCTGTTCTGAATCTGCTCGTCCATGAGCTCCGCGTAGGTGTAAGGTTTAGAAGAGAGAGCTTTTCTCAGCAACTGGGCGCGCGGAGCGCTGTCTATCGAAATCGACAAGGTGTATGCGCCAGCACTGCAGGTCTTGGGCTCGCCCTGACAGCCAAGGCGCAGGATCGATTGGCTGTCGCCGATCATTGCCTTTATCGCGATCGAGTCCCGCGGCTGCTCTTTACGGGGCAGGTCGGCATCCTGAAGCGTTTCGACCTTGTTGACCTCGGATAGACGGCGTTCGTTTTGAGGTGCGGTTGTGTCGCCGGCTTTGACCGACCAATATCTGAGAGGCTGGGTGTTCGCTTTTACGAAATTGTTTCGGACCTTTTTCTCATACCAACACGAAATGCCCATGAAACCGCATTTGCGGTCCTCATAGATCTCCCGATTTATGTTAACCGCACCGTCCACCTTCAAGGCGACGGTTTCCCCTGCGTGAATGCTGGGGATGTTCGTTAATGCCTGGGCATTGTCCCAAATCACCTCTACGCCTGCGTCGTATTGGATCGGGCTGGCGACAAGATTCTCGCAACGCTCCTTCTCTTGTGCGACTGCCACGGTAGCCGTGACCGTCAAACAACCGAGCGACAGGACAGCCGATAGCAAAAGCCGACTGCGCCGGCTTACTCGGGCGGGAACCGTCGAATAGCGACGACAGATCATTGTCAGCTCCTTCGGTTCTTTATGGCTTCGCAGAGGCTGAAGGTATTCATCGCACCCGGATCGGCAGGCCCCTGTCCGCTTCGCTGCTCATTGAGAATGGCGAGCGCGGTCATGTACTCCTTGCCAAAGCGCGTCCTGATAATCTGGTCCAGCTCGCGCTCGGCGCGCTGTGGATCGTTCGACGATCCTGGAAGAAGATGCGATGGCAGGCAGCTACGAAGGAGCTGGCGCGCTTCCGTGCGAACAGACCTCCGCGCTTCGGCTGTTGGAATTTTATCGACGCAAAGGCGCTCGGCAAAACTCAAGCCGGCAATGTCGATGGAGGGGTTACAGCTCAGGTCAGTCGCACTTTCTGGCTGGTTCGCCCAGGCCGCCCTGGCGGCCGCATAGTCGTCCGACGTTCCAATCAGGCGGAGCAGTGCATCGGGCACGGGCACCTCGAGGAGGTCTGAGCGGGCCAAGCCGTGCATCGGGATCACGGCTCGGCGGCCAGGATCCTCGCCCCCCGCGCTACCGCGTTGCGAGACAAATGCCTGCTCCATCTCGAAAGTGGACGGCAGGTGATAGGAATAGGCCACCCGCATCAAAATTCCACTCTGAAGGCGGCCGTTGTCGGCGAACTCGCTTCGTCCGATTGCCGTTTCGAGGCCACGCATCGGTTGCGACCAGGACAGGGAGAGGGTCCACGTGGTGAATAGCGCGTACCCTTCGAAATTCCGGCGTGACGGATTGGCCGTCGCGCCCCATCGCACCGCGAGTGCTTCGAGATCCCACGGATTGGGCCAGTCGAAAGTCGCTGTCTCGGCCGGTTCGAGCGCATCGCGCGCATAGGTGCGCGGCGTTCGCACAAATCCGATCCCGGGGTGTCGCAGGATTGCCTGATCAAGCAGCAAGGGATCTCCTTGCTCGGTGTATCCGCCGAGCCGAGCGTCGACGACCCGGACATTGAGACGATCGCCCGGGACGATCCCGCCACCGACATCGAACGAGAGCTGTGTTGTGAATTTGGGGAGTGAACCGCGATCAGCCGCGTTCTTTCCGGCCCGGAGCCAGTTTCTCAGGCGTTGGCATTCGGCTTCGATCATCAGATCACAAACGTCGATGAGTGGCGTTTGCTGTACCTGTGCCAGCCGGCTTCGGCCGGGCAGGCATCCTATCCGCGCACAAACGTCGGTCGCCAACCGAAGCATCTGACGCCAGTGCGTCGTAATCCGATCGATATCGGTTCTGGCACGCTCCTCATCTCGGTCAAGCCACTGGTAGAGATGAATGTCCGTATCCAGCGCCAGCCGCAGGTTCTGCGGATCTGTCTCGACAAGCGTGCGAATCGTATCTCTGATCGTTCCGCCATAGGGACCCCAAAGCGAGATCGAACGCTCCAGAAGGTCGTATTCCTCGCGTAACCGCTCGGCCAGGTAGAAAACCAGAGGTTGGCGTCGGGCGATAAGCTGAAGCCCTTTTAGCTGCTGGTCACCGGCGGTTTGCGTGGCGCGGCTCAACGCGTCATACTGCGCAAGGAATGCGGCGCGTTTTGCATCCGAGACTTCGCCTTCGAGCTTGGACCGTTCCAGGGCAATGCGCGCTGCGTCTATCGTCGCAAGCAACTGCAGTTCCTGCTGCAACAGGCGATTGGACTCGTTCGTCAGATCCTCGATCTGCCGTGCGAGATCCTTTGTCTGCTGTATTCCGGACCAGACACTGAGCGCCAGCCGCGCTGCAGTGCCGTATCCCGGGAAAGCCATCTCCGCGGCTTGCAACATCATCTGCTCTTCCGGCGAACTTGGCTGATTGGACGTCGGCGCTGGTTGTCTGCGCGAAGGCGTCCCCCCTTGTTCGCTTTCCGGATGTCTTACCGCCGCCTCGCGAGCTTCGCTCAGTTCGCGGCTCGCCCGCGCTCCGACCTGCAGATCAACCATCTCGGCCACCGCGCCACCGGTTTCACAGCCTGCCGATGCCTCTGTCTTCTTGATGATGCTGTCCCAAAGGGCAACCTTGCCGTCGATCGACTTCGAAAACTCCTCGGCCTTTGCTTCGATGACGTCGAAGGGAAGCTCACCAAGGACCTTGTCTTTGATGAGAGTGTTCAAGGAGAGGCGTTCGATGGTGGTCTCAAGCTCCCCCTGGATGCGGTTCGCCTCGAGTTCAAATCCGCGAAGTCGCGTAATGGCATTTTTGATCTGCTGCCAGCGGCCTATAACATAGACCTGTTCATCCACGAGGAGAATAATCTGGTCGAGCCGCACTTCGAGCCGCGGAACGGCGAGCACACGGATCTTGTCGATCAGTTCTTCTTCGGTCGCTATGCCCACCCGTCGGCGCAGTTCCGTCAAAAGACGCTCCCGGTGAGGTTGGGAAATCTGCTCGATCATGGTCCGGGGCCACAATCTCAACGCCGCTTCGGCGAGCTCCCGCTTGGCGCGATTTGCCGTCGAATTCTCAATGCCCACAGGATAACTACGATCGAGGAGTTCGATCATCCATGCAGTCCTGCGAGCAGGCGACACCTCGACCAGAATCGACCGGGCATATTGCTTCGCCTGCCCGGAAAAATCAGGAAGACGGCCAATCTGGTCGGTGACGACGGATCGCACTTTCTCGCTCACTGCTCCGGGTTGGCGTGCTCGTTCCACGAGCGCCCGAACCGGTTTGGTCTTCTCGACGAATGTGCAAACATCGGCCCGCAGGGACGCGGCTGCGTCCTCGTCGAGATGCTCCAGCACCTGGGAACCCAGGAGGATGAGGTTGTCGCTCGTCGGTTCACGTACAAGGCGCTTGATATCCTCGAAACGTTGCCGGTACTCATTGAAGCGTGTCTTGGCGTCCTCGACAGTCTTGATCTTGTCCTTGACCTCACCATGGATGCGCTGGACCTCGCGGGCATATTCTGCAGCGCCTTCACCAAGGGCGCCGAATGTCGACAGGATCTCTTTGTCATTCAGGATGGTCTGTGCCTTGGCCCCGACATACTGCTTGAAGCGGTCCTCGAGGGACCCTTGGGACGTGATGAGGTTCAATTCCTCCGGGACGCCGAAATAGCTCGCCGCCGCCGAGGTGATTTGCTTGCTCATGCTCGCAGTGATGCTGTCGATCTGGGACGAAAGCTCTCCCTGCCGAGCCTCGATCTCCTTCTGCCGGGCCTGGACGAGCTCGATCTGTCCTGCGGCCGCACTGACCTGGCGTTCTGCCTCGCCTTTTAGCAACTGCACCTTGTCCGCATCCGGAAGGGTAGCTCTCAATCGACCTTCCGCAGCGGCTGCATCGGCCGCCAGCTCGAGGTTCTTGAGCGATTTGTCGTCAATGCGGGCTTCGAAGTTGGCGATTTCCCCTGACAGGACCTCAAGCTGGGCAAGAAGGTCGCGCATCGTTGCAAGGTGAATTGCGGGTATGGACGGTTTTCCTGCGACGGTCGATCCGCGAAAATCATCTCCAATGCTCAACAGGTAGGTTCGGTATTCGATATCCTTGTCCAACAGCAGACGGCGTTGTTGCAGGTCCGCCGGCAACGCCACGTCGTCGAGCTGGCGCAGCGCAAGAAATGCGTCGAGATATCTAACAAAGGCGCCCACGCGATAGGCTTCGTCCGGCCGCAGGAACCCGCCCCTGAACACGGCCTCGCGCAGGCGAGCACAATTTGCATTGAAGGCGACTGCGGCAGGCGTGGAGTAGCCTTGCGTACGATCGCAGTTCAGCTCGACATCGTTCCTTGCGCGCCGCAAGATAAAGCGCTCGTCGCCCGAGGTTTTGTCATGGTAGGCTAGCTCCAGCGAAACCCGGGCATATTCGTCTTTCGGCTGAGCGATCATTGCGGAGCTAAGCACCATCGCTGTTGCACTGCATGTACGAACTGAAAACCGACAGGCCCATTTCCGCGACATGGACGCCCTCCCCGACCAATACTTCAACGTTGCCGCAACTAGTATTCACGCGAATATGCAAAAGCTTACCTGTTGCCCGCTCACACATGAACGGAGGCAACGGACTATCAAAACTCATATGTCGACAAATTCCCCTGAGGGAAGACTATAATCTACTTTCGGTAGAAGGCAACAATGATATTAAGGGCGAGCCCCGTAGTTAAAATAGTAGGATATTGCTTTTGTTTTACACTTTTCGGCGTATTCAGCGGTTTCAAACTTGGCGCCAGGCGCCGAGTTTGAGTTGACTAGCGATGTAGTCATCTCTCTTCGAACTCACCTTAGGGTCGCAGCCTGGTACTGACGGCGGTCGGCCGACGGCACCCATTTTGCTTGACGGTGACACCAAAGGTGGCGGCGCGCCTATAGGGCGATCAAGGTGGACACGGCCGACAAGGTGTTGGACGGCGCGGGAAATCAACAAAGAGCATATCGCGGCAGGTCTGGGATGTTCTCTTTGTGCTTGAATGCGGACGTGGCATCAGTGCCGCATGGTTGTGCGATAACATGTCGATGCGCATATGGTACCCTGTCGTCAGGGCCCCCTGTGTGGCGACAGCTGCTGACACGTTTCGCACCGAAAGCTGGACGGCTCATGATAAATGGGCCGCAGGTTCAGATCCCTTCAACTGCAATCCGATAGCGGAACAACCGGGTCGGCGGTTCGTATCCCTTCAAGGCGCCCGAGTATGATCCGCCGGCGCCACCCGCTGCACGCGATTGCCACAAAGTCACCAAAAAAGCCGGGTCTCGTGATGTTCTCACGAGACCCGGAAGTCGGCCGGACAGCCGGCCTCTGGGAGAACATATACCTTTTAGGGCCTACGTGAGTTTCCCTACCGTCTTCTCGAGAATTGCCCACAATTCCTCGCCATATTTTTCGCGCCAGCCGGTGTAGAAGCCGCCGTCGCGAAGTTTCTGCCTGAACGCCTCAGTGTCGGGCTGATTGAATACAAGGCCCTGTTTGGCCAGGACGTCTTTGAGGGACTCCGACAACTTGGCCATATCTTGGCGCTCATCAAGCGCGGCTAGGTTGATGTTGCGGCTCACGACCTCCTGCACATCCGCCGGCAGGCTTGCCCAGTTGCGCTTGTTGGCAACGCAGAAAAACGCGTCCCACATGTGCCGGGTTAATGCGCAGTATTTTTGGACCTCGACAATATTTGCGGTCTTGATGTTGGCCAGCGAATTTTCCTGTCCATCGACGACCTTCGTCTGAAGTGCAGAATAGAGTTCGTTGAAATTAATGGACGCCGGAGCTGCCCCAAACGTCTGGAACATGGAGGTCCACAGCGCTCCGACTGGAACGCGGATTTTCATACCGGCGAGATCTGCGGGCGAGTTGACTGGGTGCGTGCTGGTGGTGATGTGCCGGAACCCGTTGTCCCACATCTTTTCCATCGGGAGGAGATTCACCTTTTCGATGAGCTTATGCAGAGCGGCACCGAGTTCACCATCCATCGTCTTCCAAACCGTATCATAGTCCGGGAAAATGAAGCCGAGACCGTAGATCGAGGCCGCCGGGACCATCGTGGACAGTACATTGATACCAGAGTTCAGGAACAGATCGATGCCGCCTGCTCTCACCTGCGACAGCATATCAGTGTCGCTACCAAGCTGGTTGTTCGGGTAGACCTGCAGTTCCACCCGCCCGTTTGTCTCGTGTTGGATGCGTGCTGCCGCCTCCCTTGCGCGCGTGGTGATCGGATGGGTCTCGGCCAGATTGAACGCGAACTTCAGGGAATACTCGGCTGCGGCCGCTCGCTTCATCGAAAACCCGAGCGCCGTGGCGCTGAGACCAAGCGTCGTCGTGGCTGTGAATGCGCGTCTTGTCAGATTTACCATTTCGTTCTCCTCCAAATAAGCTCTGTAATTTTGGTTGGTCGAGGTCGGGCTACAGGAAGCCGATCGAGAGCCACGGAACCGCAGCAACCACAGCAAGACCAATGGCCATGGCGACGATGTAGCCGACGATCGGTTTCATGCCGGCGTCGGGGCTGACTCGGCTGATTGCACAGGCAGCGTAGTAGCCAACACCGAAGGGTGGAGCGAAGAGGCCGATACCCATCGCCAACACGACAACCATGGCGTAATGCACCTGATGGATGCCCAACTGCTGAGCAACCGGGAACAGCAACGGTGCGAACAGTACGATTGCGGGTATCCCCTCGAGCACACTGCCGAGGATGATGAATATGACGATCGAGACGATCATGAACGTTACCGCACCGCCCGGGAGCGTTGAAAGGTTTTGAGCCAGCGCTGTCGAGAAGCCTGATTGCGTCAGGCCCCAAGCCATCGCCGTGGCCGCGCCGATAATCAGAAGGATAGACCCGGACAGGCTCGCCGTCTCGACAAGCATTGGCTTGAGCCGGCGCCAGTCGAACTGACGATAGAACACCAGACCCGCGACAACCGAGTATGCAATGCCGATCGTCGAAACTTCTGTCGCCGTGGCGACACCTTCGATGACGGCTGAACGGATAACGAACGGAAGCGCAAGGGCAGGCAGTGCAGCGAGGAGCAGCTTGCCGATCTGCCGTCGACTTGCCCTCTTGACGTGACTCGGGTCATCGTTGCGGCAGCGCCAGCGCACCAAGAAGCAAAGGGTTACCGCCAGAATAAGGCCGGGGAGAAGACCGCCGGTGAACAGCGCGGCGATCGATACCCCGGTTGCGGATCCCACTGTAATCAAGACGATGCTAGGCGGGATTGTCTCAGTCTGGGCGCCCGTCGCCGAGAGAAGTGCGACAAGATCGCCTTCGTCTGCGCCGCGCTCCTTCATCTCCGGAAACAACACGGGCGCGACGGCGGCCATGTCGGCGGCCTTCGATCCGGATATCCCAGATACAAGATACATCGCAGCCACCAGCACGTAGTGAAGCCCGCCGCGCACATGGCCAAGTAGGCTGGCGAGGAACGCAACCATCGCCCGCGCCATACCCGTCATCTGGATAAGTTGGCCGAGAAACACAAACAGAGGGATCGCAAGAAGGATCAGATGGCTGACACCTTCGTCGATCCTGCCGACAATGATTAGAGGCGGCGTTCTGGTGGTCAATATAAGGTAGCCGAATGTAGCGATCGCGAATGAAAAGGCGATCGGCACGCCGCCGAAAACACACGCCGCAACGCCGCCGACGAAGAAGATGAGAAGATTGAGGTTTCCAAGACCGACGAAGACCGGCTTCAGCGCCCAAAACAGGCAGAAGACCGCTGCAACGGCAGCAATCGCACCGAGCGCTAGACGGAGATTCGAGCTCTGCAGAAGCCGCAACACCGCGAAAACAAGCATCAAAGCGAAGCTCGTCGGCAACGCCGAGGCGCGCCATGAGTTCTGAATATCCATCGCGGGCGTCCAGACGTAGGACTCTTCGGTGGCATATTCCAGAGATGCGGGCAGGATCAGCACGAGGAAGGCAAGTGCCGCCGCGACTGAAACCAGTTCAACGAAGCGGCGTGTATCGCCCTTCAATGCGGTGACCACCGCCGTCATGCGCATGTGTTCCTGCCGCTGAAAAGCGACGGCCGAACCAAGCATGGCAAGCCAGAGAAACAAGATTGACGCCAGTTCGTCCGACCAAACCAGCGGGACGTGGAATACGTAACGAGCGACGACGGCCGAAAACAGCAGAAGAATTTCGCAAAGCACCAGAAGTGCTACCGGTATCTCCAGGCATTTTACCAAGGCATGTTCAATCTTGCGTGCCATTGCAGCCAAGCTCGACGTCCTTGCAACATCTTCGATGACTCCGTGAACAGTCATAGTGGCCTCCCTATTCGGTAAGGCCTGATCGTTTGCGTGCGGGTGCAACGCAGTCGGGTATTTCTCAAAACCTGTCCTCCCACGCTCGCGCGGGCGCACTGCTCCTGCCGGAAAAGCCGGTCAAGGTTCCGGAGTGTTCTCTAAAGTGCGTTCCCACGAATTCCGCGCACTGTGCTCCTCTGCGCGTAGGTATAAGGTATGATGTCATACCCAATATGGCAAGCACTTTTTCTGCCGTTTGGTGGAGTCTTGAAGGGCAAGGAGTACGGCCTCCGTCGAGGCATCGATCGGTCACTGGATTGATCGCAGAGAATTGCCCTCGACCACATCGAGGTTCCACTGCCTTGTGTGCACAAATGTTAGGAGATCTTGGAGCCGACGAGTCCTGTTTGGCGACCAGGGCAAGCCGCATCCTATCATCGCGCCGTCGCAACTCGACTCCCGAAAACGGCAACCGAACGCTTGTGCCGGCTCGATGTCCCTATTCCGTCCCTAGTCCTTCGAGAGCGGCGAACCTGGCGCGTCTTAAGTGGAGAACGTGCCTTGCCGGCTTAAAACGCCGGGCCGCCTTATTGACCTTCCGGTTAATAAAAAGGCGTCTCAAAAATTCCGGCCGCTTACCGCAGGTCAGCGGCCCTCTGAGTTTCCAGCGCCGCCAATCTCCCCTCCGTAGATTGCTGCGTTGTCGGGTTCCGGTCCTCGGCAGATGCTAGTCCCTCTGGGGGAGGGAGATCACACCGGGCATAAAATGAAAGTCCTGCTTTGCATCGGCTTTGCTATGCCACGACTAGATAAAGCGTTGGCTCCTCTGCGCGGTTCGTCTTTGCCGGCCCATCGGCAATTTGGAACCTGGATAGCATCTCGAAAAGCGATGCGGTCTCCTTCGCGAGATTGTTCACGGCAGCAGTCGACTCTTCCACCATAGCTGTGTTCTGCTGTGTCGCTGATTCGATCTTACCGACTGAGAAATTGATTTCCTTGAGCCCGTCGGCTTGAACGCGAGAAACCTGAGCAATGGCGTCGACGTTCTGATTGACGCTCTGCACCTGAACAACGATTTGGCCCAAAGCGTTGCCGGCCTGTTGCACACGCTGGACCCCCTCATTGATATGCAGGTTGGATATTTTGATCAGAGACTTGATTTCTTTCGCCGCCGCCGCAGACCTTTGCGCCAGGTCTCTGACCTCCTGCGCTACTACCGCGAACCCTCGGCCAGTCTCCCCGGCCCGAGCCGCCTCAATGCCTGCGTTCAAAGCCAAAAGGTTTGTCTGAGATGCGATTTCATCGATGACACCGATAATATTGCCTATTTCGACCGAAGAAGACCGAATGTTTGTCATGGCCTCAATAGTCTCGCGCATTATGGTGCCTGACCTCTCGGCATGTTCCTTGGTCTCGCTGACGAGGATCCCTGCTGCGTGAGCTTTATGGCTTGCGTCCACCACCTGCCTTGTCATGTCTGCGAGGACAGAAGCCGTTTGCTCGACGACTATAGCTTGCTGCTCCGTTCTCACCGCGAGTTCGTTCGAGGAAGTACGGATTTCTTCAGCCCCCGCAGCAATCGCCTGCGCATTGTCGTTTACTTCGGACATTGCATCGCGAAGCTGGCTAATCGCTGAATTGAAGTCCAATCTGAGCGGCTCAAGAGCTCCCGTGAAAGGCCGATCAAGCTGAATGTGAAGGTTACCTTTCGATAACTGCCTCAGTGCATCGGCAACTTGTTCGACGGCGGAACTGGTCTGTTCGGCAGCCCGCTGGCGCTCCTCTCCTTCGTTCTCCAAACGCCGCCGCTCGGCATCCTGTCGATGATGCTCGGCGACCGCATCGCGCTCCGCTTTTTCTGAAAGATGATTCTTAAGGCCGGATATCTGCCGCGCGAGCTGACCGATTTCATCCTTCCGTCGCTCGAGTATTTGGTCAATTTCCATGTCGCCGGCGATCATTTGCAGGACTGACTGCTGTAGTTTCGCCAGAGGCACGATGATGGAGCGGATAGTGAGCGATGCCGCGGTTACTCCGAACAAGGCAGCTATGCCGAGCGCAGCTAGCGTCAGAAATTTAAATTCATCAGAAGCTGCTCTAACTTTGCCACCAACGCCTTGGTTTAGAGCTTGCTCGTAATCAATCAACTTGTTCAGAGCACCAATCCATGCCGTCAACTTGGGTCTCAGCTCATTTAAGAGCAGCGGCTTTGCCTCGTCTCTTTTTCCGTCGAGCGTCAACTTGATGACGTCGGCAATCAAAGGCTCGGCGTCATTATGAAAAGCCGTCAGACCCTCAGCGAGGCGACGCTCTGCGGGGGTGCTGGCGACGTCGGAATTAACGGCCTTTTGCAACTCCGCGAAGTTGGAAGCGTAGGATGCCTGCAGCTTTCTCATCATCACGATTGTCGTTGCTTGATCTGTATTCGAGTCAGTCAAAACGATGTCGCGCAATGCTACTGCTCGATCGCGGACCGAGCCCAGCATATCGATGCCATTCCGAAATTTTTGGCTATTACTGCCATTTATGAGGCTGAGCTTACCGTTGATCTCGTCGACCTGGCTGATTGACGAAAGAGACAGAACTCCCATTGCGCACACCAGCAACCCGAATGCGATAGACAAACGTATCGCCACGCCAAATTTCCGAATCCTCCACATTATTTCCCCCTCCGCCCGAGCAAACCTTTTGAACCATGAGGTATAACCTTATACGTAATACCTTAACCGAAATTGAAGGGCGCAAAGGCCAATGCAGGATACGATCGAAAGAACCCTCAGCCGGCTGGCGAGCGGATCAAGGCTCTGGCCGACGACGGCTATTGCGTAGGCCGATCAACCGGATCAAAGCTCCCATCGGAATTTTCGGCAAAGCTAAATGTGCGTCGTCTCTGGCATTATTGATTGTCGCCGACGTCGTGGTGGCGAGAATGCCTGCCAAATCTTAGATTCAAAACGCAGTCCCCGAGCGAGCCATTACCTGAAGAAGAGATGACCGCCTCCGCTGAACCGCCTCGTGGAGATACTCAAGAGCTGCTTGATTGATCGAGCTTGTTGAGGCGAGGTTGCGCGCCGCTAGCTCTCTGCTTTCAGCGCATGCTTGACGCGCAGAATAGTGATCACAACAGATCCCACAACGACCGGAACAGCGACGAGCATGATCATTGGATCAAAATGGAACCCAGCGTGGTCTGCCGTTTCATACACGAACTTCAGCAAGCTCAACAAATAGTAGCTTATTGCAATGATCGAAAAGCCTTCGACCGCGCGCTGGATCTTGACCTGCGTCGCGGCGCGTTCAGCCATGGCCTGGATCTGTGTCGCGTTCTGGAATTCGATCTCGACCTGAATTCGGGTTTGCAACAAGTCGAGCAAGTGCATCGCGGCCCTCGATAGTTGCTCAAGCCTCAAGGCGGTCGCTTCACAGGTACGCACCGCTGGCTTGAACCGCCGCTCCACGAAGGTACCGAAGCGTTGAAAGCCGACGACGTGCGTTTCCCGTAAAAGCGCGATCCTCTCCTCAACGATCTTGGCGTAGGCTGCGGTTGCGCCGAACCTGTTTCTGGTCTCGGCGGTGGCCGAAATGACATGGGATGAGAGAGCGGTAATCTCCTCGAGCAATTGCTTGTGCTGATGTGCGGGCGTACGAAGATTGCGATTGGTCAGTTTAACCAACTCCGTGTCATATCCGCCGAGAAGCGGGGCGAGACGACGCGCTTCCGGCAATCCGAGAAGCGCCATGGATCTGTAGGTTTCGATCTCGAAGATGCGGCGTACCATGCGCCCCAGGCGGTGTGCGTTCAGGTCCTTGTTGAACAGGATAATTCTACTTGAATTGTCCCCTCGAACACGAAAATCGGAGCAAACCTGCGCCGCGCCCCCGCCGATCAATGAGGCGGCGGTATCACCGAAGCCGAAGGTTTCCAGCACCGGTCCCAGCTTGTCAGGAGGGTTCCCGAGGACAAGGATGCTGACGTGACAAACGAGCAGCGGTGAGTTCAATCCTGCGAGCTCGGCAAAATCACTTTCAAGGAGGTCAGATTCCGGCCAGCCCCCTGGCTCGCTGTCAAGTTTCCGGACGCGCGTAACCGTCACGAATTCAGTGTGCCTTTCTACTCTAACCGAAATCGTGCCATCAGCTTCGAGACTGTCGTGGAACTCCTTGATCACACCGTCTATGGGCATGAAAGCAACGTGCTCAACAATTGCCGGACCGGTGAAATAGATCGACGGTCGAGCGTGAAGCTCGGAGTTGAAGTCTGCCGTCTGCTGTTTGAAAGCAGTTGGACGAGAGATCTGTACACAAGGAGACGTCGTTGCCGACGCTGCTTCTTCCGCACCCTTCGAAATCACGTCTGTGTTCCCCATTTTCAGAAGTGCAAACACCGGCGAACCTTATGAAGCGAATGCAAGCAACTTGGAAGCCCGCCCGGATATGATAAATCTGCTGATCCGCGTTCGACCTTCTTTTGAAAGGTCACAGCAGCCTAAGAAGCTAGTAGACCCCCGCTGGTATGTCACGCCAGCTGTACTTCGGGCGATATCATAGAACGTCTCGGGGCCACTAGGCTTGAGACAAGACTGCCATGTTCAGCACGTTGTCCTTGTAGCGGTACATTGGGATAATAAGCAGCCCTAAGGGCACGTGTGGGCCGCGCCAACACGGTATCATCTGCTGCTATCACGAAGTGATGGAAACCATTGAGGCTTGCGTTGAGCGCAAGCGAAATGGCCTGGGCACAGTCCCGTCTGTCAACATAGGACCACAGGTTCCATTTCTGAACGCCGGGATTATCTTCGCAAGCTTTCATTGCATCATATTGGTGGGGCTCTTTTACCCAAAGAAAACCGCGGGCCGATCATTTTGAGCGCGGGATCCCAGCGGCAGAATTCGGCTGCGACGGATTCGTCTACAAGTTTGGAAAGCGCGTAGCTACTCTCAGGCTTCGAGGTCAGCTTGTCATCGACCGGAAAATAGGCAGGTGGATCGTCAAACGGGACGCCCAGCAAGGTCTCACTGCTCGCAGAAACAATGTTCTTTATGCCCGCGATCCTTGCAGATTGGAAAACATTGTAGCTGATGCGGGTATTGGTGTGAAATATGTGCGTGCTCGCAGCGACTTTCGCGCCTACTATCGCAGCAAGATGGACGATGCCATCAATCCCGGATTCGATATCGGCGACCGCATCAAGGACCTGGCCATAGTCCCGCATATCGACGCGGGCGAACGGGCACCTCATGTCGGATGACGGCACCTTGTCGATTCCGATGACCTCGTGCCCCTCTTCGAAAGGCGTTCAATCGCCGCGCGCCCGATTCGTCCGCTGCTTCCAGTGACCAGAAGTTTCATGGCATTTCTCCTTTGACGGGCCGCTCAATAGCACGAACGAGAGTGCAGGTTACGGCACCCAGACCCGCTGGCTTCCTCTTGGCTCGTAACGCACTCTTGTCACCTCGCGAGATTGATCAAGGTGGCCCTTTCCTCGGCGGTGAGCGGCCGGACCTCGTTGTTCTGCAAGAGTAAGAAGAGCTTCGCCGTTTCCTCCAACTCCTCTGTCGCGTACTGGGCGTCCTTTAGGGACTTGCCCGCGACGACAGGTCCATGGTTTGCCATCAACACCGCATGATGGTTCGCGGCGGCGGCTCCCACCGCCGCCGCCAGCGCTTCGTCGCCGGGAGGAAAATACGGCACGAGCGGCAGGAAACCGATACGCATGACATAGTAGGCGGTCAGGGGCGGCAGAACGTCGCGCTCGTTGACCTGCTTCAACAAGCTGACGGCAACCGAATAGGTTGAATGCAGGTGGACGACGGCTCGGCGATTGTCCATACCGCAATACATGCACTTGTGGAGGAACGCCTCCTTGGTGGGCTTGTCACCTCCGACATGCGCGCCTTCCGCCGAAAAGCAGGACAGCCGT
The DNA here is from genome assembly GCF_002211395.1 of Rhizobium sp. R339. Classification (NCBI taxonomy): domain Bacteria; kingdom Pseudomonadati; phylum Pseudomonadota; class Alphaproteobacteria; order Hyphomicrobiales; family Rhizobiaceae; genus Rhizobium; species Rhizobium sp. R339. The sequence continues at coordinate 30,813 of NZ_LOKV01000029.1, forward strand.
GCTGGATCGAGCACGCCCAGCGAAGCGTTGGTGGGCGTCATCAAAATTCGACCGTCCGACAGACGGACGCTGATGTTGCCGGTCGATCCTGCGGTCAGCCCGCGGTCGAAGAGCGAGCGACCGACCTCGACTATCTCGTCGCGGACCTTCGTCTCTTCAGATATGGAGCCTATCATCGTAGCCGGTCCCAAGCGTTCATGAAGAAGTCCCGTTCGCCGAAGTTGCCGGACTTCAACGCGAGCGACAGAGATCGCCCCTGGCTCTTTGCGTGTACCCACGGCACTCCGGGGGCGATTTCGTTGCCAATCGAGAGCTGGTCGACGCCGAGCGACTTCACCACCGCTCCCGACGTCTCGCCGCCGGCGACGATGAGATCGCTCACACCCTTCTCGACGAGCCTTCGCGCGATTGAGGAGAGGGCGGCCTCGACCATCTCGCCGGACTGCGCGGCGCCCAACTTGCGTTGGTTTTCCTTCACCTCGTCGGGCAGAGCCGTTGCATAGATGAGAACAGGCTTGCGGCCCAGACGGGACGAGGCCCACTCGACGGCCTCACCGACGACATCGCCGCCGTCCGCCAGCTTAGAGAGGTCGACGCGGAAACCCTCGTGGTCTGCGAGCATCGCCTCTACCTGTCCGTTGGTTGCGACCGAGCAGCTACCGGAGACGACGGCTCTGTAGCCTTCGGCCAAGTCAGTCGTAACGGCAGCGTCGCGGCTGTTCCCGCCGGCAAGAAGAACACGAGCCAGCCCATATGCCAGGCCCGACGCACCGGTGAACAGCACGAGATCCTTGAATGCCTGGGCAATCTCGACAAGGTCCTCGTCAGCCAGGGCGTCGATGACGACAATACGCGTGCCGTCGCCGTGAATGGGGGCGGCCCATTCGGCGATGGCGGACGCCCCTTGCTTCACCGTCTCGTAATAGCATCCGGTGATTTCGGCCCGCGACTGCGGCCCGAGCACCCGCAGCAGGTTCGCGTCTGTCATCGGCGTCAACGGATGATTGCGCATGCCGGACTCGTCCAGCGGCACGTCGCCGACGAACAGGTTGCCCTTGTAAACCGTCCGGCCGTTGGCAGGGAAGGCGGGGCAGGCGATCGTTATGGATTGGCCAAGCTCCGCAAGCATCGCGTCGGCGACCGGGCCGATGTTGCCCTTCGCCGTGGAATCGAACGTCGAGCAGTACTTGAAGTAGTACTTCTGCGCGCCACAGCCACGCAGCCATCGCAGCGCGGCCAAGGACTCCTCGACCGCCATTTGCGGAGGTGTCGTTCGAGTCTTGAGGGCGACAACGATTACGTCGGCGTCAATGTCCCTGTCGTCTTCAGGAACGCCGATCAGCACCGTCGTTTTGAGGCCGGCGCGCGCGAAGATGTTCGCGACGTCGGTCGCTCCCGTGAAATCGTCGGCGACGCAGCCGACCAGCAACTTTCCGGCGGCCACCATGAATCACCTCATGATGAAGGGGTTGGCGACGTCTTCAGCGGTCGAGATCATCACGCTCTTCGTCTGCATGTAGTTCTGGATCGAGGCGATGCCATTCTCGCGACCGATGCCGGAGTGCTTGTAGCCTCCCAGCGGCGACATATAGCTGATGACGCGGTAAGTGTTGACCCAGATGGTGCCAGCCTGGATAGCGGCCGAAACCTTCAGGATACGACGCATGTCCTGGGTCCAGAAGCCCGCGGCCAGCCCGTAATTGGTGTCATTGGCAATATGCACGGCTTCCTCGTCGCTGTCGAAGGGGATGACCGCCAGAACCGGGCCGAAGACCTCCTCCTGCGCGATGCGCATGTCGTTTCGGACCCCGGAGAAAATCGTAGGTTCGACGAACCAGCCCCTGGAGAGCTCGGCATTGTCCGGCCGCCCCCCACCGAGAACGCATTCGGCGCCCTCGCCTTTTGCGATGTCGATATAGCCGAGGATCTTCTCGAGTTGCGGCGGCGTCGTCACGGGGCCAACCTGCGTCGACGTCAAGAGCGGATCGCCCATTCTCGCCGTTTTTGCGAGGCTGACGATCTTCTCGAGAAACTGGTCGTGGATCTTTCGCTGCACGAGCAACCGTGAGCCCGCGATACATGTCTGACCGGTGGCAGCGAAGATGCCGGAGATCACCCCGTTGACGGCATTGTCGATCTCCGCATCGTCGAAGACGATGTGCGGGCTCTTGCCGCCGAGTTCAAGGGTAACCTTCTTGAAGTTGCGCGCTGCAAGCTCGCCGATCTTGCGCCCGGTGCCTTCACTTCCCGTGAAAGCGATCTTGGCGACGTACTTGTGGGTCGTCAGCGTCTCGCCGACATCCGCGCCGAACCCTGTGACGACGTTGAAGACGCCCGCGGGAAAGCCAGCCTGTTCGACGAGCTTTGCGAACTCAAGGGTCGAAGCAGACGTGAACTCCGAGGGCTTTGCCACGAATGTGTTCCCTGCGGCGAGTGCCGGTGCCAGCTTGTAGGCGAGCAGCAGGAGAGGGGAGTTCCACGGCGTAATCCCCACGCAGACGCCGAGCGGCTCATTACGAGTGAAGTTGAAGGTGTCCGCCTTATCGATCGGGATGACCGCTCCTTCGATCTTGTCCGCCAGCCCGCCGAAGTAGTAGTACCACTGCGGGATGTACTTGAGCTGAAACAGCATCTCGTTGATGAGCTTGCCGTTGTCCGTAACCTCGATGGTCGCGAGATGCTCCGCATTCTCGGCGATCAGGTCGCCAAGACGCCGAAGAAGGTGTCCGCGTGCGCTCGCGGTGAGCTTCGGCCACGGACCGCTCGTGAAGGCGCGGTGCGCAGCCTCGACTGCTCGTTCCGCATCTTCCCTGCCGCCCTTCGGAATAGCGGCCCAGGTCAGCCCGTTGAAAGGGTTCTTCGTCTCGAACGTATCTCCGTTGGCAGAGTCTTCCCACTTGCCGTCGATGAACATCTTGTATGTCTGCATTGTCTTTCTCTCTTCTAGCATCCGAGTTGTCGGGCGAGGTCTTCGAGATCGTCGGCGACGTAATCCCAGCGCTGCTCGGCTGTGAGGTCGGTCGTCTGACCCTCGCCGTATTCGGTGGGTCGTGCGATGAATGCGGTTTTAAGGCCAAGGCTTCGCGCGGCGGCAAGATCGTAGTTGTGGGCAGCGCACATCATGACGGCCCCAGGCTCCAGATAAAGGAGTTTGCAGACCCCGAGGTAGGTCTCCGGATCGGGCTTGTAGTGCTGGAAAAGCTCGCAGGAGAACACGTTGTCCCACGGCAAGTCGGCATGCTTTGCCATGTTGACGAGAATCGCGACATTGGCGTTGGACAGCGGGCCGATTACAAACTTGGACTTCAGCCGGTGTAGCCCGCGCGATGCGTCGGGCCAGCCGTCCAGGCGATGCCAGACCTTGTTGACGTGCATCATCCGGTCGTGGTCTAGTTCGGCCAGCCCCATCTCTGCGAACACTGCCTTCAAGGCATCGAAGTGAAGTTCGTCCAGGTTCGTCCACGGCAACTCGCCGCTGCGCACCCGCGCTTTCTGGGGATTGTAATGGTCTCGCCAGCGGTCGACGAGACCGGTCCAGTCGATCTGCAGGCCTTCCGCCGCGCCCCAGGCGGTGAGATCGCGGATGATTGAACCCCGCCAGTCGACGACAGTGCCGAACGTGTCGAAGACAATCGCCTTGACGCTGCTGGTCATCTCGCGCCCTCCTTCTTGTGGGACGAAATGCGCTCGAACGTTTCCACTCGCTTTTCGGCCACCCAATCTCGAACCATCGCATCAAAGCTCGTGAAGTGCGGCGTCTTCAGGTGGAAGTCGAAATCGGCTCTTGAGCCATAGACTTCATAGAGGTAGATGCGCTCGGGCCGCTCAGGATCGCGGCAGACATCGAACACTTCGCAGTTCGGTTCGTCGCGCAGCGATGTCGCCGCATTCTCGATTATCGCCGCATCGAAATTATCGGCGAACTGTTTTCGAATGACGAACTCTACGACCACGACAAAGCCTGTGGATGCCGAACTCATGCGACCTCCTTGCGGACGGCACGCAGAGCGCCGATCACGCTGCGCGTCATCTCCGCGCAATTGGCGCTTCCGCCGTACTCCATTGGAACCGCGATCTTGGTCGACAAGGTGTGCTCGACCGCGGCCTCGATCAGCCCGGCGGCGTCAGCAAGCCGCTGATCGCCGTGCTTCACCGCCAGCCAGTCGAGCATCATCGCTCCCGACAGGAACATTGCGCCCGGATTGGCGACGCCCTTGCCCGCGATATCGGGAGCGGTCCCGTGTGCCGGCTGGAAGAGGCCGTGGGTATCGCCGATGTCCGCCGAAGGGGCCATACCCATGCCGCCGATCAGACCGGCCGCAAGGTCGGAAAGGATGTCGCCAAACATGTTCTCGGTCACCAGCACGTCAAGCGTCCAAGGCTTCTTCACCATGTTGAGCGCCAGCGCGTCGACATAGGCATAGTCCTTCTGCAACTCGGGGTGCTTGGCGGCGATCTCATCGAAAACCTTCCGGAAGAAAGCCATCGAACTGAAGACATTCGCCTTGTCGACGCAGGTCACCGTGCCGGCCTTGCCGCGACGTTTGCGCTGGGCGGCCAGCTGGAAAGCGAATTCGGTAACGCGCTCGGTGCCGGCCCGCGTGATCTGCATCGTGTCGTAGGCCTCTTGGTCGTTTAGCACTTCGCCACGGCCACGCGCATAAAAGAGTCCTTCTGTCTGCTCGCGGACCAGCACGAAGTCGATTCCTTCGGCGCGAGGATCGGACAGCACTTTCGGAAGGCCGGGAAACCACCGGATCGGACGGACACCTGCAAACAGGCCGAACTCCATGCGCAGGTCGAGCTGCGGAATGATTTCCGTCCCGTCCGGGAAGCGGATGTCGGGCCAGCCCATCGCGCCGAAGAGGATTGCGTCGGATGTCCGGCAGGCCTCGAGCGCGGCGGCGGGCAGGGCCTCGCCGGTCTCCGCGTAGTGCTGCGCACCGGCCTGATGCGTCTCGAACACGAGCGGTGGCGCGCCCGCCTGGCTGACGGCGGCGTCGATCAATTCCAGGCAGGCAGGCATGACTTCCCTGCCGATCCCGTCGCCGGGAAGGACTGCGATCTTGAGAGTGTTGTTCAACGATGACATTTGAAACCTGTCCTAGAGGTGGTTGAGGCCGAGACGCTCGAGAAGGTCGAGCAGTTCCTTGCCTGCCCGCTCGCGGTGCGCCTTGTGAATGTTTCTTGCTTTTTCGCGGTCGCCTTCGCGGATTGCTTGCACGAGTTCTGCATGTTCGCGGGTTGAGTTAACCGGCTTGGGACGCATCTTCAGCGTCACCATCCTGACGCGATGTGCGCGGTCGATGAAATTGAGGACGACCGACTTGAGCATCTGGTTGCCGCCAAGTTCGAGCAGTTGCTCATGAAATCTCGCGTCCGCCTGCGCCCAGCGCTCCAAATTATCTTGCGAAAGCGCATGGTCCATATCGGCTGTCGCCTTTTCGAGACCCCGCAGTTGATCCTCGGAAAGCTGGCGGCTGGCGGCAAGCTCTGCAGCCGTACTCTCCAGCGACGTCAGGATTTCGTAAATTTCCTTCATGTCAGAAATAGAAATCGGCAGAACCCGCATTCCGTGCCTCGGGATCACCGAGACAAGTCCGTCCTGCTGGAGGCGCATGAGCGCCTCCCTTACGGGCGTCCGGCTCATCCCCAACTGGGACGCGACTTCCCGTTCGGTCGCCTGGTAACCGGGCGCCCACTTGTTATCCAGGATGAGCTGGCGCAACCGAAGGTGCGCTGTCGCGGTCATTGTTTTCGCGAAGGCGTCCTCTTTGATCTCTGAGACCGGTGCTGTCTGTTTCCTGGTCGGCATTTTCTTTCCCTTCAAGCTGGCTGACTTCTCAGGAGCCTACATATTTTCGCCAGCTATGTTCAGGCTGGTATCCGAGAACGCTCTTTGCTTTGTCGATGGACAGCAAGGTTTCGTTCTTCCCGATCTGCTTTTTGAACGGGACCCCCGGATACCACCTCCTGACGAGTTCCTCGTTGGAGGTGGTCATGACCCCATCGTCGTTTGCGATGATGAACACCTCGGCACCTTTGCCGCTCCACTCGAGCGAGCGACGGATCGCCTGTGCCCCGTCGCGGGCGTCGATATAGGTCCAAAGGTTGAAGCGTCTGCTAGCCGGGTTCTGCTCGAAGGCCGGGAAGTCCGCATACTCGCTCTCGTCCATAACGTTGGAGAAGCGTAGGCAAACGATCTTGAGCTCGCTGTCCCAGCGGCAATACTGCTTTGCCATCTCCTCGCCGAGATGCTTCGAGAGGGAATAGGAGGTTTCCGGGCGCGACTGATAATTCTCGTCCGCCGGCAGATAGTCAGGCTTGATCTCGTAAGGAATGCCGAGCAGGGTCTCGCTCGACGCCCACACGATGTTCTTGATGCAGAGCAAGCGGCATGACTCGAAAACATTGAACGTCGAAATGGTGTTGACCCGGAAAACATCCGCAGGAGCAACGCGCCCCGGCATCGGCACAGCGGCCAGATGGACGACGGCTTCAGTGTTGCGATTGTGGTCCCAATCAAAGCCACTGATCGCCTCGATCGTGGCGCGCATATCCTCGAAATCGACCTTGACGAAGGGGCAGAGATTTTCTGGCGGAGCGATCGTATCCGCGTTGATGACGTCGTGGCCGCTCTCAACCAGATGCTTGATCGTGGCTCTACCCAGTTTGCCGCTGCCGCCTGTTACTAAAACTCTCATATCGTAATACCTCCGTAGAACCTTCCAGGTTAGCGGCTTCGGCCGACCGCCACAGCCAGGATGATGAGCATTCCGCGCGCGATGAGCTGCTGGCTGTAGTCGAGGCCGCCAAGAATAAGACCGTTGTTGATGACACCGATGAGCAGGGCACCGACGATGGAACCGATCACGGTGCCGCGTCCGCCGAATAGGCTGGTACCGCCGAGAACCACGGCTGCAATGACAGACAGCTCATCGCCTTCGCCAAGCTGGAAGCGTCCAGACTGCAGGCGTCCAGCATAGAGCATGCCAGCGATCGCAGCGGCCATCCCCGTCAGTAGCAGCACCTGGAACTTGATTTTCCGGACATCGACGCCGCTGTAGCGAGCTGCGACCGAGTTTCCGCCTGCCGACATGACCTTGCGGCCGAACGGTGTCTTTCGAAGCGCGATATGGGCGATCGTGCCCAGAACGGCGACCCAGACAACGAGGACAGGAACAGGGCCGATGTTACCGGAACCAAAGACGAAAATGAACGTATCGTTGATAATTGGAACAGGCGAAGTGCCGCTTACCCACATTCCGACCCCTCGCGCGATCCCCATCATGCCGAGCGTCACCAAGAACGACGGGATGTTGAGATAGGCAGTCAGGCCGCCGTTTATGGCGCCTACCAGCAGCCCGAGGGTCAAGCCCGCGAGAATGCCGGGGAATAGACCGTACTTGCTCAGCACCAGGCCAGCGACCACCGACGACAGTCCGGCTATGGCTCCGACCGAGAGGTCGATCTCGCCCGCCGAGAGTACGAACGACATTGCCATGGAAACGATGGCGACGATCGCAGTCTGCCGCAGGATGTTGAGCATGTTGTTTGAAGATAGGAATCCGCGATCCTGCAGCAGGATCGCGAAGACGATGAAGATGACGACGAAGCCGATGTAGACGACGTAGTCGCGCCAGTTGCTGTGCCACGGCCGCATGTGGGTTGCATCCGTCTCTGTGTTCAATGTCTTGGCTTCAGTGGACATTTTGGGTTGCCTTCTGAATCGCGACCTGGAGACCGAGTTCGGTGCGGATCAGCGGAGATTGAGTTTCGTCGCCGGCAATCGTGGCCCAGCTTTCGATTTCGTCGCGCTCGATTTCGCGCGCGAGACGTCCGTTGTTCATGACCAGGATGCGGTCGCTCGTTGCCAGAAGCTCGGCTGGTTCCGACGAGATGACGATGACGGACTTTCCGGAGGAGGCGACGCTCCGAATGAGTTCTACGATCTCGGCCTTTGAACCGATGTCTACGCCTGCTGTCGGTTCGTCGAGAATGACAACCGAAGGATCAATCGCCAGCCATTTGGCAATAACGATCTTCTGCTGGTTGCCACCGGAAAGGTTCCTGACCTTGTTGTCAGCGGACGGCGTCTTGATCCTCAGTTGCTTGATGAGATCGGAGGTCAGTGTTCCCTCGCGTCGACGGTCGATGAAGGGACCGCGGACGAGCTGACCGATCTGCGGCAGTCCAAGATTGTCGCCGACGCTGTGCTCGACAACCAGACCTTCCTCGTGGCGGCTCTCCGGAACAAGCACGATGCCAGCCTTGATCGCATCCGAAGGTGACTTGAACTCAACGGCAGTGTCGCCGAGTTCTACGGTTCCCGCAGTTTTCTTATCGACGCCGAAAAGAAGGCGGGCAAGCTCGCTCCGGCCAGCGCCCATGAGGCCTGCTATTCCCACAATCTCGCCCCTGTGGACGTCGAAGCTGACATCGCTGGGTTTTCCCGAAGGGCCCGAAAGGCCACGTACCCTCAGCGCGGGTTTGCCGCTGCGATCAATGGCGCGCGCCTGGTATTGGAAACCGGTGACACGCTTGCCGACCATGTGCTGCACGATCGAGTCGAGCGTGAATTCGGATGTCTTCCCGGAGGTCACGTTCTGACCGTCGCGGAGAATTGTAATCTCGTCGGCGATCGTCATGATCTCGGTCATGCGATGGGAAACGTAGATCACGGCTGTTCCCGCCGCGGTGAGCTTCTTCAACATGCCGAACAGAGTGTCGGCTTCCTGTGCGCTCAGCGACGAGGTTGGTTCGTCAAGGATAAGGATCCTGGCGTCCTGGTGGATGGCCTTGGCGATCTCGGTCAGCTGGGCCTGGCCGGGGCTGAGTTCAAAAACAGGCGTCCTCGGATCAACCCTGAGGTTGAGCTGGCCGATGATCTCGGCTGCCTGTGCGATTTCCCTGCGTTCGTCGACCAAGATCGACAGGCGGCGGGGCTCCCGGTTCAGGAAAATGTTCTGGGCGACCGAGAGGGTGGGGATCAGGCTGAGGTCCTGGAAGATCATCTCAATGCCGAGCCTGCGGGAATTCTCCGGAGAGCTTGACGACATGTGCTCGCCAAAAACCTCGATGGATCCCTCCGTGGGTGTGACCACGCCCTGCAGGATCTTTAACAGCGTAGACTTGCCGGCGCCATTTTCGCCGACCAGGGCATGGATTGTCCCGGGTTGGATCGTCAGGCTGACACCGCGCAATGCGTGCACGCCGCCAAACGATTTCCTCACGTCGCTCATCCTGACGGCTGCGAGGGTTTCGGTGACTGCTTGAGTGTTCATGGTCGTTGTCCGCCGCTGGGGCACGGGGAGCGGTCGGAGCCGCTCCCGCGCACCGTTAGTTCATTGCGTCGGTGAGAATCTTCGGTGCCTGGTCGCCGTTCGACTGCGGCCACGCCTCGATCAGGTTATCGCGGGTCACCGCAAGGGCCGGGAGCACGACGTAGGGAGGTGCGTCCTTTCCGAGAAGGGCGTATCCGGCAAGGATGCCCTCCGCATAACCGGCGCCGTACGGACGCTGGGATCCGGTTCCCTTGACGTAACCCTTCTTAGCCATGTCGATCGAGATGTTGACGCCAAGGTCGCAAGTGGTGATGACGAGGCTCTTGGACGCGCCCGCTGCGCGCGCCGCTGACAAGACGCCTTCTGTTGGAACGTCCCACACGGCCCAGATGCCATTGAGGTTGGGGTGGGCCGTCAGCATTGCGGAGGCGACGCGCTCGGATTCGCTTGAGAAATCAGGGCCTCCGACACCGGTCTCCTGGACGACCTTGATATCCGGATAATCCTTGATCGCTTCCTTGAAGCCGACCACGCGTTCTTTGGTGGCAAAAAGGTCGGACGCATGCGGGATGAGACCGATTTCGCCCTTGCCGTCGAGCGCCTTGGCCATGAGCAGTGCGGCGACCTTTCCCATCCCGCGGTTGTCGGAAGAGACGAGGCTCACATAGTCTTTGCCAGCCTTCATCCCGGCGCCGGTCTGGTCAAGGAAGATGATCTTAATGCCAGCGGCAGCAGCTTTCTTGTATGCTGCGGCCGTGGCTGACTGCTCGGCGGGAACGGTGATCATGACGTCAGGTTTGAGCGCCATGACGCTTTCGATGTCTGAAACTTGCTGCTCCGCGCGATATCCAGCGTCAGTCGTCGCAACGATTTCGACGCCGAGCTCTTCCAGGGCCTTCTTTTGCCCGGCCATCTGGGCCTTGGCCCAGTCAGACGCCGTGTAGTGCATCACAATGGCCGCTTTGGCATGCTTCGCCTTGATCTTTTCGATCTCTTCGGCGGATAGCTTCAGGTCGCTCGCGAGGGTCGCTTTTTCGCCGTTGGGCCCGCTTGCCGGGTGACTTTCAATATCCTTGATCTGTTTATCGACATCGACCGCGAAGGCGCTAGGCGCATAGGCAGCGCTGCCGCCGAGGGCAGTGGCAAGGGCGATCATCTGTAGGGACTTGCGCATCGTCATAGGCATTTCGGTTCCTCCCTTTAAGGCCTATTGAGTTCCTCGAATCCAATAACGTATACGTTAATGCATTTGTAAAAGCTGTCAACTGAAGAAATGTCGGGAAACATCGGCGAGCCGAATTGAGCATCCCGCATTTGGGATGGTTTCAACCACCGTGAGTGCCCAACGCGGTAGTCATCACGGCGGTCGTCTTGTCCGTTTGCCACCAAACGGATCGAGGCAGACCGCCCCCCGTGAAAGCGACCGGGACGATCCTTACGGCTCCCGATCGACGCGGTAGCCAAATAAAAGCTATTGCGCAAATAGGGAGGTATAAGGTATGAGGTATGACGTCGTGGGCAGACTTTTTGCAGCGGAATGTGATATTGTTATGTCTTTCGTATATGGTGCGTTATTTTGTGTTTAGATATTGTGATATCTAGAAAAGTGCGCCACATTGGTCGCGGTTTATGAGGGAGGGAAGAATTGACAGCAGCAGTTTCGATCCGCGATCTAGCGAACGCTATCCGTGTCCTGTCAATCGACGCGGTTGAGGCCGCAAAGTCCGGGCACCCCGGAATGCCCATGGGCATGGCTGATGCGGCGGCGGTGCTGTTCGGCCGGCACCTCAAGTTCGATTCAAGCGAACCTGGCTGGCCGGACCGCGATCGTTTCGTCCTGTCGAACGGCCATGGCTCGATGCTGCTCTACAGCCTTCTGCACCTCACCGGGTACGAAGACATGACGATTGAGCAGGTTCGCAACTTCCGCCAATGGGGCTCCAAAACGCCAGGTCATCCCGAATACGGGCACACCGCTGGCGTCGAGACGACCACCGGGCCGCTCGGACAGGGGATTGCGTCGGCTGTCGGAATGGCTATCGCGGAGCGGCGCCTATCAGCCGAATTTGGCGCAGCGCTTGTCGATCACCGGACCTACGTTTTCTGTGGAGATGGGTGTCTCATGGAAGGTGTTGGTCAGGAAGCTGCTTCGCTGGCCGGCCACCTGCAGCTCGGCAAGTTGATCGTCCTTTACGACGACAACTCCATCACCATCGACGGCTCGACCGCAATCGCGTTTTCGGAAGATGTGCTCGCGAGGTTCGACGCGTACGGATGGCACACGCAGCGCGTTGACGGTCATGATCCGGATGCGATCGACGCGGCGATCTCGCAGGCGAAGGCGGAAGCATCCAGACCATCCCTCATAGCCCTGAAAACCATCATTGGATACGGCTCTCCGTCAAGGGCAGGAACAAGCTCCGTACATGGTGCACCGCTCGGCGCCAGCGAAGCCGCCGCGACGAAGGCAGTCTATGGCTGGACGGCGGACACTTTCGAGATTCCTGCTCCAATCCTCAAAACTTGGCGCGAAGTCGGCGCGAAGGGCGCCAAGGCGCGCAAGGACTGGCAAGCGCGGCTCGAAGCAGCGGGCGCAGATGTCAGAAGTGAGTTTGAACGCCGCACCGCCGGCTCATTGCCAGCGCGATATGAGGAAGCGGTCAACGCCGCCAAGGCAAAGCTGCTCGACAAGCCGCAATCAGTGGCAACGCGTAAGGCAAGCCAGATCGCACTGGAAGCGCTGACGGAGCTGCTTCCGGAAATGATCGGCGGGTCCGCTGACCTCACCCACTCAAACTTGACCCGGGTTCCGGCCGTCGACAGCGATTTCACCGCCGCTGCAAGCGGGCGGTATGTCAGCTATGGCGTTAGAGAGTTTGCCATGGCCGCCGCGATGAACGGTATGGCGGCTCACGGCGGCGTCATACCCTATGGTGGCACGTTCCTCGTCTTCTCGGATTATTGCCGCAATGCCATTCGTGTGGCGGCTCTGATGGGCGTCCGCTCTATCTTCGTGATGACGCATGACTCGATCGGGCTTGGCGAAGACGGTCCGACGCACCAGCCCGTCGAGCATCTTGCCAGCCTCAGGGCAATGCCGAACTTGCATGTATTCCGGCCCGCCGACACCATCGAGACGCTGGAATGCTGGGATCTTGCAATAACCAGCAAGAACACGCCGTCGGTTTTGGCGCTCTCGCGGCAGAATGTCCCGCAACTGCGCGCCCAGCGTGACGGCATCAATCGCTGCGCACGGGGAGCCTATGTGCTGCGGGAAGCGAGCAGCGAACGTGCCGTCACAATCATCGCCACCGGAACGGAAGTCGCGCTTGCGATCCAGGCTGCCGACGAGCTTGAGGCGAGAAACATTCCCGCCGCTGTCGTCTCGATGCCGAGCTGGGATCTCTTCGAACAGCAGCCCAAGGATTACCGCAGCTCGGTCCTCGGCAACGCGCCGCGCATTGCCGTGGAAGCGCTCTCGAAGTTCGGCTGGACTAGGTATGTCGACAGCGAAGACGACGTGATCGGGATGTCCGGCTTCGGAGCGTCTGCGCCGGCCGAGACGCTGTACGAGCAATTTGGGATCACGCGGGACGCAATCGTCACGCGCGCCCTAGCAAGGATAAGGGGCAAGCAATGAGCGCGCCGGCGACACCCGGAAATGACGAAGCGGGCGTCCAGTATGGTTCTGTCGATGAGTACCTCTCGACCTGGGCTGGTGAAGATTTGTCCCGTCAGGGGGTGGCAGCTCTAATAAACGGTGTGTTGGATGCCGCCTGTCTTTTATCCGCACGCATCGCAGCCGGTTCCCTGGAGGGCGATCTGGCCCACCTTGTCGGATCAAATACCGACGGTGATGCGCAAAAGGCAATCGACATCGCGTCGCACGAGTTGTTCATCGAAATACTCGCACGCGCAGGCGCTGCCAGGGTCCTGTCCGAGGAGGCCGACGCGCCAGTTATGCTCAATGGCCAGCATTTTGCGGTCGCAATCGATCCGATCGACGGTTCAGGCAATGTCGGGCTGGGCACTCCCGTCGGCACGATCTTCTCGATCATGCCTTTCTGCGAAGCTGAAGATCCCTTTTTAACCCCGGGAAAGCGCCAGGCCGCGGCCGGTTATGTCTCATTCGGCAACACGGTCGATTTGGGATTTTCGGTCGGTGAGGGTGTGCTGCTGGCGACGATGCATCCCCAAACCGGCGAGTTCCTGATCGTCAAAAGGCAGGTTCAGATACCTCGCGACACGTCCGATCTTGCATATAACGCTTCCAACCACCGTCACCTTCACCCTGCCATGGGCCTGTATCTTCAGGATTGTCTGGCTGGCAAGGAGGGAACGCGCGGCCGCGATTTCAACATGCGTTGGCTCGGATCGGCAGTCGGGGAGCTCCACCGGATCCTGATCAGGGGCGGTGTGTTCTTCTACGCCGGCGACAAGCGACCCGGCTTTGAAAATGGGCGCCTTCGCCTGGTGTATGAAGCGAACCCGATCGCGTTCCTGATGGAGCAGGCCGGGGGGCGGGCCACCGACGGCACGACCGCGATCCTGGACAAGATCCCGACCTCTCACCATTGCCGCACGCCGCTGGTCTTCGGTTCGGCGACGGAGGTCGACCTGATCGCAAGCTATCTCAATTCCAATCCAACCAGCGAGTAACACGTCATGGCCAGGATTACTCTCCGCCAGCTGCTGGATGATGCCGCCGAACACGGCTACGGCGTCCCGGCGTTCAACATTAACAACATGGAACAGGCGCTTGCCATCATGGAAGCGGCCGACGGAACGGATTCGCCTGTGATTCTCCAGGCGAGCCGTGGGGCCCGAGCCTATGTCAACGACATCATGCTCAAGCACATGATGGAGGCGGTGACGGAAATCTATCCGCATATCCCCGTTTGCGTCCATCTTGACCACGGAAACGAGCCGAGCACCTGCGTCACCGCGATCCAGCATGGTTTTACGTCCGTCATGATGGACGGATCGATCCTTGCTGACGGGAAAACCGCGGCGGATTGGGACTACAACGTCAAGGTCACGAGAAGCGTCAGCGACACGGCCCATTGGGCAGGGGTTTCGGTGGAAGGGGAGCTTGGCGTTCTGGGCTCGCTTGAGACCGGTACGGGCGAGGCGGAAGACGGTCACGGCGTCGAAGGCAAGCTCGATCCGCATCAGCTTCTGACCGATCCGGAGGAGGCGTCGAAATTTGTCGCGGAGACCAAGGTGGATGCGCTTGCCGTCGCAATGGGCACCAGCCATGGCGCCTACAAGTTCTCACGCCGGCCGGACGGTGACGTGCTGGCAATGGATGTTATCGAGGCGATCCACCGGAAACTTCCGAATACCCATCTCGTCATGCACGGTTCGTCAAGCGTGCCGGAGGAGTTGCAGGAAATTTTCAATCGCTTCGGCGGGCGGATGAAGCCCACCTGGGGCGTGCCGCTCGAGGAAATCCTGCGCGGCATTCGGCATGGTGTGCGAAAGGTCAACATCGACACTGATTGCCGGATGGCAATGACCGGGCAGGTGCGCCGAGTGCTGTCCGAAGATCCGACAGAATTCGACCCTCGCAAATATTTGAAGCCTGCAATGACGGCGCTTTCAAAGCTGTGCCGCGAGAGATTTGAAGCTTTCGGAACGGCAGGGCGCGCAAGCTCCATTCACGTTGTGCCGCTCGCGGAAATGGCGAAGCGGTATCGAGCCGGCTCGCTCTAGGTCGGCCAACATCCATTTGAACGCAAACGTGGTGAAGCGGCGATGACCGAGAAGAAAACCCTCTGGATTGGCACCAGCTGGAAGATGAACAAGACGCTTGCCGATGCCGCGCAGTTTGCGCACCGTCTCAGGGCCGCAGACATCACGTCCCATCCGCGCATCCAGCGCTTTGTCATCCCTCCTTTCACTGTTGTCCGGGAAGTGAAGACCACGTTGGCGGGCACGTCGGTGAAGGTCGGCGCGCAGAACATGCACTGGGACGAGGAGGGCGCCTGGACGGGCGAGATTTCACCCTTGATGCTCAAGGACTGCAACCTCGACATCGTCGAGCTTGGTCACTCCGAGAGGCGTGAACATTTCGGTGAGACGGACGTGACGGTAGGACTGAAAGTCGAGGCGGCGGTTCGCCACGGCTTGATCCCGCTCATCTGCATAGGGGAGACACTTTCCGAACGCGAGGCCGGGCGAGCCCGCGACGTCCTAGAGCGCCAGGTTCGCGGCGCGTTGGGAAGCCTTTCTACCGACCAGAAGCACAAACCGATACTGCTTGCCTACGAGCCTGTTTGGGCCATTGGCGTCGATGGGATCCCCGCGACAGCGGACTACGCCGACGCCCGCCAGGCCGAGATCATCGCGTTCGCGGAAGCCGTGCTCGGCCGGCGCATTCCCTGCCTCTACGGCGGTTCGGTCAATGCGGACAACTGCCAAGAGCTCATATCCTGCCCCCATGTCGATGGGCTGTTCATCGGCCGCTCGGCCTGGAAGATCGGGGGCTACCTCGACATCCTCGAAAAGTGCGCGGCCAAAATCTGAGGAGTGATGAAGATGAAAATTGCAGTAGCAGGCGACAGCGCGGGCGAAGGCCTCGCCAAGGTCCTCGCCGATTATCTCAAGGACCGTTTCGAGGTGTTCGAGGTCTCCCGGACGGACGCCGGTCTCGACGATTTCTATGCGAACCTCTCCGACAGGGTCGCCAACGGCGTGCTCGACGGCACCTATGACAAGGCCATCCTGGTGTGCGGCACCGGGATCGGCGTCTGCATTTCAGCAAACAAGGTGCCGGGTATTAGGGCAGCCCTCACACACGATACTTATTCCGCCGAGCGGGCGGCGTTGTCGAACAACGCCCAGATCATTACCATGGGCGCCCGCGTCATTGGATCGGAACTTGCGAAGACGATCGTCGACTCCTTCCTCGCCCAGAGGTTCGACGAGAACGGTCGCTCGGCCCGCAATGTTGCCGCCATCGACGAGGTCGATACGAAATACCACGTCCGCTAGTTGGAAGGCTGGGCAAGCATTGCTCGCGGTCGACGCGCCAGGCGCAATCAGCCTGGCGCATTATCGTTTTCTGGTAATTTTCAGAACCCGGCGAATAGACCGGGCGGCTTGCGGTCCGGGCTTCGCGTCCGCCTTCAGATGCCGCCGGTGATGATCGCAGTGCGACCTGCGGGAAATGCAAGATGCGCCACGCCTTGACGTGATGCCCTGGCTGTCATTTCAGCAGGGATGTGCGGAAGTGTTCCATGTTTTCCTCGACGCTCTCACGGCTGAGGTCACCGGTCTTTCTGTCCCGGATCATCTGAAACATGTGTTCGTGGAGATCGACTGCGCGCCATTTGCCACTGACCTCTAGCGATTTTTGCACCCAAGGCGCGACCATCGTCAGCACGAAGTCGGCGATTACGACGATCAACGGGTTTCCGGCAGCTTTGTATATTGCTCGGTGGAAATCGAGGTCGGCCTTGAGGAGATCTTCGATCGCGGAGTTCGCATCCTCCGACAGCCTTTTTAGTCGGTCGATGCACTCTCTCATCGTGGCGAGGTCTTCGTCCGTACGCCGCAGCGACGCGAGTTCTGAACAGTTGCGGTCGAAAATGTATCGCAGTTCCATCAGCATCTCAGGCGTCGAGCTCTGAAGATAGAGCTGAAACATCGCGAGCGGCATCGCCGGAAGGCCTTCGTCCTTACGGATGTAATTTCCAAAGCCATGACGCGTCTCGACAAGACCCGAGACCGCGAGCGTTTTGATCGCCTCTCTGATTGGAGTGCGACTGATCCCGAGAAGCTGGGCCAGCTCTTTTTCATTGGGAAGTTTGTCACCAGGCCCGAGGTTGCCTTTGGCAATTTCGCCCGTAATGTAGTCGAGCGCTATGTCCAGCCGGCTTGGGATTTTCTTTGGGTCAACAGACAGCATTCCTGGTCACGCTCCAATCAAAAATCGAAAAGGTACGAGGTCATACCGCGTTTTACCGCTTGCGACAAATGCCGAACGTCGAACTGGCCACTTCTCCAGGTTATTCGCTGATTTGTCCCAGCCGCTTCGAGGCTTTTGGATCGAATGGGAACATGAGGCCAGCGGCCAGGAAGCCGCCGTCGACGTTCAGGGTGTGCCCCGTAATATAGGCAGCATCGTCGCTCGCCAGGAACACCGCGGCATCAGCGATTTCCGATGGTTCGCCATAACGGCGTTGCGGAACGAGCCGATGATAGGCGTCACGCGTTTCGACCGTGTGCATGACTTTCGAGACCTCGGTCAATATCGGGCCCGGTGCGATGTTATTCACGTTGATTCCCGATTCCGCGAGTTCGACCGCCATAACCTTCGTGAGGAGTTCGACGCCGGCCTTTGAGGCTCCATAGGCCGAACGTCCGACACCGCCCTTCTGACCGGACAGCGAAGCGATATTGATGATCCGCCCATAGCCTTTGGCGGCCATGATCCGAGCAAAGGCTTGCGCCACGAGGAATGTTCCGGTCAGATTGATCCGGACGACGCGTTCGAATTCCTCCCTTGAGCTTTCGAGAAACAGAGTGGTTGCGCCCACGCCCGCGTTGTTCACGAGTATGTCGACCGTGCCGAACCGGCCAATCGTTTCCTTAACGATCGTCTCAACGTCTTCGTTGACGGAAATATCGGCGCGGACGGCCAAAGCCCGCTCCCCAAGCCGCTCGGCGGCTTCGTTCGCCACTTCCAGATCGCGGTCGACGATAACGACATTCGCGCCTTCGCGAACATAGGCTTCAGCGATTGCCAGTCCGATGCCCCGGCCAGCGCCCGTCACCACGGCAGTGCGTCCAGAAAGTCTCATCTCGTTGTCCTCCAATTTTCTCGATATGAGGTATAAGGTATAAGGTATGACCTTGACAGAGTTATGAGCTGCTTCTATGAGTATTGTCAAGAGTGAAGCCCGGCTGATGTATGGAGGAAGATATCCTCGGCCGGGATAATTGGGAGGATCCGATGACATCAGCTGGCAAGCTCAAGGCCGTGTTTTACGGCGACGACTTCACGGGTTCTTCCGAAAACCTGGCGCAGTTCCATCGCAGTGGTGTGAAGGGAAAACTCTATCTCGCACGCCCTTCAGCACAGACGGCGTCAACAGATGCTCTGTCTTATGATGTGCTTGGTTTCGCCGGTACCGCAAGGGCGTTGTCCGGCGTCGAGCTCGACGAGGAGCTTGACAGCGCGTTTTCGATCATGCGCACCCTCAACAGTCCGCTTATCCAATACAAGATCTGTTCGACGTTCGACTCGTCGCCCACCGTTGGAAGCTATGGTGCTGTCCTAGCGCGCGCTGCGGCTCACTTCGGCAAGAGGGACGTTCCAGTCCTCGCCGCGACCCCGGACTTCGGGCGCTACACCTGTTTCGGAAATCATTTCGCGCGCTTTGCCGACAGGATTGAGCGGCTCGACCGGCACCCGAGCATGTCGCGCCACCCCAGGACGCCGATGCACGAGGCGGATCTGGGCATGCATCTGGCTGGGCAGACAGATAAGGAATTCGTCAACGTCACGCTTCCCGCAATCCGGAACCGCTCGGCAATGGAGGAGCGTGTCTTCAAGGCCTTCCAAGAGGGGGCAGGGGTCATTTTCGATGGGCTCGAAAATGCGGATCTTGCGGCTGTCGCCGATCTGCTCTGGGCGCGGTATCCGACACGTCCGATGTTCGCGCTTGCAGCTCAAGGCTTGGCGCAACAACTCGGCGCTCTTTGGGCCCGCGTGGGCCTGCTATCGTCGGCGGAGCCCGTCAAGACGGAGATTGCCGGCGTCGAAAATCTACTTGTCTTATCAGGTAGTTGCGCCCTGCAAACCGGGCGCCAGATTGCGGTGGCCGAAGCTTCCGGGTGGAACCTTGTCCACTTGGATGTCTCGACAATCCGGTCCGATGATGATGCTGAGGCAGTTGCACGGGAGGCTGCTTTGAAGGCGATCGAGAGCCTTGTGCGCGGTCGACCTACAATCATCTACACGGCTCGCGGGGAAACCGGCCGTCTGGCCGGCGGCGATGTTCCCGCGGAACTCTTGGGCGCCATCTACTGTGACGTTGCGCGTGCCGTGCGCCGCGCGGTTTCCTTGCCGCGGATCGTGTTTTCGGGCGGTGACAGTTCGAGCTATGCGGTGCGGACAATCGGCGCCGAAGCGCTCGAGATCGCCGTTTTTGACGAAGTTCAAAACTGCCATGTCTGCCGCCTGGATGCGCCGGGCGACGCCGAAGTCGATGGCCTCGAAGTCATGCTGAAGGGCGGGCAGATTGGTGCCGATGACTTCTTCCTGCGGGCAAAGGCGGGCACCTCGGGCTATCTGGCGGCGTAAGGAGCAAAAGATGCAAAAGAAAATCATCCTCGAAGCCAGGGTCAACGAGTACGCGCCGCGCACATCCAACCCTAATATCCCATACACCGCCGACGAGATCGTTGAGGCCGCCGTTGCAGCCCGCAAGGCGGGAGCGGCGATTCTGCACTATCATGCCAGGACAGCCGACGGCGGTGCGACAAACACCGTTGAGGCAAACGCCGAAATCATCCGCGAAGTCAGGCAGGCGACCGATCTACTCATCCTTCCCACGCTCGGCTTTATCTCGAATGATGCCGACGCCATGAAGCGCATCGACACGGTCGCAACCCTGGCATTGGACCCTGCTACGAAGCCCGATATTGCGCCCATCGATACCGGTTCGGCCAATCTCGAGCTTTGGGATGCCGAGACGCGCAGGTTCGAAAATCCAGAACGTTTGTATCTCAACACGACCGAAAGTCTCGCGCACTACGCGCGTACCTTGGCCGAAAAGGGCGTAAAGCCGAAGCTAGTTTCCTGGTCTGTTGGGTTCACGCGCCGCGCGATCGCCCTGATGGACGCGGGCCTTGTGAGGGGGCCCGCCTACTTTCTCCTGCACCTAACGGGAGGGCGATACATTACCGGGCATCCGCCGACCGAGGCGGGTCTCATGGCGCATCTTGCATTTCTGCCCGACGACCGGCCGATCGAATGGACGGTCAATTGCCTTGGGGGCAATCTGTTGAACATTGCTCCTGCGATCTGCCGTCTGGGCGGCCACATGGCTATTGGAATAGGCGACTATCCCTATCGCGAGTTCGGCACACCCACGAACGCGGAAGTCATATCGCGCGCTGTTGAGATTGCCCAAAAGGTCGGACGTGAGCCGGCTACACCCCAGGAGGCACGCGCGATCCTCGAACTGGACGGCGCGTAGAACCAATACGGCATGCGATCCGCACACACGCGGCATAGATTTCGATTTTACGAGGTATGACGTCATATCATGGTCAACGCCACTGAGAAGATAACAGTTCAGGGAACCGCGCAGTCGTTTTCGGCACGCGTGCTTCTGCGGGCCGAGGGCGTGGAAAAGTCGTTCAACGGCGTCCCAGCGCTCGTTGATGGCCGACTAACTCTAAAGGCCGGGACCGTCCATGCCTTGTGCGGCGGTAATGGCGCCGGCAAGTCGACATTCCTCAACATCACGATGGGACTGCTCCGCCGCGATGGAGGGATAGTGGAGATCGATGGCGAGCAGGTCGACTTCAAAAGCGCCGCTGACGCCTTGCGTCACGGCATCGCGATCATCACGCAGGAGCTTTCCCCCGTCCCCGAGATGACCGTCGCCGAGAACCTTTACCTTGGCCGCGAGCCGAAGCGACTTGGCGTGCTCGTCGATTTTAGCCAGATGCGCAGGGACGCCCAGGCATTCCTCGATGAACTCGGCTTTGAAGTCGACGCTGCCAAGAAGATGGGGGAGCTGAGCCTCGCCCAGATTCAGCTCGTCGAAATTGCGAAGGCTCTCAGCTATCGGGCACATATCGTCATCATGGACGAGCCGACATCTGCTATCGGCGAACACGAAGTCCATGTCTTGTTCAACGCGCTCCGCAAGATCACCGCGCGCGGTTCCGCAATTATCTACGTGTCTCACAAACTCACCGAAATCTTCGAGATCGCGGATGAGTACACAGTCTTCCGCGACGGCCGTTTCATCGAGACTGGAAACATCAAAGATATCGACCGCCGCCATCTTGTGACACAGATCGTCGGCCGTGAAGTCAAGCTGGTCGAGAAGGGTAAGCCTCTCGAAGACGCGCCAATCCTGCTTTCGGTCTCGAACTTGGCGCGCGGGCCTCATTTCCGAGACATCTCGCTAGACGTGGCGTCCGGCGAAGTGGTCGGGATCTACGGGCTGCTTGGGTCCGGGCGGACCGAGTTCCTCGAGACAATATTCGGGCTGCACTCACCAACGGGAGGCGAAGTTGTCTTCAACGGCGGTAAGGTCAAGCCAGGCAGTCCTAAGGACGCAATTCAACGTGGAATGGCGATGGTGACCGAGGATCGCAAGGACAGTGGTCTCGTGCTCTCGGCATCGATCGCCCACAACATCACGCTTTCATCGCTGGCCTTGATGGCCATCAGCGGTTTCATCCGCGGGGACAAAGAGCGCAGCGCAGTTCAAGACATGATCGTCTCGCAGAGGATCAAGTCGGCGTCGCCAGATGTTGCCGTCGAAACTCTGTCAGGGGGCAACCAACAAAAAGTCGTGCTGGCCCGGTGCCTTCTGACAAATCCAAAGCTTCTCATTTGCGACGAACCGACGCGTGGCATCGACGAAGGTTCCAAGCAGGAGATCTACGCGTTCCTGCGAGACTTCGCGGCGAAGGGCAACGGCGTCCTCGTGGTCTCCTCGGAGGCACCGGAGATCATGCAGCTCAGCGACAGGATCGCGATTTTCAAACAGGGGCAGCTCCTCAACATCATCGCCGGTGCCGAAGCAACGCAACAGACGCTTATGGACATGGCGAGCTGATGAGCGGTCATAGCCCCATTCACGGGAGGACTAGAGTAATGAATACCATCGCTGCGGCGAAGCCCGGAAACTTCCGCGCCGGGGAAATGATCAGGCAGTTCAGCATCGTTCTTGTGTTTTTCCTGATCGTCGCGTTCTTCGCGTTCGCGAACCAGTACTTCATGACATGGTTGAATTGGCTGAATCTCGTTCGCCAGTCGTCGATCAACGGCATTCTGGCGATCGGAGTGACCTTCGTCATCCTTACTAAAGGCATCGACCTATCGGTCGGCTCCGTAATGGCGCTCGCGGGCATGATCGCCGCCAGCCTCGTAACGGAGACCAACGAGCAGTTCGTGCTTTTCGGTATCTTTGCGGGCCTCGCGGCGGGAGCCGGCCTCGGCTTGGTGAACGGAGTGCTTGTTGCCGCGGTCAAGGTCCCGCCGTTCGTAGTGACGCTTGGCATGTTGAGCGTGGCCCGCGGGCTCACCTTGATCTTTTCGGAAGGACGCCCCATCCCGAATCTGTCGGATCCCTTCAAGTGGATCGGCTCCGGGCAGATCATGTATATCCCGGTACCGATCGTCATCCTGTTCGTCGTCTTCCTGATTGGATGGACCGTTCTAAACTATACGACTTTCGGCCGTTATGTGTACGCAGTTGGCGGCAACGAGAAGGCGGCTCGCACGAGCGGCATTTCCACCAAGGTGATCGTCGGTGCGACCTATGTGATCTCGGGCCTCCTGGCTGGTCTTGCGGGGCTTGTCCTGACGGCTCGCACTACCGCTGCGCTGCCGCAAGCGGGCATCGGTTATGAACTCGATGCGATCGCCGCCGTCGTGATCGGCGGGACGAGCCTTGCGGGCGGCCGCGGATCGCTGCTCGGCACACTGATCGGCGCGCTCATCATCGGCACGATCAACAACGGCATGGACCTCATGGGCGTGTCTTCATACTACCAGCAGGTCCTCAAGGGCACGATCATCGTGGTCGCGGTCATCGCCGACCAAATCCGCAAATAAGACCAATCCCGAAATTGCCGCCGGGGAAGGCCGGCGACAATGTCCGGCCCAGCGTGTCGCGTCCGGACGTATCTTAAACCAGAGGAGAATATGAAATGCAGATGTCTAGGAGGAACCTGCTCAATGCGGGTGTGGGTATGGCAATCGCCGTAGCGACGTTGGCTGGCGGGAACTTCGCCTTCGCGCAGGACAAAATTCGGATCGCGGCTCTCTCGTTCGGTGAGTCCGGCGAGTACATGAAGGCTTGGTCGACGGAAATCCAGAACCATCCCGCCGTCAAATCGGGCGAGGTCGAGATCACCGTTTTCGACGGCAAGTATGATCCACTGACACAGGCGAACCAGATCGACACAGCGATCACCCAACAATTCAACGCGATCATCATGTCACCGTTCGACCTCGAGGCCTCGGCACCGCCGATCGAAAAGGCCGCCGAAGCGAAAATCCCGCTTATCGTGTCGGCGCTCAAGACCAAGTCGACGAAATACACCGCGTCCATCATCGTTAACGATACCGAAGGCGGCCGGATCATCGCTGAGGAACTCGCCAAGCGCCTTCCGAACGGCGGCAACGTCGTCCTCATGGAGGGTCCGATCGGCCAGTCGGCCCAGATCGAGCGCCGCGCAGGCATCGACGCTGGTCTCGCCAAGTTCCCGAACCTCAAGCTCATCGAAGACAAGACAGGCAACTGGAGCCGCGCCGAGGGTCAGGCGCTCATGGAGAACTGGTTGCTCGCGCACCCGGGTGAGATCAACGGCGTCCTTGCGGAAAACGACGAGATGGCGCTTGGCGCGATCGAAGCCATGAAGAGCGCCGGCATCGATCTCAAGACCGTTCCCGTTCTTGCGATCGACGGCATCCCGGACGCAAAGCGCGCCGTGAAGAAGGGCGAGATGGCGGTCAGCCTCTACAAGTACGCCCGCGCCGAAGGCCAGGGCGCGGTCGACCTCGCACTGCGGGCGATCAAGGGCGAGAGCTACAAGCCACAGTCCGAAATCTGGGGCTCGCTGATGGAATGGAAGGGCGGCACCGAGAAGGACTACGTCGTGCCGTGGCTCGTGCTCGATTCCACCAATGTCGAGAAGTACATGTAATCGGACAACGGCGGACGGCCCATACGGCCGTCCGCCTTACACCAGGGAAATAGGATCGACCATCATGTTGAAGAGAAAAGTTGGAAAGACCGATGTGACGCTGACCTCGCTAGGGCTGGGTACCTCGCCGCTCGGCGGGTGCAATGTCGATGTGAGCTTCCAGACTTTCGAGGCGGTCGTCCTCAAGGCATACGACTTGGGTGTCCGCTATTTCGACACCGCGCCCCTTTACGGCCTTGGAAAGTCCGAGCATTCCCTCGGCCATGTCCTTCGCAACAACGATCTCATCGGCAAGGTCGTGGTCAGCACCAAGGCGGGGCGGATACTCAAGCCGGAAAGCCGCGCAAAGCGCGCCGAGAGCCTTTATGGCATCGACTGGGTGAAGGCGCTGCCATTCGTCGATGACTACGACTATTCCTATGACGGCATCATGCGCGCTTTCGAAGATAGCCAGCAGCGCCTGGGTATG
Organism: Rhizobium sp. R339; assembly: GCF_002211395.1. Classification (NCBI taxonomy): domain Bacteria; kingdom Pseudomonadati; phylum Pseudomonadota; class Alphaproteobacteria; order Hyphomicrobiales; family Rhizobiaceae; genus Rhizobium; species Rhizobium sp. R339. The sequence continues at coordinate 55,473 of NZ_LOKV01000029.1, forward strand.
GACCACATTGACATCCTCTATCTCCACGACGTGAGCGGCGAATGGCACCGCGAGGCGTATAGCACCCACCTTTCGGCGCTGAGATCGAGCGGTTACAAGGCGTGTGACGAGCTGCGCAGCACGGGCTCCGTTAAGGCCATCGGCCTCGGCGTCAATGAAACGGCGTCGGTCCTGCAGGTGGCGGAGGAATTTGATCTCGACTGCTCCATGGTCGCCGGGCGCTACACCCTGCTCAACCACGGCGCTCTCGACCATTTCTATCCAGAAATGCAGCGTCGGGGCATCGGTATCATTGCGGCTGGCATCTACAACTCCGGCATCCTCGCCGAGGGTAGCAAGTCGATGACAACCACCCGCACCTACGATTGCCAGCCCGCGCCTGAAGCGATCGTCCGCAAGGTCGAGGCGCTCGAAGCCGTCTGCGAGCGCCATGGCGTCTCGCTTGCGACTGCAGCAACACAATTTGTCTACGCACATCCTGCAGTGACCGCGGTGGTACAGGGAGCGCTGGCGCCCGAACACGTCGCCGCAAACGTCGCCGCGATCTCGACGCCGGTTCCGGCTGCGTTCTGGGCCGACCTGAAGTCGTCCGGCCTCATCCCTGAAGCCGCGCCAGTTCCGGAGGCATGAGAGCGATGGATCTGGCTCAGCGCAGGCCCTCGGACATTCTGGTCACCTATCGGATTGAGACCGCCGGGAGCGCTGAGGCCTTGGCGGTCAAGATCGGAAGCGACCAGTCGACGGGTACATTTGTTGACCTGCCCGGAGAGACGCCGCAACTGAAGGCGCGCGCGGCCGCGCGCGTGGTCGCTTTCGAGAAACTGGACTCTGTCGAGGTTCCCTCGCTCCCTGCAGCGGGCGAAGTCTTCAACCGAGCGGAGACAACAATCGCCTATCCCCTGGAGGCCGTCGGAACTGACCTCGCGGCAGTCACCACGGTTGCATTGGGCGGGGTCTGGTCGATCAAGGAATTCACCGGGCTGAGGGTCACCGGCCTGCAGCTGCCTCCAGAGTTTGAAGGCGTCTACCCGGGGCCTCAATTTGGGATCGAAGGCTCCCGGCGTCTGACCGGCGTCTACAATAGGCCAATCATCGGCACAATCATCAAGCCCGCGCTCGGCCTCACCCCGGACGAAACGGCGCAGGTGGTTGCTGAACTCGTCGCGTCCGGTGTCGACTTCATCAAGGACGACGAGAAACTGATGTCGCCACCGTACTCCTCGTTGGAGGCGCGGGTGAAAGCGATCATGCCGATCATCCGGGATCAGGAGCAGCGCACCGGCAAGAAGGTGATGTATGCCTTCGGCATTTCCGACGTCGATCCTGACGAGATGGTTCGCAAGCACGACCTGGTCGTGCGCGAGGGTGGAAACGCCGCCGTCGTCAACATCAATTCGATCGGCATGGGCGCTTTTCTGTTCCTGCGCCGGCGGTCGTCCCTTGTCTTGCACGCCCATCGCAACGGCTGGGATCTTCTCACCCGACATCCAGGTCTTGGGTTCGATTTCTCGGTCTACCAACAGCTTTGGCGACTTCTCGGCGTCGACCAATTCCAGATCAACGGCATCGCCGCCAAATACTGGGAGCCGGACGCCTCTTTCGTTCAGTCGTTCCATGATCTCCAGAAACCGATCTTCAGTAATGCCGACCGCCCGCTACCGGTCGTTTGTTCGGGTCAATGGGGTGGACAGGCACCTGAGACCTATCGAAGGACGGAGCAGACGCTTGACCACCTTTACCTTTGCGGTGGTGGCGTCGTCAGCCATCCCGGCGGGCCGTCGGCTGGTGTCAGAGCGGTCCGTGCGGCCTGGGATGCCGCGGTCGCCGGAATCGATCTCCATGAATATGCCAAATCTCATCCAGAGCTGGCGCAGTCGCTCGCCAAGTTCGGCTCTAAAACGGTATCAGAAGGAAGATGACAGATGGAATATCGTCAGCTTGGCCGGTCAGGTCTGAAAATTTCGCAACTGGTTCTTGGTTGCATGAGTTTCGGCGTCGCCGATCGCGGCAACCATGCTTGGACCTTGTCCGAAGACGACAGTAGGCCCTTTATCAAAGAGGCGCTCGAACACGGCATAAACTGCTTCGACACGGCCAATGCCTACTCGGACGGCACCAGCGAGGAGATCATCGGCAAGCTGCTCAGGGAGATGGTGCAGCGTGATGAGGTTGTCATTGCCACCAAGGTCTACGGCAAGATGCGCAATGGAGCGAATGCGGTCGGACTTTCCCGCAAGGCAATCATCGCGGAGGCTGAGGCCAGCCTCAAGCGGCTAGCGACCGACTACATCGACCTCTACCAAATTCATTTCTGGGACAATTCGACCCCGATCGAAGAGACGCTGGAAGCGCTGACCGATCTCGTTCGAAGCGGCAAGGTTCGCTACATCGGAGCCAGCAATTGTTACGCATGGCAATTTGCGCGCGCGCTCTACAAGTCGGACGCTGCCGGATGGTCGCGTTTCGTTTCGATGCAAGCTCAGATGAACCTCCTTTATCGCGAGGAAGAGCGGGAGATGTTGCCGCTCTGTAAAGCTGAAGGGGTCGGGATCATCGCGTTCAGTCCGCTGGCTCGCGGGCGCCTCAGCCGGCCTTGGGATGAAAGCAGTTTGAGGTCCGAGACCGACAATGTCACCGCTCGGTTCTACGGTCACGCGGACGAGGCGGATCGCCGCGTCGTAGACGTCGTCGCAAAGATTGCAGACGACAAGAACGTCCCGCGATCCCTCGTTGCGATGGCGTGGCTTAACACAAAGGCGGGCGTGACGGCTCCTATAATCGGCGCAACGAAGCTACAGCATCTGAAGGATGCCGTCGCTTCCTTGGCCGTCAAGCTAAGCGACGACGAGGTCCGCGAACTCGAGGAGCCATACGTGCCGCATAGCGTAGTCGGCTTGAACTGAGTTTGGCTCAGCGGGGACGACGTTGAGGCTGTCAGGAGGCACGCCGAACCGGGCCTCCTGAGCCAATGCCTTTGGGCTTATCGATCTCTGCTCCCTTCCAGAACCAGCGCGAGGAAAAAAGATGACCACCACCCGTCATTTTGACGTCAGCGACAGCGCGATTGAAGCTGCCGCCCGGCTCATGCGAAATGGCGAAGTTGTCGCGTTTCCGACGGAGACGGTTTACGGGCTCGGCGCGGACGCCAGCAGCCCCGCCGGTATCGAGCGTATCTATGAAGCCAAAGGACGCCCGCGGCATAATCCCCTGATTATCCACGTTTCGGACGTGGAAATGGCGCGCAGGATGGCACATTTCAATCCGAAAGCAGAGCTGGTTGCTGCCAGCTTTTGGCCAGGACCTCTGACATTGCTTCTGCCGATGCGGGCAGATGCGGGGCTCGCAGCCGCGGTTACTGCGGGCATGGAAAATGTCGCAATCCGCTTTCCCTCGTCGAGTGTCGCCCAACGGCTGATCCGGGCCGTCGGATTTCCGGTGGCAGCGCCTTCGGCCAATCGCTCCGGGAAGGTCACCTCGACCCGCTTCTTGGAAGTTGTCCGCCAGTTGGACGGACGGATTTCGGGAATCGTGGACGAAGACATATGCGATCACGGCCTGGAATCGACTATTCTGTCTTTGGTCGGATCTCCAATCATTCTACGCCACGGGTCGGTTCCGCGGGAGGCACTGGAAGCTTTACTCGGCCCGATTGACGAGGACACCGGGCCTCAAAAAGTCTCGGCACCAGGCCAGCTAAAGAGCCATTATGCTCCGGATGCCGCCGTTCAGATGAATGTCGACAGTCCTACCGCCAATATGGTCTGGGTCGGTTTCGGACCGGAGTGCGAGGGCTGTCAATTGACGCTGTCTTCTTCCGGTGACCTTCAGGAAGCTGCCCGCAACCTCTACACCGCCATGAGTGAAGCCGACGCCTTGGCCGGCGCGAGTGACGTGATTGCATTCGCCCCTGTGCCTCTGATTGGCCTTGGCAGGGCGATCAACGATCGGCTGAGACGAGCTGCCGCGCCCCGTTGCGCATAGGCGGCATTTTTAAGCAATTCTATGGCGGCATGCAAAAAACGCTTGCCTCTATAGGTATGACCTTATACCTTACACCTTGCTGATTGAGGAGTCAGGCCACGGAGGTCCATTAAGCATTTCTGGTGAGGTTGGCGGCAGACGCCGGCGCGACCTGGCACGCATTGGGGCACGGGCTTTAATCAAACAATGACGGCATGGCGGAAGCTACATCGCTTCGACGCCTCCTACCGACATCTAGGATGATCACATGACCGAACTTGAAACTAGACCGCTCGGAAAAAGCAAAGTGCGGGTAACTTCGCTGGGGCTAGGCACGGTGCCGCTCTCTGGCTTCAACGCCGATGTCTCCTACGGCGACTTCGAAGCGACGATCCTCGCTGGCTACGAGGCCGGAATCCGCTACTTCGATTGCGCGCCAATGTATGGCTTTGGGAAATCGGAGCATTATCTTGGCCATGCCCTCAGGGCGAACAAGCTGCGCGAAAACGTGGTGGTGAGCACCAAGGTTGGTCGTGTATTGAAGCCCGCCAGCAGGACAAAGAAGCTTGAAACCGTCTACGGCATCGAGTGGATCGACCCGCTTCCGTTTCTCGATACCTACGATTACACCTATGATGGCGTGATGCGCGCATTCGAAGACAGCCAGCAGCGCCTCGGATTGGACTATATCGACGTTCTTCTCGTGCATGACGTTGGTCGGGCATGGCACGGCGACCAGAGCGAGTTCTATTGGAATCAGCTGCGGGCCTCGGGTTATAAGGCACTGGACGAGCTTCGCTCCAGCGGAGCCGTCTCAGCCATCGGCTTGGGGGTCAACGAAACCGACTCCGTGGTCGGTGTTGCTCGTGAATTTCCGATCGACTGCTCGTTGATCGCCGGCCGCTACACCCTTTTGAATCATGCCCCGCTTGAGGCCGCGTTCGACGAGTTGCTCCAGCGGAACGTCTCCGTGATCGCCGGCGGGATCTTCAATTCCGGAATTCTGGCGACAGGCGTCGGCGGTCCCGCGGCCACTTACGATTACGGCAAGGTTCCTGCGGCCGTCGTCGACAAGGTCAAGGCCATCGAGAGCATTTGCTCGAGATTTGCGGTGAGCTTGCCTGCAGCGGCGATGCAATTCGTTTATGCGCATCCGGCAGTGGCCACGCTGGTCATGGGTGCAAAGAGCGCATTGGAAGTCGAGCAGAACGTCAAGGCGATCAACGAGACAATACCCCCTGCATTTTGGGACGCTTTGACTGAAGCGAGCCTTCTTCCGTCAAACGCTCCGCTGCCGACGGCTGTACGATGATGGCCCGCGGAGGCACCGTTTTCGGCGGCTTCCGCTGCGAAGCGCTCGTGGGTTCGGTTCCATCGCCGGAGGCGCGCGCATGCCTCGAGGCGCTCGTCAGGACTTATGGCGAGCTTCTCGCGATCTACTCCTTCATGCATATGGCATTGAGGGAGAAGAGCATGCGCCTCTTGATTGGAGAACTCGCCGATCGCGCCACAGAGATAAAGCGATCCGTCCGTTCCTCGCTTGCGGGCTCGCGCTTTCTCGCAGGACAGGGCCACGCACTCTACCATCTTGGACGGGCAGATGGCCTGCTTGTCGAGGCGGAGGAGCACCTGCAGCGCGGTGTCCTGGTTTCAGATGCATCCCTGCTGGGGCTGCTTTCAAATGCGGCGATCCAGCTGAAACGCTCGGCCGCCATCTTAGGCACGTCGACCTTCGACACGACAGCATGCTGTGGAGGGTCCCTTGGACATGGGGAGGAAGACCATGGGAACGCATTCGATCTGGGTGCTTGAATACTCTCGAAGCCCGGTGCACCCGGTCAGCGGGGTTTTTTACGGCGCCCATAATCAGGGCACGATGAACCTGCCGTTCGCATACATTCTCATCAAGACAGGAGATGCAGTCGTTCTGGTTGATGCCGGTCACGACGCCGCCGATTTCGGAGGCCAGATCGCCAATTCGATTGGCGTTACCGGTTGGACGCCTCCGGAAATCATTCTCGGGGAATGCGGGATCAGGCCCCAGGACGTCACGCATGTCATCCTCACGCACGCGCACTTCGATCACATTGGCGGCCTAAAGTTCTTCCCAAATGCTAAGATTTTCATTCAGAAGAAAGAATTGGAATCCTGGATGTGGATTCTGGCAAAGGGTCGGCGCTTCCGTTCATTGCAGGCCGGACTGAATCCGGCGGATATCCTCTATCTGACCCAGGCAAATATCGAAGGCCGCCTGGAGCTGGTGGAGGGAGAGCGGGAAAACCTGGTGCCAGGCGTTCATGTCTATCCGGCATTCGACACCCATACCGCAGGATCGCAATATGTGGTGGTGGAGACCGGCGGTGGAGACGGCAAGTTTATCCTGTCCGGCGACGTCATCTACACCTACAGCAACCTCACGGGTGAGGACGCCACCGATCCCTGCTTTGTGCCGCCGGGCCTTGCCAATGGCAGCCAGACACGTCTGATCGAGTCCGCCGAGGAGATGCTCAAAATCGTTGGTATGGACGAACGACGAATTGTTCCCATGCACGAGGAGCAGCTGTCAAAAATCTATCCGTCGCGTCTGACGGCTCGCCAGCTCATGCTCGTCGAGATTTGTGTGGCCGACGGAGACGTATCAAGAGTTTGATCGATTTGAAGCAGCGCGAACGCCAAGCTGCATCGTTCACAATCGTCCTCCCAAGGCGATAAGCAGAGAAAAGGCCGGGTGTCAGTTCACAGTGACTCCGGCCTTTTCCAAACACCTTGCCGGCTGCGGTGTCTGCCCGGTGAAGGAGCCCTATATTCGCGCCCGCTTTGATGACGGCCCGGTAGTCCGCGATGTTTGCCATGGAGGACAAGGCCTCCATCTTCCGTGCGCGGCTGACGCGCGGGACCATTCTCCATGGCGATGACATTTGCGCTTGAACCTCCAAACCATCCTTGTTTCGTTAGAAAATGAGCGCCTTCGGCCATGCATGGAGCGGTGCAATCGCACCATCATGCGTCTTCACGTGTCCCATCATGCCAGCAGCGTCAGGGGCGTTGTCGAATAGAGCAACACAAACTAACGAAAAATGATGTTTGCATGTGATTTGTAGCGTCGGATCTTGATGTTAAAGGATCGGATTAGTGCGCCGGAGGACTAGAATATGAAGAGAGATGATCGGAGGCAGGCCATTATGGACCTGTTGGTCGCGCAGAGGGTGGTGGATCTGGACGACCTATCTGATCGGTTCGCTGTATCCAAGATGACCATCCACCGGGATCTGGATGATCTTGAGCAGGCAGGGATGCTTCGCAAGGTCCGTGGCGGGGCAACGATCGAGGCAGGAGGCCATTTCGAAAGCGATTTCCGGTTTCGCCAGCAGCAGGAGGGCGAGGCCAAGCGCCGGATGGCAGAGGCCGCCCTTGAACTCGTCGAGCCCGGCATGACGGTGATGGTCAACGACGGATCTATGGCGTCGGTGCTCGGGGAATTGCTGCCACAGAGGAGGCCGCTGACGGTGATCACCAACAATGCGGCGGTCATCGATCGGCTCAAGACGGAATCAGGGATCAACCTGATTGCGGTCGGTGGACGCTATTCGATGAAGTTCAATGGTTTTTTCGGCGTCGTCGCCGAACAGGCATTGTCGCGTCTCAGCGCCGACATCGCCTTTATCTCAACGCCGGCAGTTTCTGGATTGCGCGTCTACCATATGGATGATGACGTTGTCCGCTCGAAGCGAGCGATGATTGCAAGCGCCGCGCGTCGCTGCTTGCTCTTAAACCATAAGCGCTTCAATCATACTGCTCTTCATGTCCTGGCCACCATTGACGAGTTCGAAGTTATCATCACCGACCAGGAACCGACAATCGAGGTCCGCGCGGCTTTGGAAGGATCCAATGTGCAGCTTAGAGTGGCATCGCAGGAGAGGAAGTGAATATGGCCAACGATCCTTCGGGTAGATGCCGCGCAAGGCGGCACCTGTCCCCGAATCTCAAGTTCGGCCCTTGATGGGGGGAGCCCTTCCACAATCTTCTCCTGTGGGCTTCTCCTATGGGCGTCTCCTATGGATGTTCAACGCGATATCTCAGATGGACGGAGCCGAGGCCAGCGGCTTCGGCGCTCATAAACGTGAGCCTCGCCCCGCCGGCAAGCCCATCCTCGCCGCCCTCAAATATGGCCGGTGTATTCGACTTGCCTCCGATCGCAGGGAAGATGACTAGGCTGACCTCGTCAACAAGACCCTCATTCAAGAAATGGCCATTGGTTTGCGCCCCGCCTTCCAGCATCAAGCGCTTAACACCGAATTCGGTGCCGAGAACATCGAGCGCGTTTTTCAGATCGACGCCATCTTTCTCCGATACGATATAGGAAACGCCAGCCTGGGTGAGGCCCGCCAGGTAAGCATCATCCACGTCAGATCCTGTCAGGACGATAAGTTGAGCACCCTCAATGTCGTTCTTGTCCCAGCGTAGCCGACCGTCCTTATCAACGATAACAGCGAACTCGTTGGCATCCGGGTTGGCGTTATGGATCGGCCGCGGTGCTGTGCCGGTTGTTTCATAGGGACGGTCGACGGCGTCTGCGAATTCCTCGCCTGTCGCTCTTCCCGAAAGCCAGGCGTCGGCACCAATCTTCTCATGCAGGTCGTCATAGACCTTCACGAGTTCCTCCACCGAATGGCCGGTCGCCTCGGCCCAATCATTGACGATCAATCGACCGTCCAGTGGCGACATCATGTGACAGATTACATGGGGTCTGGGCATTGGATTACTCCTCTACAAACATTCCACCGTCAGTGGTCTGCCTTCAACCAGGCTGCGAATTTATCCATCCAGTCGGGGTGCCAGCGTGAAAGCGCCGGCCGGTTCAGGATCATGTCGTCGGCCGCCCAGCGGATCCGTCTGGCATCGATCGCAGACGTGACCGCGTTATCAGGACAAATGATGTAAAAGTCCTCGTCGAGCAGACGGGCCAGGAAGTATTCCACCAGCTGCTCTGCGGTCCATGCCTCATCGGGCATGGCAGCGCCCTTCGGCTTGAGTGCGATGTTCATGGGTGTCCACGTGTAGCCAGGGACGAGGAGATGAGCCGATACACGACCTCCCGTCTCCTTCAAAAGCTCGTGCGACAGCTGTTCGGTCAGCACCTTGACAGCTGCCTTTGCCACCGAATAGGCGGCATTGCCTGGAGGAGTTGTAATTCCTTCCTTGGAGCCGAGGTTGACGACCGCCGATGGTCGGGCTGCCTTGATCAGGTAGGGCACGAAGACGTGTTGTGCGGCTAGAACACCTCCGAAGTTTACATCGATCTGGCGTCGCCACTTTACAGGATCATCCCAGGGGCCGGCTCCTTGCGTAATGCCCGCGTTGTTTACAAGGATGGCCACGTCGCCAAACCGAGAGAGCGTTTCGTCCTGCAACCTCGTCAGTGTCGATAGATCCGAGACGTCGCCGCTCACAACCAGAGTGTCCGTATCGAGTGTCGAGGTAACATCATCAAGTGCGTGGGTGTCGAGATCCAACAATGCGAGCTTCATGCCGCGGGCCGCGAGAGCCCTTGCGATTGCCAAGCCGATGCCCTTCGCAGCTCCCGTGATGACCGCAACGCGGCCAGGAGCAACGATACTGTTCATTCTCTCGCTCATCTTTGTCTTTCCCGTCATTGGACGTCACCGCTGGAAGGTGTGCCGGACACGCCGTCGCGGTGGATTTTCTCAGCCGAAGGCACCAGCGCAAGAAGCGCACCAGCGCTACGCGGGCGCTTGTGTGGTCGGACCATATCTGCTGGCTGCGAACGACAGCTCATCCTCCTAACAACATAGGCCACTCCGCCGACCACTTGAAGTGAGCTGGATCGCACGCACCGATGAGGGGTGTTCACTCTTGGGTGCCTTCGTGACGTCGGGAATGCCTCGTCAATTTGGCTGCGGACGCGACCAAAAGGTCCCTCACTCCTGGTATCTGCCAGATCGGTGGTTGATTTTTGCTCACCGCCCCGATCGATTTTGCTCATGTAACCAACCGGCTCCACGGGCATTAGGTCACCGGCGCCTCGAGGCGATCGTGGTGCTGATAAAACCAAAGGAGTGAAATCATGACTGGTAATAAACCACTCGCAATGGTCACGGGCGGCTCATCTGGAATAGGCTTCGAGCTTGCCAAACAATTCGCCAAGAATGGATTTGACGTTGCTATTTCAGGCTCAAGCGACAAGGTAAACGAGGCCGCCGATGCGCTACGAAGCCTTGACGCCGAAGCGTATCCGTTCAAAGCGGATGCCTCGACATACGATGGCGTTGAGGGGTTCTGGACCTTCACGGAGGGGCTGGGGCGCCCACTGGAAGCCGCGGCTCTGAACGTGGGTATCGGTATCGGCGGCGCCTTCGTCGATAACGATCTCGAGGATGAGTTTCGCCTGCTTGCAATCAATGTCACTGGGACCGTCCATATGGCCAAACGCGTCGTCCAACATATGGTCAAGAACGGCCGCGGCAGGATCCTCATCACCTCCTCGGTTTCGGCGACCCTGCCCACGCCATACGAAACCGTCTACGGCCCGTCGAAGGCATTCGGTTACATGTTCGCGGAATCTCTGCGCGAGGAGTTGCGCTCGACCGGGGTCACGGTGACGGCACTCCTTCCGGGCGCCACCAACAGCGACTTCCACGCGAACGCTGGGATGGGCGATACGAAGCTCGGTGGCCAGCAGAAAAACGACAAGACGCTCGTCGCCAAGCAGGGCTTCGAGGCCCTCATGAACGACATCGACCATGTCGTCGGCGGAGACCAGAAAACCAAGCGGCAGGTGTTGGAAAACCGGACAACCCCAGAGCCTGTTAAAGCCGCCCGGCAAGCCGAACTGACCCAACCGCAGTGAAGGAGCACATCATGGCACATCTGAAAGACAAGGTCGCAATCGTCACGGGAGCTTCCTCGGGCATTGGAGCAGCGACCGCCAGAGGATTGGCGGAAAAAGGTGCGCGCGTCGTCCTTGCCGGCCGCAATGAGGAACGCCTCAGTCAGATTGTCGAAGACATCGCCGGTTCCGGAGGTATTGCCAGCTACAAGGTTGCCGATGCCACGGATTTTGAGAGTACCAAGGCCCTCGTCCCGTTCGCCACGACGACGTACGGCCCGGTCGATATATTGGTCAACAATGCGGGCCTCATGCTCTTTTCCTATTGGAAGGATGCCGCGGTCGGCGATTGGAACAAGATGATCGATACCAACCTGCGTGGCTATCTACATGCGATTGCCGCCGTGCTGCCGTCGATGTTGGAGCGCCGGTCCGGCCGCATCCTGAATATGAGCTCTATCGCCGGCGTTCATGTCGGCGAGGCGGCAGGCGTTTATGGAGCCACGAAGTTCTTTATACGCGGTATCACCGAAAGCCTCAGAAAGGAGGTGGGCGTGGGAAGTGGGATCCAGGTGTCTATGATCAGCCCTGGCGTGATCGATACCGGCTGGGCCGACAAGGTTCATGACGAGACGGGCAGAAAGATCGCCGGAGAGCTCAACAAGCAAGGTATTCCGCCGTCGTCGGTGGCTGAAGCCGTGGTCTATGCCCTAGATCAGCCCCCGGAGATCACGATCAACGACATTGTCGTCCATCCAACCCGGCAGGACTGGTAGCCGGCGTTTTCGAAAGCTCAGAACTTGAACCTCCGGGACCGTCAGGCCGCCCGCGCGGAGGTGGTATCCGTTCCAACCGGTGCCGTCTCTCGTGGCTGTGGACAAGATGATCTTCATTGCATGACGATTAATCCCGGAGGTGCTATTATTCAACGACCCGGCCCATCTCCCGTCGTAGCTCCCCGAATCCGACATGGATCAACTAATGTCAAATTTTTGACTGCTTCCGTGGTCATCACATACCAAAGCCAGGTTAGTTGAATAAGGATTGAAGATACCAGCCGTCTGAAGCAAGGTCGGCGTCGGCCAGGACGATCTTATTCAGTCGAAGTGGGAGTATCCATAACTCATGGTATCCACGCGGGCCGATCTGGCCGACCTTGAAACTTTCGTCGCGATCGCGAGGGCGGGGGGGTTCCGAAAGGCGGCCGCGCTTCGCGGCGTTTCCGGCTCCGCTCTCAGCCACTCGATCAGGGGTTTGGAGGCCCGTCTCGGCGTCCGTCTGTTTCATCGGACAAGCAGGAGCATCAGTCTCACCGCCGCCGGCGAAGTACTGCTTGCCGAACTAGAGCCCCGTTTCCTCGGCATCCAGGCTGCGATGGATCTCCTGGACAGTTTCAGGAGCGGTCCTACGGGCAGGGTGAGAGTGACCACGCTGCGTGACGCCGCCGAGCTGTTGATCGCTCCTCGACTGCACAGTTTTCGCAGCAACTACCCCGATGTCGAGATCGAAGTCAGCGTCGAGGATCGCTTTATCGATATGGTCGCCGAGGGTTTCGACGCGGGCATCCGCTATGGAGGAACAGTTCCCGAGGGGATGATCGCGTCGCGTCTGACTGCCGAACTTGAATGGATCGTCGTCGGCTCTCCAACCTATCTCAACGAACGAGGGCGGCCGGAGCGGCCGGAAGATCTCTTGACGCACGAGTGCATCCGGATCCGAACCGGTACAGACCACGTCTGCAAATGGGAACTTGGCGACGGAGACCGCATGGTTACCCTAGACGTCCCTGGACTGCTCACGCTCGGGGATTCAGAACTGTCCATCCGCATGGCGCAGGAGGGGGGCGGTCTCTTTTACTGCCTGCGCGCACGCGTCGAGGACAAACTGGCGGCTGGTCTGCTCGAAGTGGTGCTGCCGGACTGGTCGTCTACTGGGCCGGGTTTTCATGCATACTACGTTTCGCACCGACAGGTGCCGTCCGCGCTCCGGACCTTTCTCGACCACCTTAAGGCGCCGCTTCCGGACGATTGAAGGGACCTCGCGAGCCAGCTCCAAATTACGCAGATGCCTACATGGTATCCGAAACTCGTAGAGGTCTCGGCCTGCGCTTCAATGGATGCGTTAGCTTATACTATACGAATTCAGATGAAAAAAGCTCATCTATTTTATGAAATATTGCGTTTGAAATAGGAGCTGAAAGCAGAGATGGTTCGATGCGTGGAGGGCATCTGAACCTGGATCGCCTTAGCGTGTAAGATGAGATGCAATACGGTTTACGAGGTCGCCGGACTATGTTCGGCGAGGGAAGAAGTATTGCGCAGATGCCGTATTAGGAGGAGGGCCGAATGAGTTTCCCCGCTGGAAAAACTGTAGATAAACGCGACAATTCTATTCTTGCTGGTCTCGAACCGGCGATCTTCTTTGGCTTTTTCGAAGAGCTGAGTGCGATCCCGCGCGGTTCTTACAACGAGAAGCAGGTCAGCGATCACATCGCCGATTTTGCCCGGGCACGCGGCTTCGAGGTTTACCAGGACGAGATCTACAATCTCCTCATCAAGAAGCCGGGCACACCCGGCTACGAAAACTCGCCGACCGTCATTCTTCATGGGCATACCGACATCGTCTGCGAGAGCGACGAGGGTGTTGACCACGACTTTGAGAACGAAGGCATCAAACTTCAGGTTATCGGCGATTTCATCCATGGGACGGGGACAACCCTTGGGGCGGACAACACCGTTGGTGTGGCTTTCGCAATGTCGTTGCTGGCATCCGACGATATCCCGCATCCGCCGCTTGAAGTCGTCCTGACGGTTCAAGAAGAAGTCGGCAAGGGCGGCGCACAACACTTCGACGGCACAAAGCTTAGCGGTAAGCGCCTTCTCGACATGAACTGGCACGATCCCAAGTCGCTTTTCGCAGGCTGCGCTGGCGATATTTCAGTGCGCTTCAAGATTCCGGTTCAGTGGGAACCGCGCGTTTCGGGGCAGGCCGCCCTTTCGCTGCGGATCTCCGGCCTGAGCAGCGGTCATTCCGAATTCGACATCCATCTTGAACGCGCTAACGCGATCGTCCAGCTCGGACGGCTGCTCCGGATTGCCATCCGGGATGCTGGGGCCAGCGTAGCCGAAGTCAAGGGTGGCGTGAACCGTTACGTTATCCCGGGTGAGGCGGAGGCGATCATTTCGATCGATGCCTCGCGGATTGTCGATCTCAGACAGAGAATTGAAGCGGAAGCGGCTTCGATTGCGCTTGAGTACAAAGCAAGCGATCCCAACCTCAAGGTCACCGTCAGCGAGTCAGGGAGGCAGATTACTGAAGTCTTCTCGGCTCAGTCCGCCCGGGCGCTGGTCGATGCCCTGAACCTACTTCCCAACGGCGTCCAGAGCAAAAGCCTTCAAGTCGAGGGCCTCGTCGAGAGCTCCAACACCGTGGCATTGCTTTCAAGCGATGAAGAGGCCATCGAAATCGTCAATACGGTCCCAAGCGCCGTCAGCTCCCGTCGCTACAACATCGTCGACAAAATCCGGCAGCTGTCAGAACTCATCGGCAACGGCGCGAGCGTGGAGACATTCGCGGATTGCCCGGAATGGCCATACAATCCTCATTCGCGAATGCTCAACGCTGCCAAAGCCGCTTACGAGCGCGAGTTCGGCGAGCAGCCACATGTGGAAGTCTCTCACTCCAGTCTCGAGCTCGGCCTTTTTCGAAAGAAGGTTCCTGACATTGACATGCTGTCGATCGGACCGGAAGCGTTCGACGTCCACACCACGCGCGAGCGCCTCAACCACACGACAGTCGATCCGACCTGGCGGCTTCTCAAGTCGCTGCTCCGCGAACTCCGGACCTAAGGTACTAAAATGCCAAAACTGCCAAGCTACTTCGGCAATTTCCCACATCCGCCCAGCGAAAAGAAGCCGGTCCATCTGACGCGCGATAGCTACAAGATGTTCATCTATACGGGGACGAAGCCGTACTCGAGCGACCTCAACTACCTGCTCGCCAGCACGGACCAGCAGACCACTGGCATCTATCAGCTCGCGCCGGGAAGCAACTTCGACCCGGCCGACATTCACGCGGGTGACGAGGTGTACTATGTCCTCGAAGGTGTTGTGCATCTCCTAAACCCCGAAACCGGGCAGACAGAGGAACTCGGACCCGGTGACGCGGTGCTTATCCCCAAGGGCGCTCCGCATCGCGGCTATAACTTCAGCGACAAGGCTGCAGTTATCCTGTTTTGCATCGCACCGCGTATCTGGGACGAGAATGGCCCTCCGACCGGCTATGACGGGCCGACGCGCCTCTATAAGCACGAAGGGAGAGCGTGATGAGCCTTGAGAAACTCGGAGCCTATCCAGTAGACGGCGCTCAGGCGCGCAAGAGGGGCGACCTGGTGAAGGTCGCAAAAAGCGATCGTCTGAACATCGTCTCCGGCCGCGATCATCCCGTTCTCATCCAGTTCTGCGTCAGCAACGATTGCATGCACGTCGGAGAGCTGACTATCCCTGTGGGTGGCGTTGGACCGCGCGCGAGCGAACCCGACAGCCATGGAGGGGACGCAGTCTTCTACGTTCTGCAAGGCCCCGCAACCTTCTATTTGGCGGATACCGACGAAACCTTTCACATCCGTGACGGCGAGTCTTTCTTCCTGCCCGGCGGCATCAGCTACCAGTGCCTAAACTACGGCTCCAACCCGATCCGGATGGTCTTCACGATCGCACCGGGACTGTAAGCCGAAGCCGAAGATTTGAATCTCAGATTGCCAAGCTTCGCCGCGGACCCGTTCCGCGGTTGGGAAAACTTTGTCTTGTCACCACCAGGGAGGATCATGTGACAATTTTCAGACGGACGTCAATCTTCGGTGCTGCTCTCGGGCTCACCGCTTCGCTTTCCTTCAGCCCAGCGCTTGCACAGCAGTTGGATTATTCGAAGGTGTTTCCTGGCATCTTGATGGACAAGGACATCAAGCCCACAGGCCAGGAAGTCAAACCCGCTAAGAAGGATAACCGCCCGCTCAAGGTCGGCTTCCTGCCGACGGCGATGGACACCTACTATCAGCGTGTTCTGGCTGGCGTGAAAGAAGAAATCGACAAGCGCGGTGGCGACGGCACTATCCAGCTTCTCGTGCAAGCTCCGAGCAGCCAGTCTGCCACGGACGACCAGATCAGGACCATGGAAGCCTGGATTAACGACGGTGTGGATGCGATCGCGGTTGCCTTATACAACGAAGGCGCGTTGCTGCCCTCCATCCGGCGCGCCACCGAGGCGGGCATTCCGATCTTCCTCTTCAATTCACCCGTCGCCGACAACCCATATTATGTCAGCGATATCGGCTACGACCAGAGTGACGGTGGTCGTGCGCAGGCGCAATGGCTGGTTGACACCTATGGCGACAAGGAAGTCAAGCTCGGGATCCTGGAGGGCCTGCCCGGTCCGCATACGAGCCAGCGCATGAAGGGTTTCAACGAGGTCATCTCGAAGCACCCCAACTTCAAAATCGTCGCTCAGCAGCCGGCTGGCTGGGTGCGTGCCCAAGGCCTGTCGGTGACTGAAAACATGTTCACCGCCAACCCCGATATCGAAGTCCTCGTCGCGCTCTACGACGAGATGGCCCTTGGCGGTCTGCAGGCTCTCAAGGCTAAGGGGCTGAACGGCAAGGTGGCAATCGTCGGCTACGAAAATATGAAGGAAGCCAACGACGCGATCCTCACCGGCGACTTTGCAGCAACGGTCGACACCGGGGCCAAGGAAGAAGGTCGCAACATCATTCGAGCGGTGGATGAGTTCGTGATGAAGGGCACCGCCCTGCCGAAGAAGATCTTCGTGGCGCCCAAAACCTACGATGCGAAGAACATCAAGACCTTCGATCAGAACGACTACGTCTACGTCCAGCAGAAGTAGATGTGACAGTACGCGGCCCCGCCTCGCGCGGGGCCGCCCACTCAAAAAGGGCGACCTGAATGACAAACGCTCCGCTGCTCGAGATGAAAGGCATTGCCAAACGCTTCGGCAACACGAAGGCGCTTGATGGCATCGAGCTCGTACTCAATCCCGGCGAGGTTCTCGGCCTGGTCGGTGAGAACGGCGCAGGCAAGTCGACGCTCATGAAAATCCTCTCTGGTGCATATGCACGCGACGAAGGCACCATTGCTGTCAGAGGTAAGGTGGTCGATCTGAACAATCCCAAAGACGGGTCCAGGGCCGGCATCGCGATCATCTACCAGGAGCTGAGCCTGTTTCCGGACTTTGACGCCGCCGAAAATATATTCGCGGGCAGGGAGCTGCGCCACGGGCGTGCAAGTGCATCACCGCTTGACCATTCGGCCATGCGGGCAGCCGCCTCGCGTATCCTGAAGGGCGAGTTAGGCGTCGACGTACCTCTCGACAGGCCAGTTCGAGAGCTTAGCCTCTCGCATCGGCAGATGATCGAGATCGCCAAAGCCATTAGCAGCAACGCCGACATCATCATCATGGACGAGCCGACCGAAGCGCTCGAGGAGGTCGAACGCAAACAGCTGTTCGCCATCATCAAGAAGCTTCAGCAGGCCGGTAAAGCTCTCATATATGTGTCTCACCGGATCCAGGAACTCCTCGGCATCGTCAGCCGCGTGATGGTCTTGCGCGATGGCAGCGCGGTCGCAGACCTGCCGGTATCGGAGCTCGACGTAGACAAGGTCGTCAGTGCGATGATCGGCGGCTCTCTCGCAAAACAGTTTCCTCCCCGCGTCCCGGCAAGGTCCGAACCCTCGTTGGACGTTCGCGGTTTGACAAAAAGGGGTGTCTTCGAAGACATCACCTTCTCGGTAGCCCAGGGTGAAATCCTCGGCGTCACGGGTCTCGAAGGATCAGGCAAGAGCGCGCTCCTGCGGGCGATCTTCGGGCAGATCCCGCATGAGACCGGCTCGATTCTGATCGACGGAAAGCAAGCGGCGATTTCGGACCCGACGGACGCTATTCGTCAACACGTCGCCTTCTTGCCCGCCGAACGTAAAACCGAGGGGATTTTTCCACAACACAATGTCGGCTGGAACCTCTCTATCGCCAACCTTCGAACGCTCGGCAAAATCACGTTGATGCCGAAAAAGGAGCGCGAGATTGCCTCCGGCTACATCGCCAAGCTCGGCGTGAAATGCGACGGCCCCGGTGCCGACATCACATCGCTGAGCGGCGGTAACCAGCAAAAAGTCATGCTTGCTCGCTGGCTGCTCACCCGGCCAAAGGTGCTCATGCTTGAGGAGCCAACGCGTGGCGTCGACGTGCGTGCCAAGGCCGAGGTCTACACCCTCATCCAGGCTGCTGCGAAAGACGGCTGTGCTGTCATCGTGGTGTCCGCCGACAACGCGGAACTTCTTGGACTGTGTCACCGGGTCGCGGTCATGTTCGAAGGACGGATCTCGGCGGTCGTCGATGCGGCGACCTCCAAGGAAGAAACACTCGCTCTTCATTCGGTGAGGCCGCCGCAAGGCCATCATCTTCAGGGAGGTATCCATGGCTGATATTGCAGCTACACGCCCGCGCTCGCCCCTTACGCTCGCACGCAGCGGCGGCAATGCCGGCGTTTATCTGGCCTTCGTCGTTCTTCTGGTGGCGCTCGGCTTTGCCGCTCCGCGGTTTTTCACCTTCGGCAACTTGACTGACGTTCTTCGTCAGGCGGTCCCTATTGCCGTAATCGCGTTTGGAGCGACCTTTGTGATCGGGATGCGGGGCATCGACCTCTCCGTCGGTTCGACACTCGCGCTGAGCGGTCTTGTGACCGCAAACCTGATTGTGCTTGGCTATCCCGTTCCTCTGGCATGCGCAGGCGGGATTGCGGTCGGTGCGGTGATCGGACTGGTGAACGGCATCCTGATCACCAAGGTCGGGATCACGGACTTTATCGCCACAATGGCCATCATGGTCATCAGCCGCGGTATCGTGATGGTCTACACTCAGGGTATTCCGATCGTCGGAGCCTCCGACCCCGCCTTCCGAATGATCGGCCAGAGCTATGCCGGCGGTGTTCCTGTTCCGGTCATTCTGACCGCCATCGTCTTCGCGATCGCCTTCTACCTTCTCTATTACACGCGTTTCGGCCGTTTCGTTCTCTCGATCGGCAGCAATCCGGACGCTGCCCGGCTGGTCGGCATCCCCACGGACAAGGTCAAGATCGCCGTTTACGTGCTGGTCGGGGTCCTCTCGGCCTTCGCGGGCGTTCTGCTCACCTCGCGCCTTGAAGCCGCCATGCCTGAAGCCGGCCAGGGGTACGAGCTGGATGTCATAGCTGCCGTGGTTATCGGCGGAACGGGTTTGTCCGGCGGGCGCGCCACTCTTTTTGGAACCGCCGTAGGTGCCGTTTTGATGGCGGTCGTCCGCAACGCGCTCAACCTGCTCAACGTGAACACCTTCTGGCACCAGGTCGTCATCGGCACGATCATCCTGATCGCCGTGGCAGCCGATCGTTTCAGTCGCCGCCAAAAGGTCTGAGGAGACGATGATGAAATATTCCGAGCTCCGCAAGTCCGTTCTTGATGCAAATGCCGCCCTCTACGATAGCGGCCTTGTCATCTCGACGTTCGGTAACGTCAGCGCTATCGACCGCGAGAAGCGTGTTGTCGCCATCAAACCGAGTGGCGTTTCCTATAAGGCAATGCAGGTCGCAGATATCGTTGTAACCGACCTCGATGGCAATATCCTAGAGGGCACGCTGCGACCATCGTCTGATCTCGATACGCACCTGGAACTCTACAAAAGCTTCAAGTCTATCGGTGCAGTGGTCCACACGCACTCGTTCTTCGCGACGGTGTGGGCCCAATCCGGCCGGGGTATCCCTGCCATGGGAACGACCCATGCCGACTATTTCAACGGAACGATCCCCGTTACTCGCAAGCTGCGCGACGACGAAATCATAGACGGTTACGTCCGCAACACCGGCAAGGTCATCGTCGAGGCACTCGGAAACAATGCGCCGCTCTCCGTCCCCGCAGCCCTGGTTAACGATCACGGTCCCTTCTGCTGGGGCAAGGACGCAGCCGACGCCGTTCATAACGCGGAGATGCTCGAGGCTGTCGCCAAGATTGCCTTCCACGCCCGGCAACTGAACCAGGACGATCCAGAAATTTCCGACGCTTTGCTGGACCTCCACTATCAACGCAAGCACGGCCAGTCGGCGACCTACGGCCAGGCAGACAGTTCCAAGTAGGATTATCATGTCGATTGTAGCAGGAGTTGATTTCGGAACTTTGAGCGTGCGGGTAACGCTGGCTGATTCCGAGAAGGGTTCCCTTGGAACCTGCGTCGCGGAATATCCTCTCGAGCGGCGTCGTTCCGATCCCGACCTGGCAACGCAGTCCCACGTAGATCATATGGAAGCGCTTGTGCTGGCGATGCATCGAGTGATCGACGAATGCGGCGTAGATTCCAAGGAGATCCGTGCGATTGCGGTCGACACGACGGGGTCCTCGGTGTTGCCTGTCGACAAAAATATGCAGCCTTTGGGAGACTACTACCTCTGGTGTGATCACCGCGCCAAAGCGGAAGCCGAAGAGATAACGGCGATGGCGCACGACATGCACATTGAAGCAATTGAATGGTGCGGCGGAACCTATTCCCACGAGTGGGGCTTTGCCAAGCTTCTCCACTGGATGCGCCACAATCCCGACCAGCGCGAGCGCTTTGGGACCGCCGTGGAACATTGCGACATGGCGGCCGCGGTCCTCACCGGAGTGACCGACACGGCTCGCATGGTGCGCAGCGTCTGCGCCATGGGACACAAGTGGATGTGGAACCCGAAATGGGGTGGCTTGCCCTCGCAGGCTTTCTTGTCCCGCGTCGATCCGCTTTTCGACGGCGTGCGCGAGAAGATTGGCGGAACATATCAGACCTCTGCTTCGATCGCAGGTGGGCTCAGCACATACTGGGGCGAACGACTCGGCCTGACCCCCGGGATACCAGTTCCCACGGGTGCGTTTGATGCCCATTGGGATGCAATTGGCGCTGGCTGCCGCCTGGGGGACGTCGTCAATGTGATCGGTACGTCGACCTGTATCATTGCCGTTAGTGAACGTGTGAAGCTAATCCCCGGTGTTTGCGGCGTCGTCCCAGGGAGTGCACATCCAGACCTTGTGGGAGTTGAGGCAGGCCTGTCTGCGACAGGCGACCTGTTCGATGCAATAGCACGACGTGCCGGCACGACGGTGTCCAGGCTCGCTGAAGGCCTGGAAAGCATCGAAGGCGGAAAGACCGGTCTGATGCGTCTCCCCTGGGACAACGGGGACCGGACGGTTCTCGTCCGCTCCGACCTTGGTGGAATGACGCTTGGCTGGCATCTCGGCCATACAGCGCAGGACGAACTGTATGCCGCGATTGAAGGTACGGCTTTCCACACACGGGTTGTCCTGGAGCGGATGGAGCAGCACGGCGTTCCAGTCAACCGCGTCATTAATGGGGGAGGTATCCCGCAAAGGAACGACATCCTCAACCAGATCTACGCCAATGTTATAGGCAAGCCCATATTGGTCCCCGACGGTATTCCGACCGGTCTCGGTTCGGGAATATTCGCCGCTCTTGCATCCAAAGATCATGGATCAATCGAGAGCGCTCAGGCAGCCATGTGCGTGGGCTACAGAAAGTTTGAGCCTGATCCGAGCACGCGCGGACGTTATGAGACCCTCTATCAGCTGTTCAAGCAGGTCTATATGGGCTTTGGCACCTCGAGCCTCGCAAACTTCTCGCAAGTTCTCGGAGACATCAAGCGGATTGCTGCAGGTGAGAGTATTCGGTCCGAGTTTGGCCACCGTGCCGCGCGCAAGGTAGCATTGCTATGACCCGCTGTGCTCTTAGATCAGATGTCTATGGATCGAGAACGTGATGACGTCACTTCCATCCATTCGTGCAATACAGTCGTTCGTCGCAGCCGGCAGAAAGGGTTCATTTCTCGAGGCTGCTGCTCAGCTGCAGCTTACTCCGTCGGCGATCAGCCACCAAATCAGGCTGATGGAAGACGACCTTGGGGAAAAACTCTTTCACCGCATTGGAAGGAACGTGTCGCTCACCGAGATTGGCGAGCGATACCACCGTGATCTTTCAGAAGCGCTTTCGATGATTGAGCAGGCGACCGATGAGGTGTGCCGGCGCAACAGCGTCGACGTCCTGAGCGTCGGCTGTGCTTCAAGTCTGGCTTCGCTATGGCTTATGCCAAGATTGCCTCGGTTCGAAGAATTGTATCCCTCGATCGAAATCAGGCTTCTGTCTACATCGGATCCTGCAAAATTGTCCGATGGCTCGGTCGATGTCGATATCTGCTACGGCAGCGCTCCTCGACTGGGCTCTATCGCGGCGGAGGAGTTCCCCCTTGAGACAATCGTCGTAGCCTGCTCTCCCGAGGTGGCGAATGGCGAGCGGCCCATACGCAAGCCATCGGATCTGGTGGGCCACACCTTAATCAAGTCGGAGCAGACGCTTTACAGCTGGCAACAATGGGCGAAGGACCACGGCTTGGCGATTGACGTCAATCGCGGCGCTCGATTTCGCGATGCGTTTATGGCGATCGCGACCGCTGTCGAAGGACGCGGCGTGTGCCTGGAGAGCTACCGGCTTCTTGAACGGGATGTGGAAAGAGGTAACCTCGTCCTTCCGTTCGGGATGACAGGCCCCAACCTTCGTTGCCACACGCTCACATATGTCCGCTCGCGGCTCAGATCAGAAAAGGTCAACGCGTTCAAGCAATGGCTCGAAAACGTATGGCTTGAAGACACTGCCTCGGCTGAAATGCGGGCGCGAGGCTGATCGAACCTCTGACGGGCAGCAAGATCGTCCGGCGTTCTTTGAAACGCCGAGACAGCAATATGCGTGATGCCCAACCTTCTCTTAGCCATGCCTCGAGATTTTTTGAAGTTTTTGCGATTGCGAGGCGAGCGGCCACCGAGCACGATATGCGCCGTCTACTGTCCTTCTCACCAGTCTCTGCGCTGACGACTTCAAGGCCATAGCTGTAGGACCGTGTCAGATCGCGCTCCCGGCGGCGCTATCCGCGAGTTAAGAGCCCGCAAGTCTATGGCTGTCAGACACGACGAGCAGGCAAAGCTGTGGCGAAGAGATCAACTGAGACTGGCAGCTCTCAGACAATCTGGATTGATATTAAGAGCGAATGCCTCCATATGTAGAGAATGATTTAGCGCGGCGTGAGCCGATTACAGGTGTTGGCGGGCGATGCAGACGGACCTACAGATATCCAGACAAAGTGCGACTTTGCGCGTAAAAGTTGAGGAGACTCTGCGTCAGGCGATAGCCAGTGGGCGATTTAAGCCCGGCCAGCGACTGGTAGAGCGAGAACTTTGCGAAATGCTGGGCGTCGGCAGGACCTCGGTTCGCGAGGCAATGCGACAGCTCGAAGCTGAAGGCATCATCACAAGCTATCCCCATAAGGGGCCGGTCGTCAGTACGATCACTTACGAGGAAGCGCAGCAACTCTATACTGTTCGGGCTCTTCTTGAAGGATTCGCGGGTCAGCAGTTCGCTGAGCATGGCACTGCCGCCGACATAGCGAAACTTCAAGCCGCAGTGGTCGAATTCGAAGCCGCTGCCGAAAGTGGCGTCGGTGCGCGCCTCATAGATGCGAAAAACGCGTTTTACAACTGTTTGATGGACGGCAGCAAAAACGTGTTCGTAAGGCAAATGCTGACAGCTCTGCATAATCGGATAAATCTCCTTCGAATGACAACCATGACGCAACCGGGACGGCTTGCGCATAGCATTGCCGAAATTAGGGATATTGCGAACGCAATCCAGAATCGCAACGGGCCGTTGGCGGCGGCGGCCTGCAAATTCCATATCGACCAGGCTGCCAAGGTCGCACTTGAATACCTCCGGAAGAACGCAGCGCCAGAAACTTAAAATTTCGATTGACAGATTGTCTGATAATCTTTTTAATCCTCTCTGAAGGAAGGCGGGTTTCATTGCTCGCATGCGTCCGGAGGAAAAAATGCCATCGACACTCAACGCAACGCGCGTGGCCTTTATAGGGCTGGGCGCGATGGGCCAACCTATGGCTCAACATCTCATTTCGGCGGGCTTCGATGTCGTCGGTTTCGACCTCTCGGAAGACGCCAAGATAAAGCTCGCTGATGCGGGCGGGCGAGCCGCCGAAACGATTTCTGACGCCATGGTCGGGGCCAGTTTCGTGATCACCATGCTTCCGAACGGCAAGATCGTGCGCGAGGCGCTGCTGGGCGAAAACGCCTGTGGCGGCCTGAAGCAGAATGCCGTCGTCATAGACATGAGTTCGTCTGCTCCAAACGACACAAGGGAACTCGGTCTCGAACTTGCTTCTCGTGGCCTTCGGCTGGTTGACGCCCCGGTCTCCGGAGGCGTCAAGCGCGCCGTTTCCGGCACCTTGACAATCATGGCCGGTGGGGAGGATGCTGATATCGAGGAGGCCGAGCCGCTGCTGAAGGCAGTGGGACAACAGGTGTTCCGGACGGGGCCAGTTGGCTCGGGTCACGCGATGAAAGCGATTAACAACTTCGTATCCGGTGCAGGTGTGCTGGCGGCGATCGAGGGTGTCCTTCTTGGACGTGCCTTCGGCCTGGAGCCGGCGACGATCGTCGATATTCTCAACTCGTCGTCTGGAAAGAACAACGCCACCGAAGTGAAGATGAAGCAGTTCATCCTCTCTGAGACGTTCGGGTCGGGATTTGCCATTGGCCTGATGGCCAAGGATATCCGCATCGCCGCCGATCTCGCCAAGACGCTTGGTCTTCGCCTCGATGCTCTCGCCAGCACGGCAGACGCCTGGGATGCTGCACAGAAGGCGCTAGGCCCATCCGAGGACCACACCCGCATCATCCGATACGTCGAAGATCACAATTAGCCCCGGAAACTCGCGAATTCGGGCGAAACAGACAGATTGTCGGACAATCAGTTGATCTTGTCATAGACAGTAAAGCTAGGAGCGTTGTCGAATGACCGCCACGAAAGAAACGAAAGTGAAAACACACGGCAAGGAGCGGCCTGTCCCTTCGAAACAGTTCGCTCAAGGGCTGGCGACGCGTCGTGAAGTCATGGGCGATGCCTATGTCGACGCAGCACTCGGTAAGGCGACCGACTTCACCTGGCCTATGCAGCAGCTCGTCACTGAGTATTGCTGGAACGAGATCTGGAATCGACCAGGCCTCGACAGGCGCGCGCGGTCCATTCTGAACCTTGGCATGATCTCCGTTCTCAATCGTCCGCATGAGCTCAAGGGGCACGTGCGCGGCGCGATCAACAACGGCCTCACCAAGGAGGAAATCCAGGAGATTTTCCTGCAGGTCGCGATCTACGCCGGCGTACCGGCGGGCATCGACAGCTTCCGAAACGCCCAGGAGGTCTTCAACGAAATGGGCATCTGAAGCCGCCGCCGCTGGGCGTGGCGGAAAATTTTGAAAGGCGTGGATCGGCCGCGCCGTTTTAACCAGGGAGGAGCCGAACTTGGCCATCGATCTCGAGAAGTTCAAAAAACTGGCGCTGGAGGACTTCGAGTTCAAGCGCGAAACCCGTTATCTCAACGGCATTATCAAATGCGATTTTCCTAGCCGCAGCGTCGCACTCCACTTCGAAGACGGCAAGATGGTGAAGGTCGAAGAAGCCGCCTACGACGACGAGAAGTGCAAGATCGTCATCCGGGGCACGGGTGAACAGTGGGACGCGCTTCTCCAGAAGAAGCCGCGGCCGTTTTATCAGTGCCTGCAGTCGTCAAACATCAAACACGGTCTGTTCCTTAGCAACAATAACGAAACCTTCGCGTATCTCCCTGCGCTCAATCGCATGACGAACCTGATGCGCGAAGCCCGCCCGGAAGGAGTAGCAGCATGACCAGGCATGATCCAATCACGGGCCGTTACGTCTACCTGACGATCGAAGGCATCGAATATCGCGTCTATTACGAGGAAGCCGGAGAGGGCATTCCCTTGCTTGTCGGTCATACGGCGGGCTCCGACGGCCGCCAGTACCGCCACACGCTCTGCGACGAAGACGTGACCAAGAACTTCCGCGTCATCGCGTTCGACTTGCCCTATCACGGGAAGTCTCTTCCTCCACACGGCGTTCGCTGGTGGGAGAAAGAGTACAACATGACCAAGAAGTTCATGATGGATTTCCAACTGGAACTCTCTAAAGCCCTTGGTCTGGACCGCCCCGTTTATATGGGTAGCTCGATGGGCGGACATCTTGCTATCGATCTGGCGTCGAATTACCCCGACAACTTCCGCGCTACCATCTCCGTCGAAGGGGCACTGC
This sequence comes from Rhizobium sp. R339, assembly GCF_002211395.1. Lineage (NCBI taxonomy): Bacteria > Pseudomonadati > Pseudomonadota > Alphaproteobacteria > Hyphomicrobiales > Rhizobiaceae > Rhizobium > Rhizobium sp. R339. The sequence continues at coordinate 81,529 of NZ_LOKV01000029.1, forward strand.
GCTCGGCTGCCGAATATGTCGATGTCGGCATGGCAGGCATTCGGAAAGAATTCGACAACCCAAACGTGAACCGCACCTCCATCGGCGCGGCCATGATGCTCAATATCTCGCCCTACTCACCAGAAGCCAATGTCCGCGAAATCCAGTGGGAATATAGCTGCGGCGGTCCGGGCGTCTTCGCAGGTGACCTCTATTACTACTACTACGACCACAATGTCTCACCCGAAGAGGCGAGCAAGATCGATACGTCGAAGTGCATGCTGTACTTCCTGACGGGCGAATACGATCCGAATACCTCCCCGGCCGACACCAAGATCGCCGCCGATCTCGTCAAGGGCAGCAAGTTCTGGACGATGGAGAAGCTCGGTCATTTCCCGGTCACCGAAGACTACACCGAGTTCAGAAAATACCTGCTGCCGATCCTCGAGGAAATCCGGCAGGCATCCGCAACCAGGGCGAAAGTCGCCTGAAACAATCTCTTGGGAGGAGCATCCAATGAGACGGAGTTTAACCGGAACCATGGGGGCGCTGATCGCGGTCAGCGCCCTGACGACCACGGCCTGGGCTGACGGCGTCGACCAGCTCCCCGCCAACGAGAAGAAAATCTACGAGGTCGTCGACCCGCAGGTTCCGCTCGGAGCGAGTGCCTACAAGGACTTCAAACCGAAGAAGGGACCGCCCTGGAAGATCGGCTACGCCAGTAGCTATGCCGGCAATACGTGGCGCGCAGCGGCCCTCGATGCCGTCATGAATGACCTCTTGCCGCGCTCCAAAAAAGCGGGGCTCGTATCTGAAGTCGTGGTCACCCAGTCCGACCTCAAGGACGCCGTCCAGATCCAGCAGATGCGCCAGATGGTTGATGATGGTGTTGATGCCATCATCATCTGCTGCTCGAACGTCACCGCTCTCAACCAGACGATTGAGTACGCCTATAAGGCAGGCGTTCCTGTCTTCTCGTTTTCGGGATACGTGACGTCGCCTTACGCGATCAACGGCGCTGCCAATCACGCGCAGGGCGGCGGCGAGATGGCGACCTGGCTCGCAGACAAGATCGGTAAGAAAGGCAACGTGCTTCTCGTGTCGGGCATCCCTGGCTTCGCCTCATCCGACAGCTTCGACAAGGCCGCCAAAGAAGCGCTGGCAAAGTATCCCGACATCAAGATTGTCGGCGAAGTGGCTGGCAAGTGGACCGACCAGGTAGCACAGGTCGAGGTGCAGAAATTTCTGGCGACGAACCCCATTCAGATTGACGGTATCCTGACACAGGGCGCGCAGGAGAACGGCGTGTTGAATGCCATGCTCCAGTCGGGTCGTGACATGGTGCCCATTACGCTGGGCGGCGAGGCTTCGGCGGCATGTTACTGGCGCCAGAATCCAGAATGGGTCGATGCTGGCTTCCATATCTGGCCGCCGCGCCGCGAGATGCAGCAGATGTGGGAGATCATGCTTCGCACGCTCGAAGGGCAGGGGCCGAAGGTACAGTCCTTCCTGCGCCCTGTCCTGCCGTTCACCATCGATGACGTTCGCGCTTCGATCCCCGAGGATTGCGATGTGAACTCGACGGATTTCGTCGAACCGAAGGCGGACGGATGGTTCCCAAGTGCGATTGCCGACCAGTACTTCGAGCGTCCTGCCGATCCCTGGAAGCCGGTAGCCAAGTAAGCCGGATCCGCCCGGTGGCTTAACTGCCGGGCGACCGTTGGAAGATCGTAAAAGCCGCCTTGGCGGACGTTGCGGGTGGGAGGTCTGCGATGGGCAGCGAGATAACAGTCAGAATGGTAGATGTCGCCAAGGCGTTCGGGGAGACGAAGGCACTCAAGAAGTGCGACTTCGAGGCCCGCGCCGGGGAGGTGCACGCCATCGTTGGCGAAAACGGCAGCGGCAAGAGCACGATGGCCAAGATCATGTCGGGCGTTTTGCACCCGGACGCAGGCAAGGTCACGATCCTGGGTGAAAAGGTTGCCTCGCCCGTCGACGCCAAGCGGGTCGGCCTGACCACCATCTTCCAAGAAGTCCTGGTTGCTGACGAGGCTAGCGTATTCGAGAACCTCTATGTCGGTCGTGACGGTGTCTTTCGTTCGCAGTCGACCGGCGATCGGCGGAGCGAAGCAGCTGAAATCCTGGCGCGGCTCGTTGGAAAATCCGTAGACCTCGATCAACTGGCAGGCAGCCTGCCGCTCAGCATCAAACAGTGGATCGTCATCGCACGGGCTATTCTTCGCAGGCCGCAGGTGCTGATCCTCGACGAATCTTCGGCCGCGCTCGACCTCGACTCGACCCTCCGGCTCCACGCGGAAATCGACCGCCTTCGTGCCGAGGGCGCGACGATCCTCATCGTAACCCACCGGATCGCGGAACTCGTGCGTATCGCCGACCGTGCGACGATCCTGCGTGATGGGATAACTGTCGGTACGCTCGGAAAGGATGAGATTACCGAGGAAAACCTGCTGTCCATGATGACGCCGGCAGATCGGCGCGCCAGCGATGCGACAGAATACGCCTCCCGAAAGAAGGCGCTATCGGCCCCTCTCATACTAACCGCGACGGGTCTCGCCGCGCACAGGTCGGCGCGCCTATTCGATTTCGACCTTCCCAATGGGAGCATCGTCGGCGTAGCCGGGCTTGATGGGCAGGGGCAGGACGCTTTTATCCGCGTCTTGGCCGGCATCATCCAGCCGTTCGGTGGCGAGGTGAAGGTCCGCTCGGTTGATACGGACAAGATGATCGCGCTGCAATCGCTCGACGATGCGGCGAAGCTCGGTGTTTCCTACGTCTCCGGGGATCGCAAGCGCGAGGGTATCTTCCCGCAACAAAGCATCTTCGAAAACCTCGCCATCGGTGTCTACAGGAAGACGCTCGGACCCCTGGGCGTGATCCGCAAGCCCACGCTGAAATCCATGTTTAAGCGCGAAGTGGATCGTCTGCGCATCAAGATCGGCAGCCCGTCGAACAGGATCACCTCACTGTCGGGCGGCAACCAGCAGAAGGTGCTTATCGGGCGCGCCTTCGCAAACGATCCCCAAGTCATCCTCCTGAATGACCCCGCGCGCGGTGTCGATCTCGGCACTAAGCGTGACCTCTACCGGGAGTTACGTCTGTTCGCTGAAAAAGGCGGCAGTGTCATCTACGTCTCGAGTGAGATCGAGGAGTTCATCGGGTTTGCCGATCGCGTCGACGTGTTCTTCGGGGGAACGTTGTTTCGATCCCTGACCGGCGAGGAAATCGCCGAGGCACCAATCCTCGCCGCTATGTTCGGGAAAGCCCGGGACGCTTCCGTTGATTTCGATCTGGAAAGGACCGCATGATGTCCGTAACCGCTTTCCGTCAAGTCACGCAGGACCGCTCGTTGTTCGTTCCGGCCGGGCTTTTCCTCGTCCTCCTTTGCGCTGTCGCCTTCCGGGGCCAGGGTCTGTTCACGAACAATGGTCTGGCCGGAGCCATTCTGGTTGCAACGCCGCTGATCCTGACCACGCTCGCGATAACACCGATCGTCATGGCGGGCCGCGGAGCGGTGGACCTTTCCGTGGGCCCGCTCATGGGCTTCGTCAACGTCACGCTCATTACGTGGCTGGTCGGCAACGGCATCACGCACCCGTTGGCCATCATTGCCTGGGCGGTGGGATTGGGAGCAGCGTTCCAGCTGGTGCAAGCACTTGTGATCATCTATGTGCGCGTCGCGCCCATCATCGTCACGCTCTCCGGTTTCCTCGTTCTGTCGGGCGTCAACCTGATGGTCATGTCGCGTCCCGGCGGTGTCGCTCCAGACTGGATGCTAAGCTGGGGCGCGGGAACGAGCATATTTTCGCCTGTCCTGTTGCTTCTGCTCGGCGCTTTCGCAATCTGGGGCGTCCTGAGGGGCACGATGTTTTACCGCAACCTGCGGATGACAGGCGCTGACGAGCGGATGGCCTATACCAGCGGTGTGCAGGTCGACGTCGTGCGCATCATCGCCCATACGGTCGGCGGCGTTTTTGCCGGGCTGGCCGCATTGAGCTACACCGCGCTGATCTCATCCGGCGACCCGACCCAGGGCAGCACCTACACGCTGCAAGCGGTGACGGCGCTGGTCCTTGGCGGAGCTAGTCTCTCCGGGGGCCGCGGCGGTGCGCTCGGCTCGACGCTCGGCGCGATCAACATGTTCCTCATCTCGTATCTTCTGTCCACTTTCAACTTCGGGACGGTTTCCGGCTTCGTCACGCAAATGGCCTTTGGCCTGATCCTCGTTGGGTCACTTCTCGTGAACGTCTTCGTCATCAGCCGCCGCACTGTCGCGTGAGGAGTAAGGAAATGATCTCCACTGTCTTGAACACAGAAATCGGCGCGACCCGTGGCGCCAGCCCTTTGCGCAAGCACAAGAGTATTTCGATCGGCTTCTGTCTCCTTGCGTGTCTGCTCATTCTTGGAGCCCTGCTCGTGCCGGGCTTCGTGTCGCCGCAGAACGCGCGATCGATCCTCCTTCTCGCCGCCTTCCTTGGGCTGGCGTCTGTTGGGCAGACGCTCTGCGCGCTCGTTGGAGCGCTGGATCTTTCCATCCCATACATCATCGGTGGCGCCAATATCCTGCTTCCAAGCCTCATGGTGGCGGGTCTTCCCGCCCCCGTCGCCATGATCGTCGTGCTTCTCCTTGGCATTTTGGTCGGGGCTTGCAACGGCGCCCTCAGCTTCCGGCTGCAGGGTCAGGCGCTGATCATGTCGCTCGGTCTTGGTTTTGCCGCCGTCGGGGCGGTCCAGATCTACACCTCGCTCGGATCGCAGTTCGGCGGTACCGTCTTTGCGCCCGTCCCCGGATGGCTTCGCAACCTTTCGGCGTTCAATGGCAGGTTCTTCGGTCTGCCGTTTCCACCGGTTATCGTCATATGGGCTTTCATCGCCGTCGCTCTGGGCTGGATAATGCACAACACCTGGTTTGGCCGGAGCCTCTATGCTGTTGGCGGGAGCCGCACGGCCGCCGCCCGCCTCGGAATCTCGGAATTCAAGATCTGGACAGTGATTCACAGCGTCAGCGGGGCGATGTCGGCACTCACCGGAATGCTGCTCCTCGGTTTCTCCGGCGGCGGTTTTGTCGGGGTCGGTGATCCCTATCTGTTCACCACCGTGGCGGCGGTCGTTATCGGCGGAACGTCTCTTCTAGGCGGTGCCGGCGGGTATGGAGCGACGGTCCTCGGCGTCCTCGTCCTTACTGTCCTGACCTCGCTTCTCGTCGGCCTGGGGCTCAGTTTCCCGGCACAACAGGCCGTCGTAGGGCTGCTGATCGTCCCCATGGTCGCGATCTATGCCCGCTCACCACACATCCGTAATCAGATTTGAACGTTGCATCGAAAGGAATACCAATGGCTATCTCCACCGCTCTACTGGATCGCCTGAAAGACCCCTCCCTGGTACGCGAGGAAATGCTGGTAGGAGGCGACTGGCGAAAAGAGGGCGCGAGCGGCAAGACGATCCAGGTCCACAATCCCTCGACCGGGGACGTGATTGCGAGCCTCCCGAGCGCAGGACTCCAGGACGTCCGCGAAGCCATCGACGTCGCCAAACTCGCCCAGAAAAAGTGGGCCGCACGATCGGGCAAGGAACGTGCCGGCGTCATGCGGAAGTTCTTCGACCTCGTCACGGCCAACACCGAGGACCTCGCGATCATCCTGACGTCCGAGATGGGCAAGCCTCTAGCCGAGGCACGCGGAGAGGTCGCCTACGGCGCTTCCTACATTGAATGGTTCGGGGAAGAAGCCAAGCGCGTTTACGGCGACACCATTCCGGGGCATCAGGCCGACAAGCGCCTGATAGTCATCAAACAGCCCGTCGGCGTGGTGGCGGCCATCGCGCCCTGGAACTTTCCTTCCGCCATGGTCTGCCGCAAGATCGCCCCGGCGCTGGCATCCGGCTGCGCCATCATCTTCAAGCCGGCCGCCGAAACCCCATTGTCGGCCCTTGCTCTTGCCATACTCGCTGAGCGCGCGGGAATACCCGGCGGCCTGTTCAGCGTCCTGCCGACAGACAACGCCCGGATGTTCGGTGAAGAAGTCTGCTCGAACCCCGTCGTCAAGAAGCTGACCTTCACAGGGTCTACCGAGGTCGGCCGCATCCTGATGGCGCAGGGCGCACAAAAGATCATGAAGCTCAGCCTCGAACTCGGCGGCAACGCTCCCTTCATCGTCTTCGACGATGCCGACCTCGACGAGGCCGTGGAAGGAGCGATGCTGTCCAAGTTCCGCAATGCCGGCCAGACCTGCGTTTGCGCCAACCGTCTCTACGTCCAGAGCGGGGTCTACGACCGCTTCATAGAGAAACTCGCGGCGCGGGTTTCCGCGCTCAAGGTCCTTGACGGGTTCGAGGATGGAGCCACCATCGGTCCGCTGATCAACGACGATGCGGTGGCGAAGCTCTATAGTCACATCGATGACGCGGTCGGTAAGGGTGCGAAGATCGTTGTGGGCGGCGCAAGGGACGAGCGTGGTGGCACCTTCGTCCAGCCGACGCTTCTCTCGGAAGCCACGAAGGAAATGAAGGTCGCACGAGAGGAGACCTTTGCGCCGCTCGCTCCTGTCTTCAGGTTCAAAACGACGGAAGAGGTCATTGAACTGGCCAACGACACAGAGTTCGGTCTCGCCGCCTACTTCTACGCCAACGACCTTCGAAACGTCTGGAAGGTTACGGAGGCCCTGGAGTACGGGATGGTCGGCGTCAACACGGGCCTGATCTCCACGGAGGTTGCACCGTTCGGCGGCGTCAAGCAGTCGGGGTTCGGCCGCGAGGGCTCGAAATACGGCATGGATGACTTCCTTTCCATGAAATACGTCTGCATGGGCGGCATACAGTCATAGTCCAACGGCTGGTGGTGGGTCTTAAGGCTCGCCACCAGCAAGGTTTGAGCTCGTCACGGAAGCCCGATGACACATTCTGCAGAAGGCGGGGAGAGTCTTGGTCAAGACCGCGCCGACAGCCTTCAAAACGAGGCGGCCGACCGCGAGCAGGACCCGGCCGATCACGCTGCCCAGGCGAACGTCGAGGGCAGAACGGCAATGGAACGTCGGAACGTGCGGAGAGAGGCAGGGGCGAGACTCGCCTTTGTCGTGGGTCTGTCTGCTTAAGGCTTCCGTTGGCCCAACGCCTGATGACCCATCTCGAAAGTTTCGTTGGTATTTTTCGACGGGACGGAGAAAGCGCGCCACTGGCCACTCGCTGGCAAGATCATCGCCGATTGTCTGGCATTTTGCTGGTGGCACGTCGACGCAAGGCGCACGTGTCGGGGGACGCTCGGCCTGCCGGCCCGAGTGCTCTTATGGCCCAAGGGCAGCATCAGTTGAATGACGTGCGGTCGTCAACTGCCGCAAGGCCTTGATGAGGGGGTCACGGATCGCCGAGAAATTGCGCCGTCGCAGACTAATATTTTGACCTGGAAGAGCCCACTACCGTTACCGCGACCTGGTCGCGTTGCAATGATGAAACGGGGTTGCGCCTCACACCTGCGTTCCAGAGTGTCCGGGCGAGACCGTGACGACCACGGCCCCGCCGGACGTTGCCTTGGGAGGCTGACTTCTGGACAATGTTCGTGACGAGAGCTTAGTGCTTCATGCGCAGGATTGGCTTGATGACCTTGCCGCTCTCGGAATCGGCCATTGCCTCGTTGATCTGGTTGAGATCGTAGAACTGGACGAGCTTGTCGAACGGGAACCGTCCCTGCTGCCAGTATTCGATGAGCTCGGGTATGAATTTGGAGGGAATGCTCTGGCCTTCGACCACACCGACGAGCGTACGGCCGAACAGAAAGTTGCCGATATCGACGATCCCTTCCGTTCCGAGCGCGGACGATCCGACCAGTCCACAGGTTCCTGGGGTGCCGAGGCAATCGACCGCCTGGCGAAACACCTTCGGCGAGCTCGTGCATTCGAGACTGAAGTCTGCGCCTTCGGGAATGATTTCCCTGATCGCCTTGACGCTATCCCTATTGCGGGCGTTTATGATGTGGGTTGCACCCAGTTCAATCGCCAGTTCGAGACGTTCATCGTTAAGGTCGATCACGATAATGGTCGAGCATCCGGCAATCTTCGCCGCCATGACGGCTGCCATGCCGACCGCACCCGCGCCGAACACTGCAATGGAAGATCCCGGTTGGGGCTTGAGGCAGTTGAGAACCGCTCCGGCGCCAGTTTGCAGCCCGCAGCCCAGCGGTCCCATGAGTTCGAGGGGAACATCTTTGGAAACCCTGACCGCATTGCGCTCGCTGGCGATGGCATAGGTGGCGAAAGAAGACTGCTCGAAGAAGCACCCGCTGATCTGGGTACCGTGTGAATCATGTAGCGGGCAACTGCCATCCGGCCGGGTGCCACGGAAATTTCTGCCGAAAAAGTCTTCACAATAATAAGGCGTGCCTCCCCGGCACTTCTCGCATTTCCCGCAATATGCGTAGCTTAGAGCCACGTGGTCGCCGGGCGAAAGCTCTTTTACATCGGCCCCGACCACTTCCACGACGCCGGAGCCTTCATGGCCGAGAACCACGGGCTGCGGTACGTCATATCCTTGGTCGCGAACAACCATGTCGGTGTGGCAGACACCGCTCGCCACGATCCGGACGAGGATTTCGTCGGGGCGAGGTTGATCGATACCGATGCACTCCAGAACAAGAGGCTTTGCCTTTTCGCGCGAAATTGCAGCGTATGCTTCTTTCATAAAATGACTCCATCAGTGCGCGCTCGGCCGGTAGGTGACACTTGTAGGCGTTCGCAGACAATCAGTCAATTATCTTCAGTGAACCAAAATGCTCGCTGAGGCCATCCCAGCGCGCTACACGGACATGTAAAGAGAAAAATCGATGTAATATCAATTACTTCCTCAGGGCATTCGGCCGATCTAGATCTTGGTCCGAATTGTTGGCTGTCTTAAAACTGGAATTCGCTTGACAGATTGACTGATTCAGAAGTGGCATTCATCGAACGCGCCGGCTGACGGTGGTGCCCGTATTTCCTGCCTCGCGGCCTCGCTTTCCGGGTGATGGTAGCGATTATGGCTCCCAACTTCCTTTTTATGAACCTCGCCGGCGAGGCGCGGTCTCCTCTGGTTCCTGTTGGCGTGCTCGTGGGTGAGGTGACGGGCGGCTGCTTTGTCTTATTGCTATATCGAACCAAGCATCAATAAAAGAATAAAAAAATCAGTATGATAACACAGAAGACACGTCCAAAAGCTGAAATTCAATATAGTTTATTGACAGATTGTCTGCTTATTCATAATGATGCGATCTGCCGTTTGTGGGGAGAATTCAGCGATGTCTGGAGGATAGCGGCGCTCCAGATCGCAGACAAAATGGCCACGTTGGGTGGCAAGAGGAGGAGAATTTCGATGAAAAGACGTACATTCCTACAGACGGGCAGTGCCTTGATTGCAGCTGGCGCGTTCGGAATACCGGGCATCCTGCGGGCAGAGGATACGATCACCCTGCTGCCCGACACTTGGCCGTCCGAAGGGGAAAACCCCGTCGTCGACGCTGGTAAGTTTGCCAAGTCAGGTCCCTGGAAGATTGGTCACAGCCACTATGGCCTGGCCGGTTCGACGCACACCTATCAAACCGCATTCGAGGCCGAATACGAAATCAGCAGGAACAAGGCCCGTGTCGGCGACTATCAATTCCGAAGCGCCGACCTCAACGCCTCAAAACAGGTCGCCGACATCGAGGATCTGATCGCACAAAAGGTAGATGCAATCATCATTGCGCCGCTTACGACAGGCTCGGCCGTGGAAGGCATCAGGAAGGCGAAGGCTGCCGGCATTCCGACGGTCGTCTATCTCGGTCGCGTCGACACAGACGAATTCACGGTGCAGGTCCAAGGCGACGACTTCTACTTTGGCCGGGTGATGGCGCAGTTCCTGGTCGATAAGCTCGGCAACAAGGGAAAAGTGTGGGTGCTGCGTGGCGTCGCCGGACATCCGATCGATGCTGATCGTTACGCCGGGGCGATCGAAGTCTTCAGCAAGTCCGGTCTCCAAATCACCTCAACCCAGCACGGCAGCTGGTCCTACGAGGACTCAAAGAAGATAGCCGAAAGCCTCTATCTGTCTGATCCGGATGTCGCCGGGGTCTGGACTGACGGCGCGAACATGTCGCTCGGGGTCTTGGACGCGCTGCAGGAAGCCGGGGCTTCCACCATTCCACCGATCACGGGAGAAGCGCTCAACGGTTGGATGCGTCGTTGGAATGACGAAAAGCTCTCTTCGATTGGGCCCATTTGCCCTCCGGCTCTTTCGACGGCAGCCCTGCGTGCGGCCTTCGCGCTTCTCGAAGGCAAGCCGATCCAGCGCAACTGGACCAACCGGCCCAAGCCGATCGTCGACGACAATCTTGCACAGTTTTACCGCTCCGATCTCACGGACGCTTACTGGGCTCCGACAGAAATGCCGAATGAGAAGCTCCTCGAGTACTTCAAGGCCTGACGCATGGAGGGCGCGGACAAAGCGCGCCCTCTTCACCCTCGCAGATGGAAGTGTTCATGAGTATGCTTGTCGAGATGGTCGGCATAAACAAGTCCTTTGGTGCGGCCAAAGTCCTGTCGAATGTTCAATTTTCGCTTGAACGCGGCTCCGTCCACGCATTGATGGGCGAGAACGGGGCGGGAAAATCCACGCTGATGCGAATTCTGGCCGGCGTCTATCAACAGACCGCTGGACGCATCCGTCTGCGAGGAGAAGAGGTGACCTTCCGTTCCCCCAAGGAAGCGCGTCTCGCCGGGGTGTCGACAGTGTTTCAGGAGTTCACCCTCATCCCCAATCTCACGGTCGCCGAAAACATGTTTCTTGGACACGAACCGCGGCGTGCCGATGGGTCGATAGACACCGCCGAGGTCGTCGAGCGATCCCGCAAGCTGCTTGTCGACGTTTTCCCTCAACTGGACGCCACGGCGATTGTGGAAACGCTGACGGTTGCCCAGCAGCAGGCAGTGGAAATCGCCAAAGGTCTGACATCCAATGCCGATGTCTTCATTTTCGATGAACCGACCGCGGCACTAAACTCGACGGACGTCGCTCATCTCTTCAAGGTCATCCGCGATCTGAAGGCGCAAGGGAAGGCTGTCGTCTACATCTCGCATCGGATGAACGAGGTGTTCGAACTGTGCGACACCATCACCGTCATGAAGGATGGGGCTTGGGTAAAGACAGCCAGGGCAGAAGACTTCAATCTCCAAACGCTTGTGGCAAACATGGTTGGACGCGAGCTTCAGAATTTCTTTCCGCCGAGGGCGCAGACCATTGGGTCGCCGATGCTCGACGTGGCAGGGCTTCGTCTCAATGACCATGGCCCGCCAGTCGGTTTTTCCGTACGCACGGGCGAGATCATCGGACTGGCCGGGCTGGAAGGCCAGGGGCAGCGCGAAATCATGCGTGCGGTCGTCGGGGTCGAAACCGCCGCAGTTGTGACCGTCCGGCGTCGCCGCGACGATAGCATGATCGGTGTGAACGTATCCTCCGGCTTTTCGAGTGCGATCTCAGCCGGCATTGGTTTCATTCCTGAAGACCGCAAGCAGGAAGGCTTATTTCTTCGGCTTCCGATCTACGATAACATCGCACTTGGCAAGCAGTTGAACCGGAACATGGCGAGCGTTGCATGGCGTTCCATCTCCAGGGTTCACGATGTCATAAAGTCGCTCCGTGTTGCGGCTGCCGACCCAGCCTCGCCCGTCGGCAAACTTTCGGGCGGAAACCAGCAAAAGGTCCTTCTTGGCCGCTGGCTGCTTTCGGGGGTTGATATCCTTGTCATCGAGGAGCCGACACGTGGCGTCGATGTCGGCGCTAAAGCGGAAATCTATAAGCTGCTTCGCGATTTTGCCGATCGTGGCGGTGCAGTGATCGTCTCGTCACGCGAGCACCCCGAACTGATCGGGCTCTGTGACAACATCCTGGTCGTTCACGACAAAAAGATCGTCGGACAGATGCCCGCGCTTGATGCCACAGAGGAAACCATCCTGGGAACCGCACTCGGTTCGAACTCCGCGCACGATCCGCGCGCCGCTGTTCATTGAGGAGGATACATGAATACCGTCGCAAAGTTCCTGAAGGCACCCTATAGGGCGGGTGCGATCCGGCTGTCGATCGGGACGCTATTCGTGCTGGTGGTCGCCTCGGTTATCCTGCTTCCACAATTTCTGGCGCCGGAGAATCTGTCGAACCTGCTGGCCCAATCCACTGTTCTTGTCATTTCTGCGCTAGGCCAGACCTTTGTGATCCTGACGGGCGGCCTAGACGTTTCCGTTGGTTCGATCATCAGCGTGACGACTACGATCATGACACTCGACATGCCCGAGGTTGTCCGTGTCATGCTTTGCATTGCGGTTGCGATCGCATTCGGATTGTCGAATGGCTACGGCGTAGCCAGGCTCAACGTCCATCCGATCATCATGACCCTGGCAACCATGGGTATCGGCCAGGGATTGGCGCTTATCATTCTTCCTATCCCCGGCGGGAAGGTGCCCGAATGGCTTTCGGCGTCAGTCGCGGGTTCCGTTGGGCCCGTGCCAAACTCGCTGCTCTGGCTGATCGTCGCCACGTTCGTTGCTGCCTGGTTGCTTTATCGCAGACCGTTTGGCCTTTACCTGTTCGCTTCGGGTGGTAACGACTTCAATGCCCGCATGAATGGCGTCCCGGTCGAGCGCACAGTCATCAAGGCCTACATCCTGTCGGCGCTATTTGCTTGCGCTGCCGGGATGTTCCTCGCAGGTCGCCTTGCCTCGGGCGATCCCAAGGGGGGCGCCACATTCGGAATTGAATCCGTTACCGCAGCAGCGCTCGGGGGTGTTCACCTGGCTGGCGGTATCGGCAGCATCCTCGGCACTGTAGCCGGCGCGGCTATCCTCGGCATCGTCAACAACGTGATGAACCTCGCTAACGTCTCGGCATTCCTCCAGTCGGTCGTGAAGGGCCTTCTGCTGCTAGCACTCGTCGTCTCACAGCGTCGCAAAACGATCGGACTTTGAAAGAGATGGACCTCTCGATGACCACAACGGATGCGAAAATTGAGACGCCATCGCGCACTCTCACCGCCAGGCGCATACTTTCCTGGGTGCTCGGTTTGCCCCCGGCATATTACGTGCTCGCAATCCTGATCGCTGTGGCCCCCGCTGTAAGCGCGACGCTGATCAATCCAAACTATTGGTTCGTGATCCTGAAACAGTCAGCGCCGCTTGGGATCGCGGTGCTGGCGCAATCTCTTGTCATGCGGGTGCGTTCTATTGATCTCTCGGTCAGTGGCGTGTTTGCTTTTTCGATCTATCTCGCCAGCTCCGGGCTCCTCAACAGTTACCCGCCCTTCGTCACGGTCCTGATGCCGATCGTCATCGGCCTTGCCGTCGGTCTGATCAACGGCGCCCTCGTGGCCTATGTCCGCGCCTCCGCGGTCATCGCGACGCTGAGCGTATCGGCGATCCTCATCGGGATCATCCAATTCATGAGTTCGGGCCGTGCACCGGGTTCGACACCAAGCTGGCTTCGCGTCCTGACGAGCGGGAACATCTACGGCCTGTCTTACTCCGTGATCGTCTGGATCGGGATTTCCGTTCTCGTCGCATTAGCGTTCCGCTTCTTGATCCTCGGGCGCTACTTCCGCGCTGTCGGCGACAATCCGAGGGCGGCGGAGATAACAGGCATACCTCTGGCCCGCACGATTTTTGTCTCCCATACACTTGCGGGCACGCTGACAGGCATCGCCGCCCTGGTTCAGGTGTCGGCTCTGGCCGTTGGCACGATCAAGCCCGGCTTCGACACCTTCATGAACGCTCTCGCCGCGACGATCCTCGGTGGGGTGACGTTCGGCGTCGACCGCGGTGGCGTCGCGGGGCCTTTCGTGGCGGTCGTCGCCTTCAGTTTCCTCTTCGCGATGTTGACGGTGTTCGGCATCCAGGAGCCCGGCAAGCTGATCGTCCAGGGCGGGATCATCGCGCTTGCTGCGATCATTTACGGAGCACGCGTCGGTCGCGTCTAGCCGCAAGGATCTGCCAAACAGGTCATTCCCGGTGTCAACGCGGGAGAATGCAGGAGATAAGAATGGTGAAGATAACGGCGGCCGTGGCCGCAAAACCGAAAGCTCCGCTTGAGTTTCGTGAACTTGAGCTGGCGGATCCAGAAGGCAATGAAATTCTCGTGCGGACGGTCGCCACGGGGATCTGCCATACCGACCTGTTGCTCCGTGATGGGATATTTGGACCTCCCGCCCCGGTCATACCAGGACATGAAGGTGTTGGTATCGTCGAGGCCATCGGGGCGGACGTCCAAGGTTTAAGGGTGGGCGACCACGTTGCGCTCAGCCAGAGTTCATGTGGCTTCTGCGGCGATTGCCGGCGCTCTCACCCGATGAACTGCCAGAACTACACCCAGTACAATCTGACGGGGCTTCGTCCGAACGGCAAGAAGGCCTTGCTGTGTGATGAAGTCGGCATCGGCAGCAACTTTGTCGGCCAGTCATCCTTCGCGACCCACATCCTGGCGACTGAAAACAACGCCGCGCAGCTTCCCAAGGATTTCGACCTGACGAATGCGGCCCCGCTCGGTTGCGGCATGGCAACGGGAGCAGGTACCGTCATCAACGCCATGAAGCCGGAGATCGGTCAAACCATTGCCGTGTTCGGCGCGGGAGCGGTCGGCATGGCTGCGGTGATGGCCGCCAAGGTCCGGCGGTGCAGCAAGATCATCATCATCGACCTGAACGAGCAGCGTTTGGCCATGGCTGAGACGTTGGGCGCGACCCACGCTATCAACGGCAGGGACCCAGACGTCGTGGAGCAGATCCACGCCTTGACGGGCGGCGGTGCCGATTTTGCGATCGACGCCGTGGGTATCGTTCCCGTCATCCTGAACACGATCAAATGCACGCGGGCAGGGGGTCATGTCGTCCTCCTCGGGCTCGACGCGCTCGGTAAGGATATTCCAATCCCGCTGGACCTCATGGTCTTCAACCGGAAAATTCAGGGTGCCATCCTCGGGGATCAGATCCCGCAGCTCTTCATCCCCCAACTGGTCGAACTAAACCAGGCCGGCCTGTTTCCGTTCCAGAAGCTGATCACAAAGTACCCGTTCGAGAAAATCAACGAGGCCATCGCCGATGCTGAAGCTGGCCGCGTGATCAAGCCCGTCATCGTCTTCAATAGGAGCTTCCCACATGCCATCGAGCAAGTCCGACGAACAGCATCTCATCGTTGAGTTTAAAACATCGACGCGTAACCGGGACCGTGTCAACACACTGCTCCAGGAGTTTGTCGGCCCTGCCCGCGAGGAAGAGGGCTGCCTTTACTACAATCTCTACCAGCGCTCCGACGAGCCGAATACGTTCTTCATTCTCGATGGTTGGGCAAACGAGGAGGCAGCCGCGCGTCACGGAGAATCTGCGAACGTCAAGCGTGTTCTCGAACCGCTGCTTCCGTTGCTGGTAAGCCCCCCTTCCATCATTGTGAGCAGTCGCATCAGCGACTGAGCTTGCGATCGTGCAACACCGAAGGACGCGCTTCGATCCGAGGCGGGTTTTTTTCCAAAGGCTCGCGGGAGGACTAAATGGAGCATCGAGTTGTCATCGTGGGAGGCGGTTTCGCCGGCCTCCAATTGGCCAAGGATCTCAAATGTCCAAACCTTTCGATCACGATCGTCGACAGACGCAATCATCACCTGTTCCAGCCGCTGCTCTATCAGGTCGCAACGACCGTCCTGGCAACCTCCGAGATTGCCTGGCCCATTCGCGCGGTCTTCCGTGGAAGGAAAGATGTCACAACGCTTCTTGGCGAGGTCGTGGGCGTCGATGTCGAGAAGCGGCTTGTCTCGCTCAAGGGCGGTCATGCCATTCCCTACGATACCCTTGTTCTCGCAACAGGGGCCCGTCACGCGTATTTCGGCCGGGATGAATGGGAGCCTTTCGCGCCCGGACTGAAGGCGTTGGAAGACGCCACCACCATCCGCCGTCGTCTTCTCCTGGCGTTCGAAAAGGCGGAGCTGGAAACCGATCCCCAAGCGCGGGCCGCAATGCTGACCTTCTCGAT
Source organism: Rhizobium sp. R339 (assembly GCF_002211395.1). NCBI lineage: Bacteria > Pseudomonadati > Pseudomonadota > Alphaproteobacteria > Hyphomicrobiales > Rhizobiaceae > Rhizobium > Rhizobium sp. R339. The sequence goes on from NZ_LOKV01000029.1 coordinate 97,527, forward strand.
AATCGGCGCCGGACCGACAGGCGTCGAGATGGCCGGGATCATCGCCGAACTGGCTCAAAGGACGCTTGTCGAGGAATTCAGAAACATCGATACGACTTTGGCGCGTATTCTTCTTGTAGAGGCAGGACCGCGTGTTCTGCCTGTTTTCCACGAGGCGTTATCGCAATACGCCGAGCGATCCCTTGCGTCGATGGGCGTCGAGGTTCGCACGGGACGGCCGGTAACCGACTGCACCGAGGAAGGTATATCGATCGGGGACGAGTTCGTCCCGAGCCGTACGGTCATATGGGCGGCGGGCGTGCAGGCATCCAAGGCCGCCGTATGGGTCGGGGCGGAGACAGATCGAGCAGGGCGGGCTATCGTGCAGCCCGACCTCACGATCTCAGAACACCCGGAGATCTTCGTTGTCGGCGATACCGCGAGCGTTAAGACCGGCGAGGGAATGCCGGTTCCTGGTATCGCTCCTGCCGCAAAGCAGCAGGGAAAATACGTCGCCCAGGTGATCAAGGCCCGCCTTAAGCAGCGCTCAGCGCCGCCTCCCTTCAAGTACAGGCATCTTGGTAATCTTGCCACCATAGGGCCAAGCTCCGCGGTGATCGATTTCGGCAGGCTTCGGCTCAAGGGCTCCATCGCCTGGTGGATCTGGGGCTTTGCCCACATCTACTTTTTGATCGGAACACGGAGCCGCATGGCGGTCGCGCTGAGCTGGCTTTGGGCATTTACCTCCGGACACCACTCTGCCCGCCTTATTACCCAGAAGGAGACGCTGAAGGACGAGGTCTAGCAGGGATTTATCAGTGACGTGGCGGAAGCACGCCACGCTTTCGTGGGCATTGCGCGGAACGACCTTGTCACCTGCAGCTATTGAAGGAACGAAACATGAGCGAGTTTTTGAAAGACAGCATTATCATTCCACCGACCTCGACCGTGGAACGCGAGAATGGCGAGTGCCTATCTGAAGGCCAGTCTGCAATAGACGTTGACGCGCTCGACGATGCTGCGCGTGCAAGCGTTGAGGGCCAAACGAATGCCATACGCGTCAGAGAGCCGCGTGTGAAAGCGTAGGACTTTCCGGAAAGATGCCGTTCCCCAGAGACATCCATGGGCTGTTCCATGGAAGGTCCAACTGTGGCACGGCGAGACCAAACCGGCGCGCGCCAAAGACCTCGTGAAACCGGATCGATGGATTGTCCGTCGATCATCTTCCATGTCCTCTTGGCTTGGGGTCGGAGAGGCGGGAGACAACGTAATTTGGAGATAAGTGTGTGGTGGTCTCCCTGTTGAGATACGAACGAGTTGCTAGATCTCACGGTTTCACACATGGACCGTTTTCCGCGTGAAACCAGGATCTAAGACTCACAACGCTTGCCGGACACCGCCGACGGAAGGGTTTATCGAAGGAGGACAAACCGATGCCGGCTCTCATGCAGGCAAAGTATGCGTGTTGGTGGGCGCGTCAAACCCGGTCGGTTTCTGTCTTGCGCAGTCTTTCCTCGAAACTGGCTACCGTGTCGCCGTAGGTGACCTCGACCCTTCAGACTTCAGTTCATTAACCGCAGTCTCGGGGACGAATTTGTTTCCGGTTAAGGTCAATTTGAATAGGGACGTGTATGTCAATTCAATGGTCGATCAGGTCTACCTACGCTGGAGCCGGGTCGATATTCTGGTGAACATAGCCTTCCGTCGCCGTGAATGCGCCGAACCGCTTTCCGCTACGGATCTTGGGCTTGATGCCGTCTCCAACCTGATAAGGGTGACAAGTGCTTTCGGCTCCCGCCTCCAGGGAGAGGAACTCGCTGTTGTGAATATCGCCTGGTTCGACGAGAAGTCGCTGCTAGAGGCCGACCGCGAAGCTGTGCTCCAAGCGGCCTTACGAACTACGACGAGTGCGATGGCGAAGAAGTATTTCGACTCGGGGCTTCGGATAAACGCTGTTCATACCAGAAATGCGCGTTCTACATCTTACGTTCAAAGTGAGACGCTTAGGACACTTGTTCAAGCTGTCCAATTCCTCGCAAATCCAGAACTGTCTGGAAAGCTCACGGGGAACGTCCTGCACATCGACCTGAAACCTGACGATAGTCCTTTCCGACGATAATTCGAGAAGACATTAACCTGTCGTTAAGGTTGATAGTTTGAGCGTCAATTCGACGTGGAAATCCTAACAAGATGTAAAGCACTTTGCATTTCCGCAGTCGAACTTTCTTCCTCTTCGTTTAGGTCGAATAACTAAAACTCCAGAAATGGGTGGCAGTGCCCGCTTTAGTCATCTGGAGGTTTTATGTTCGTCGATCGCTTGCTATCCGCTTTCAGCATCAGAGCGAAAGTCTTATTAGTACTGGTGCCGCTGGTCATGATCCTGGCGGCCGTCGGTGTCGTGAGCCTACAGGCGACCGGATTGCTGCAATCTCGCCTTCGGCTATCGAGCGAAGTTCTCGAGACTTTGAGCGGATTTCGGGACGTCTCTGAGAGCATGAACCGGTTTTTGGCGCAGAGTTCTACGGAGAACCGTGATGAGGCCCTGGCAAGTCTAAGGGGGCAGGGCGCCACGATGCTGTCGCTTCAGGAAGTCGCCACTGACGTTGGTAGTGACACTCGTGCTCTTGAAAGCAGTGAGTCCGCGATGTCCGCGATTTCTGACAGCATGGACCGCATGTGGTCCCTGCACAACGATGAGCTGTCCATTCGTCGTGACGTTGCCGCAAGCTTGACCGAGATCAAGCAGGTCGCGGCCGACCTGAAGCTGGCCGCGGTTAAAGTCCGTGCGCAGGTCCGCAACCAGGAAAACTCTGGCAAAACGATGCTCAGAGAGGCTACCCGCTCAATCGACACGGCGGCAATTATGCAGCGGTTGTCGGAAAATTTGGTGAATCTGCCGGCCAGCGCGATGCAAACCCCCGAGGCACAGCAACAGGCGCTCATGATCAAAAAGGCGATGAAAACCGTCAAGCGCGTCGTTGCAACGGGCGATGGTGGACAAGCAGTCGCAAACTTGGAACAGGCAATCTCCAGCGTCGTCGCCAATTCCGGGCTGGATAGCGCTTTCCTTCACAGCCTAGGGATCGACCTTAGTGCGTTTGCCCCGCGACTGCGAGATGACGCCATACAGCATATGATCGAGGGAACCCACGCAGTTCGAGCCTTGGATAAGCCATTGGCGGAATCGGAGACGCTCATTGCGGCAGTGGCATCGGTAGGCCAGGATGCCGATTCGATAGAAATTGAGATAAACAACCTGTTGCGGGCGGCCAGCACTGAAAACCAGGAGCGACTCATTGAGCAGCTTACGAAACTGACTCGTGACACCGTAGCGGTTGGAGGCGTAGCCGGTTCATTGCCAGACTTCCCCAAAATGGAGGAGGTCCTCTACTTACAGGGGGATGCCATCGAACAGAATACCGAGAAGTTGGTCAAGATCGCGGAAGGGCGGCAGGCGCAATACGCAGAGGCGGATAAAACCGTCCAGTCGATATGGAAAAATCTCGTGTCGTTCGCGTCGACTCAGGAACATGACGCTCACCGGGAAAGTGATTTCGCCCGACTATTGTCCGCAGCTGCTACCGTCTCCGGTGTTTTGGTCGCCCTCTTGGCCGGAGCCGGCCTGATGGTGACATTGCGCGCTCCAATCGAACGGATCGCAAGGCGCATGCAGGGGCTAGCGACCGGTGATCTTCAATCAGACATCGTTGGCTGCCAGCGGAAAGACGAAATTGGCGATATGGCTCGCGCGCTTGAAGTTTTTCGCGGAAATGCGGTCTCGAAGCTCGAGGTTGAAGCCCGCGCGCAAGACGACCGTAAAACGGCTGATCAGGAGCGAACGGATCGTGAGTTTGAACGTGCTCAGCTTGAGAAAGAAGTGTCCAGCGCTGTACAAACACTCGGGGAGGCACTCTCTAGATTGGCGCGAGGAGACATCTCGCAGACCATCGACCGCCACTTCCATCCCAATCTCGAGCAACTGCGGCGTGACTTCAACCACTCACTGTGCGTCCTCAGGGAAACCGTGTCCCATATCGACGAAAACACCCAACAAATCAAATGGGGAACCGACGAACTTTTCAAAGCCTCTGATGATTTGTCACGACGGACTGAACGACAAGCTGCTTCTCTCGAAGAAACCGCAGCAGCCGTTGAGCAGGTGACTGCGACGGTGAGGAACTCCTCGGAGAATGCCTGCGAGACACAAGCGTTTGTTTCTGCAGTCAAGGAACATGCAGAGGGCGCGGCCATCATTGTAACTGATGCTATAAGCGCCATGGCACGAATTCAGGATGCATCTTACAAGATCGGTCAGATCATAGGATTGATCGATACGATTGCATTCCAGACGAACTTGCTTGCGCTGAATGCCGGCGTTGAAGCAGCTCGTGCCGGCGATGCTGGAAAAGGCTTCGCGGTCGTTGCACAAGAAGTACGCGAGCTTGCCCAAAGATCGTCAGCCGCAGCGCTCGAGATCCGGCAGTTGATTTCAGAATCTTCGTCAGAGGTGGCCGTCGGTTCGGATTACGTCGGCAGGACCGGGGAGGCTCTGCACAGTATAGCGGCATCAATCGTGCAGATTTCTGATCGCATCGACCAGATTGTGAGTTCCAGCCGCGAACAAGCGAGTTCGCTGGCTGAGATCAATAACAACGTCAATGTTCTTGATCAGGGGACGCAACAGAATGCAGCCATGGCTGAGCAGACAAACGCTGCAACGAAGACGCTTTCTGATCAGACTATCGAACTCAGCGAACGGCTTGCTGGGTTCAAGTTGACAGATGATAGGCCGGCTCATCGGGTAAGTCTCGCTGCATAAGGCAGCCGTAGTTAGATTCGAAGCATTCCGATGGCGCGCCATGCGGCCATCCAATCGAATGAAGGTCACATAACCGAGCGCACGATTTTGGTTCGATGCGCCGGTCTCTCTCCTGGTAGCTCTTTGTCGCTCTCCGTCGCGCAGGATTCAGTACGGCCGGGTCAACCTAAAGACAAAGAAGCTATCTTCCAGTGCTCAGACTTTGAAAGGTGTCTATCCGTGTGCGTACGTGAGTTGATTATTGGATTTTTTCTCGCCGCAACGCTGGCCATGCCGCTGACGGTGAAGGCTGGTGGGCTTAGTGAACTGCCACGGGAAGAGCGGAAGACCTACGAGTTATTGGACCCGCGGTTGCCCACGGGAGAATCTGTATTTCGGAATTTCAGAGCAAAGCGAGCGCCACCGTGGAAAATTGGTTACGCCTCGAGCTACGCTGACAACACATGGCGTGCGAACGTCCTTGATGAGTTTACAAATGAGCTTCTGCCGACTTTTAAGAAGGCTGGGCTGGTATCCGAGCTCGTCGTTACACAGTCCAATCTCGATGATAACGCCCAGATCAGCCAAATGCGGCAGATGGTAGATGATGGTGTCGACGCCATAATCATATGCTGCTCCAACCTTACAGCGCTCAACCCGACAATAGAGTACGCCTATTCGAAAGGCGTGCCTGTTATCTCATACTCCGGTTATGTGACGTCGCCGTTCGCAATCAATGCGACAGAGAATAACATGCAAGGCGGTTTTGAGGCGTCAAAGTGGTTGGCGGAAGAGATCGAAGGCAGCGGCAATGTGTTGCTTGTGTCCGGAATCACTGGCTTCGCCTCCTCAGACAGCTTCCAGGTCGGCGCCACAAAAGCCTTGGAGTACTATCCCGAGATCAACGTAGTCGGACAGGTTGACGGGAAATGGACAGACAGCGTCGCACAATCAGAATTGCAGAAATTTCTCGCCGCTAACCCTGGCCGAATTGACGGTATTATTGTTCAGTCGGGAGCTGAGTCTGGTGTGATCAACGCCGTCCGCCAGTCCGGGCGCGAGATAGTGCCGATCGTGCTTGGCGGAGAGGCTTCGGCATCATGCTTCTGGAGTAAGAATCCTGAATTTGTAAGCAGGAGCTTTCACTTCTGGCCGCCGCGCTCCGAGGCTCGTTTCGTATGGGACGTGATGATGCGCACTCTGGAGGGCCAAGGTCCGAAAATACAGTCCATTCTGCGACCGGCAATTCCTTACACGATCGATGATGTAAAAGCGGATTTGCCAGCCGATTGCGATCTCAATAGTGAAGACTGGCTCGAACCGAAGGATGCAGCTTGGTGGACTGATGACGCTGCCGCTAAATATTTCGACAATCCAGCAGATCCGCTTTCTTGGAGGCCAACAAACTGATCTTGCACGCTGTATAGGCTGCGAAACGCTACCCCGCCCGGCCTGGGGCGGGGTTGACGACATGGGGGATGCCGCTGGTCGCGTCAGCAGGAATTCTAGAAACAATCCGGTTCCGAAGGAACGACGATGTGCCCGGCCTGGGCACTCTCGCCCCGGATGCTGGGCATATTCTACTGGGCTATCACTGATCCTGTTCCATAATGTTGATTACCTGATTTTCGCTAAGCCTCTAGAATCATTGTATAAAGGGCACTTTCCTGCGCCCCCATTGGCGTGAAAATGACGGTCCGCCCTAGTCCCTCACATCGGAACATCAAATTCCGTGACGTTTATGCTTCGGCCTCGAGCGCATGCTTCACGCGCACAATCAGCAGCGCCACGGCAACAATCACGATTGGAATGGAAACAAGCATCAGCAGCAGGCTGATGTGCGGCCCCCATGGCCGACGGTATAGCGGTGGCTTTGTATGAGCACATCCAGAACAAATCCGTCCTGATCTAGGGTTCGCCAGAGCCAGTGCTTCTTGTCACGGAAACGGCCTCATCCAGATGCCACTTGTGGCCGAGCCGACCGGAACTGCGGCGGCGAATGTCGTTGGCGAAGGTACGACCAAATTTACCTGCCCGCAGGCGGATCGTCTGGTGCGAGACAATGATTCCACGAGCGGCCGGCATGTCCTCGACCATCCCAAGGCTCAAAAAGGGAAACGGAGATAAAGCCACACTGCGTGGGCAACAATTCAGCAGGAAAGCTGTGGCGGCGATAAGTGGTCACGGTCTGTCATGCTCAATCATCGCACAGCGAATCCCAAGGTCCGTTAACATTTCAATGCCTCGGGGCGTGCGTTTGCGACGAGAAGTTCGGACTTCGGGACGGGCTTACTATAGTAGAACCCTTGTGCCACAGCGCAGCCGCTTTCAACCAAGAATTTTTCTTGATCGACCGTCTCCACGCCCTCAGCGACCACATTTTGCCCTAGGCAGCGCGCGATCGAGAGAATTGCCTTCACCAGTTCTCTACTTCGCTTGTCTGATCGATTGATGAATGACCGATCAATCTTGAGGGTATCAATGGGAAAGTTAGCCAAATAGCTCAGAGATGAGTAGCCGGTGCCGAAATCATCGATCGCTATGGAAATTCCGCTCGCATGCAATTGAGAGAGTGTCGTCGAAACGCCCTCGCAGTTGTGGAGCAGGAGACTCTCAGTTATTTCGACCTCGATCCACTCCGCACGACAACCGGTTTCCTGCAATACGTCCGCCACCGTTTGCGACAGATGCGGGCATTGAAACTGCTTAGGAGACAAATTTATCGCGATCTTGTGCGGGGGCAGTCCATCTGCATTCATGATGGCAGCCGTGCGACACGCCTCATGCAGCACCCATCGTCCGAGATCGATGATCAGTCCGGTTTCCTCGGCGACACCTATAAATTCTCCCGGAGGGATCATTCCCATCTTCGGATGATGCCATCGAAGCAGTGCTTCTGAACCGATCACCTTTCCGTTGTCTAATAGGACCTTTGGCTGATAATGGAGTTCAAGTTGCCCACGTTTCACAGCCAGGCGTAGGTCTGATTCTAGCGCCAGGCGCTTTTCAGCCCCAATCGTGAGATCCCTTGAGTAGAAGCGGAACTTGCTACGCCCCGAGCGCTTCGCTAAATACATCGCAGAATCTGCATATTTCACCAAATCGTCGGGAGCGTCACCGTCATTTGGGAATACCGATATCCCGATGCTGCAGGATACAAAGATCTCCCTGTCGGAAAGCATGAAGCGTTCGCCAAATGCGGCGAGCATTCTGCTGGCAATTTGAGCCAAATCGTCATTGTCCTGAACATTCGGCAGCAAGACTGCAAATTCATCGCCACCGAGTCTCGCCACGGTGTCGCTGGCGCGGACGCCTTCTTTCATGCGTGTCGCCACCTGCCGCAGCAACTCGTCACCGACGGGATGTCCCATAGTGTCATTGATCGCTTTGAAATGGTCCATGTCGATCAGCATCACCCCGGCTCGCTGGCCCGCCGAAGCCGCGTCCCTGATCATCTCGCGTAGCCGTTCATTGAAAAGTGTCCGGTTAGGCAGGCCGGTCAGAGAATCGTAGAATGCCATCTGATGGATTTTCTTACGGGACGTGTCCAGTTCGGTGATATCGCGGGCGACGCCGAGAATCCCCATCAGCTTTCCCCCCGTGAATACCGGAACCTTACGTGTTTCCAAAAGCGTTGATCGACCATCCTCGTGCGCGGTGAACCGTTCCTCATTGATGAGAATACGGCCGGCTTGCATGGCCTCCTCATCCTTGTCACGAAAAAACTGGGCGAGTTCGGGCGTAAACAGATCATAGTCCGTTTTCCCAACGATTTCCGCTTCTGCCTTGCCGACCAACCCTTCGAAGGCATGATTGCACAACAGATATTTGCCTGTTACGTCTTTCAGCCATACCATATCCGGAATGGTCTGCAGGACACTTAGGAGGCGAGCCCGAGCTTCAATAGTTGTGCCCTCGGCGTGCTTCCGTTCGGTAATATCGCGAGATAGCACCAGAAAAGTGATGGTTGAGTGGTCACTGCTTGGTCGCTTTGCCACCGACAGTTCAAACCAACGGGATTCGCCGTTTGGTAGGGCAATACGGACACAACGACCGTAGGAGGCGCCGGTTTCATCGGCTTCTTCAAGAGCCAGCATAGCGATGTCGGCCTGATCTGGAGGGAGCACATCGCGGACAAGCTTACCGAGCAGCACTTCTTCTCGCTGCGCCAGGAGCTCCTGATTCCTTGCCCAGACCTGCAGGTAGCGACCGTCGGCATCTACCTCGAACAGAACGTCAGGAATGGCGGCAATAATTCCCTCTGCGAATTCAAGAGCCTCTTTGAGATCATGCTCCGCACGTTTTCGCTCTGTGATGTCCAACATCGCGCCAACCAAGCCGATCCTGTTACCGGCGATATCAGTGATCGCTGTTTTGCTGAGTAAAAGATCAACGATACCACCATCTTCGGCGGTGGCCTTTGCTTCATATTGCTGAACACCGCCATTTGCAAAAAGCGCCTCGTCCAAGGCTGCATACGTCTCGGCTATGGGTGCGGGTACCAAATCGAAGACGGTTTTTCCGATGATATCTTCCTTTGAACGGCCGGAGAAGCTTTCGAAGGCCCTGTTGCAACCAAGGTGTATCCCATCTCTGTTTTTGAAGAAGACGGGTAACGGGATCGCGTCGAGTACGACGGCACTGGACATCTCTTCGGCGTTGAATGGCAAGTCGACGTTTGTCGTAGGATGCCGGGGATTCGCCCGAAAAGCCTTCTCAAACGGTTGCTTTAGACTTGCGACATCTGCGTTGTGACCGTGCGAGCGCCGGACGACGGAGGCTTCCGAAAATGGCGGTGCCGTGCCCGTGGCAAGCGGAGGGCTGGCATTGACCGCGTTGCGGAAGGGGCCACGCCCCTGGTTGATTTGAGCATCAGTCGCCATCTCGGCTTCCACAGGCTGTTCGGGGCGGGATGTGCGTTCCGATTGACGTACGTGTTTCATGTGCCTGTCCTGCTTTGTCACGTGGCTGAGCAATCATGCGTCAAGCCAGCTTTTTGTTAGGACCGCACAAGTCATTTGGCGGGAGTACCATACCGCTACCCCACCGGGATATCGCTCTCATTTAGAATCATCAAAGATGCGTATTTGACTGTCGTCGGCGACGCCGCCCATGCGATTTAGAACGCTTGCCAATCATCGTTCGAAGGCGCGAGTGCCAGGTTACCGCGGCGCATCGGATAGATTCCGCGGTCAACCCTTGTCTGACCGGCCGGGGACATTTTTCCAAGTTCGCCCGTCACCGTCTGTGGCTGGAAATCCGCGCTCTTTTCTTCGAAGTGGAAATGTCTCAACAACGCGGCGAGGCTTTGGCTCTCTTGGGCGAGATGTGATCCTGCAGAATTCATCTCCGCGACCATGTTCGCATTTTCTTGAGTGGCATGGTCCATATGATTAACCGCGCCGTTGATCTCGCGCAGGCCCGACGATTGTTCCTGGGAGGCTGTTGCGATTGCGTCCATATGAAGATTTACATCCTGCACAAGCTCTTCAATCGTTCTCAGGCCCGATCCGGTTTCGCTCACGAGCCTTACGCCCTCGTCGACGGCTAGAGCTGAATTGCCGATGAGATCCTTGATTTCTTTCGCCGCTGTCGCTGAGCGCTGTGCAAGCTCCCTGACCTCCTGGGCAACAACCGCAAAGCCTTTTCCCGCGTCGCCAGCACGCGCTGCTTCGACGCCGGCGTTCAGCGCCAGGAGGTTCGTTTGGAAGGCGATCGCGTCGATGACGCTAATGATCTGCGCAATCTGTTTAGAGGAGCTTTCAATGCGGTTCATGGCTCCGATAGCATTGCGCACAACGCGACCGGACATTTCCGCATGATCTCGCATCTGTCGGACGGCTCCGCGCGCCTCAGCCGTCCTCTTTGTCGTCGATACAACGTTGGCGGTTATTTCCTCCAGCGCGGCTGCAGTTTCCTCGAGCGAAGCCGCCTGCTGCTCCGTGCGTCTTGAAAGATTTTCAGATGCGGCCGAGACGCCCGAGCTGCCATTCGTGACCGTTTCGACTGAATGACCGACGGTAACAAGCGCGTCCCGGAGCTGACGAATGGAAGCGTTGAAATCCCTGCGCAAACTTTCAAACTGTGGCGCTAACGGCTCCTCAATCTCATAAATCAAGTCTCCATCCGCCATCCGCTTCAACCCGGTTGCCAATGCCGTCGTCGCTCGGACGAGGCGCTCTTCTGCTTCTTTTTCCGCCCTTACCTGAATATCCCGCTTCTCTTGGTCAGAACGAATGCGCTCAGCTTCCGCGGATGTCTCCAGGTTATTTTTCTGTATGGCCGCGCCGCGGAAAAACTCAAGGCAACGCGCCATGTCCCCGATCTCGTCGCGTCGGATCGTCAAGGGTACCGGCGCCGACGTATCGCCTTCTGCGAGTGCCTTCATTCGGCTTGTCAGAGTCCGAATGGAATTTGAAATTCTCCGAACGACCGAAATGCACAGAACGAGTACCGTAGACATGATCAGAAGTGTGGAGCCGGTGTAGCCGATAAAGGCATTGCGAAGATCGGCGTACCGCTGAAATGCCATCTCGTCCAGTTTGTCGCCGGTGCGCATTATGAGCTCGGTCAACAAAGCAGCCCGTTGTTGAGTAAATTCATTCCATCGATCCAACGTCTCGGGGGGGAAGGAAACGCCCGGCTGGTTCGCATACATCTGATCGCGAACGCCCGCGATGAACTTGCCTGCGGCGCTGGCCTCGAAGTCGTCATAAGATTTGACGAGATCGGCAGGGAGAAATTCGTGCATCGTAGGCACATAAAGCTGCTTTAGATTTTTTGATTGTAAGAGGGACGAAAATAGATCGAAGGACATCGCTGAATTTTTGATGAAGGCTCGGCCGGGCCTGATCTCCAGCAAACTAGCCTCCGTGATCTGCATCAGCGCGTGAAAACCAGTAATTTGGCGTGCCAAATCCAAATTATTGACAGTCGCCCCAGTGCGACGGACGAGCTCCAAACCCGCAACGGCAGCTGGGCGCAAGGCAACGGCTCCCTCCGCCTCGCCCGCCGTTCCGTCATCGATGCGCCGGCGGAAGCTATCGATATTGTCCCGCCTTTCACGAATGATCTGCACTGCCCGTTCTATGGCCGGATCGTCAAATGCCTTTTTCCAAGAGTCGTAAGCGGAAAAGACCGCTGTAAAAGCCCTGTCCGATGCGGCTCGCTTTGCCCGACGGACGTCGGCGCCTGCAAACGCTTCCGCCGCTATAGCCTGGGCGAGGAATCCGCCTTCCCGCCCAAGTTGCTGCGTTGTTTGTGCGCTTCGGAACATAGAATATTCGTGGTAATATCCCAGTGATGTTGATACTCCGATGAGTACGAACGCCGTCAACGGAATAATTGCCAAAATCATTAAAAGTAGGGATAGCGGCAGTCTGGACATACGTTCCTCATGGACTATAAATTACACCGGATTCCATTAGCGACGCGGTCAAGAACATTGTGAAATCGACCGCTACATATGAGATGAGCTCGGCAGACTTACCATATGATTAACCCCTGTACTGATTTGAAACTGCGTTGCGCAGATCGGAACATCGTTGCGTTCAGGGGATCATCTGCAAGACAGATCTTGGGCCGAGCCAGTCGGTTTGCTGGAGAGTTCTGTTGCTATCAAGCCTCGAAGACGGTCGAGCGCGCTGACTGATCGTAGATCAGTCGGCGCAATCCGCCTCCGATATACGCAATGTTTCAGAGGGATATACTCCATAGCGCTTGCGATAGTCCGCAGAAAATCTGCCTCTATGAATGAAGCCCCATTTCAGAGCGACCTGCTTGACCGAGATGCCAGGCTCACCTGTCATCAGTTCCTGATGCACTGATTCCAACCGTAGGTGCTGCAGAAATGCCAGAGGGGTCGTATTTCGGAAGTTGCGAAAACCGCTCTGAAGAGTGCGTCGGCTCACGCCACAAGCAGTTGCGATTTCCTCAAGAGATAGCGGCCGAGCAATATTGGCACGCATATAGTCGACCGCCCGCTTAACGGCCTTGGGTAAGGGTGGTTCAGCAACGCGGCATAACTCAGGTGAGTAGCGATGCTGCGCAGCTTCGATCAAAAGCTCTATCGTCGTTTCGGTGAGGTGATTAAGTGCTATCGGCGATTGAAGGAGGGTTCCGTCTCGTAATCCAGCATAAAGCACTGGTACCAGTTGCACCAAAAGGGAGCCGAACCCGACCGATAGGTCGATTTCTGGCGAAAAATCGAGGCTGCCTCTTATTGGCGTATTGAGCCGACGTGCTAAACGGCGCGTCAGCTCATCATGGGAGATCCTAAGACCCAAATGTTTCCTGGGCCCAATGAATTGGGTTGTACTCGCCGACATACTGTTCACGAAAACGCCACGCCTTCCCTCTGACAGGATTTGTCTGCCGTCCACGGTAACGACCGATCGCCCATATAGTGGAAGCATGATAATGTTTGCCTCCGCCGGTCCCTGGTGCTGGACCGTTAGGTCGCCCTCGTAATGCGCGGCAATAACTGCAATCGGGCCATTGGTAATCGCATGTATATCGTAGGCGATCGTCTTGTCGCCCTGTACATGCGCTGGAGATTGCGGGGAAAGCCTGGAAAGCGCTTCCGCGAGTTCCTCGCTGCAAGTGCCTTTGAGCGAGAAATGGTCAATCTTGGAGGGGACACTCTCAACTCTCCACATCATCACTTCCTTCCCGAAACGGTTTCCAAGCATGAGGTCGGCCTTTCGCCATCGACGGGCGAACAGGGCAATTGAGGGTTTGCAGCCGGTCCTTCGCCGTCACTTCGACGGGAATCTTAGACTTAAGGGCAAAGAGTCGAGCCCATGACGCCGGTCGATTTTGTCAGTGATGCGCGAGCAATTTGGGCCCATAGGTTCATCGCTTCTACTCCCAGTTCGCGACGATGGCTCGTGGTGAGGTCATGGGGTGGGGTGTGGAACAGGGTGGAGCCGAAGCGCTACATCCGGCATGAACTCTCGTTTTACAGCGTGGTAGGATCGAAGCTTGTTGTTGGCGGAGGTATGACCAAATTACTCTGCCTACAGGCGGATCGTCTGGTGCGAGACAATGATCCCAAGACCGGCCAGCATGGCCTCGATCACCCGCAGGCGCAAAAGCAAAGCGGAAAGAAAGCCACACCGCGTGCGCAATAATTTCAGCAGGAAAGCGGCGGGGGCGATAAAGCGGGTCACGGTTTGTCATGCCCAATCATCGCACAGCGAACCCAAGGTCCGTTCCCCCCGTTGGCACCTGGGAAACGCACTTTTCTTGTGCTGTATCAGAGACTGCGAACGCAGTAGTTCCGCTCTCCCGCTGGGGGCATGTAGTACGTCTGCTTGCCAGATACGAAACATTCGACAGCGCCGCCGCCGCGCCCGCGTCCTCTAAACGAGGGCCGCGTTCATCGATCTCGCGGCAATAATCGATCAGGGCTTCGATGGTCACCATGAGAAGGTTGTGGCGCGCGGCGAATTCGCTGAGTTCGGGAAGACGCGCCATAGTGCCGTCGTCGTTGGCGATTTCGCAGATAACACCCGCTGGCTCGAGCCCGGCGAGCCGAGCGAAATCCACCGCGGCTTCCGTATGGCCGGGGCGTCCGAGAACACCGGACGGGTTTGCCCGCAGGGGGAATATGTGGCCTGGCCGGGAGAGGTCCTCCGGCATCGTCGATGCGTCGGCAAGCGCCCTGATGGTCTTGGCGCGGTCTTCTGCGGAAATACCGGTTGATACGCCTTCTATCAGGTCCACCGAGACCGTGAACGCCGTCTGCATGGAATCCGAGTTGCGCTCCACCATGAGCGGGATATCCAGTTCGTCTAACCGGTCCCCGTTCATCGGCACGCAGATCAGGCCGCGCGCATAACGCATCATGAAAGCAACATGATCATTCGTCACCTTGTCCGCGGCAACGAGGATGTCGCCTTCGTTTTCCCGGTCTTCATCGTCCACGACGATGATCATCTCTCCGGCGGCGATTGCTTTAACCGCGCTCTCGATGGAAGCAAAATTCATGTTCTTCTCCTTGAACTAAACATGGCCCAGAGTGCGTGCGAGTTGGCGGTCGACCCGCTCCCGAAGTTCCGCAGACGGTGCCGAATCCGGGAAGTCGCTGTCAATCGCATAGATGAAGTCACCGCGAATCTCGGCTTTGAAGAAGCCCATCAATGAACGCAAGTGAGCCTCGACATGCTCGCCATGGGCCTCGGCCTTACCCGTTGCGAATATCGAAACGGGTTTCCCCTGCAGAGCTGTCATTTCGAAGAGGTCGAAAAGATGCTTGAGAAGACCGGTCATCGAGGACTTGAAGACCGGTGTCCCCACAACGAGGACGTCTGAAGACTGGATTGCGTCAAGAACGTTCGCAAGTTCAGCAGGAGCCTCCGAACGCCACAGGGTGGTTCCTAACACCGGGAGCACATCGACCAGGTCAAACAGATATCGGGCGTAGCCGGGAGGGGCGCTCGAGAGTGCATATTCCCCGAGCGCCCGCGTCTTGGAGGGGCGCGAGACATTGCCGGTTATCGCGACAATCTTCATTTTGCCGGCCCTCCGATCAGATCTGGTTGCGGATATGCGGGGTACGCGCATAGACGGCCACCATCGGCACGATCAGCAGACCCACGATCGCCTGTTGCGCGGCAAAGCTGAGGCCGAGCCCAACCAGCAGAGACGTCAATATCGTCAATACGAGTACCCCGAGAACGGTTGCCCCGTATCCGCCTGCGCCACCGAGCAGCGAGGTGCCGCCGATCACAACGGCCGCAACGGTGGTGAAGAGGTATGGATCTCCGACGCCAACGAAGCCGCCGCCGGAAAACCCGAGCAGCAATACGCCCGTCAGTGCCGACATCGACCCACTGATACCGTGAATGCTGGTCCAGACCTTGGTTTCGGAAATGCCAAGCCGTGCCGCTGCAGTCCTGCTGCCGCCGACGGCGTAGATGGAGCGGCCGAACCATGTGTTATACAGAGCCCAGATGGTGACGAGCGCCACGAGGAGCCACACCAGCACCACGGGCGGCAGGGGCAGCCCGAAGGTCTTCCCGTTGAACGCTGCGATATTCCGGAGCCAGTCCGGTACGGGGGCGAAAACCGTTCCGCCGTAGTCGGAACCGATGGAGGTGTAGAGTTGTACCGCGCCGACAAATGCGAAGCCGACCCCTAGGGACATGATGAGAGCCTGGCCCTGCAGCCTGAAGCTCAAAAAGCCGTTCGCAAGCCCGATTGCTGCTCCCAGGAGAACGACCACGATCACGGCCAGCCAGGCAGGCATCCCGGTGACCAACAGGCTTGGGAAGAGAATATTCGCTCCCCCGATGACATAGGGAATGGAGAGATCAAGCGCGCCGACCATGGCACATAGCGTCTGTCCCAACGATGCAAGCCCCAGGAAAGCGGCAAGCAGCAATATCGAACGCGCGTTACGGGGCGAGATAAACCCCGGAACAAGGATCGTACCCAGCACGAGAAGTGCGACAAGCAGACCAAAGCCAATTACGATACTGCGCTGCAGCTTTACCGATCGTCCTTTGATTTGGCTCATCGTCTGTTCCGTTGCGAGTGAAGTCATTACCAGTCCTTTCTAGAAAGCCGTGCGCCGGGCCGTCATGAATACGTTGACGAGGAGCGATGCCACGAGGATCAGGCCGAAAGCCATTTGCGTCACGAACCCCGTCACGCTTCCGAAGCTGAAGGCGGATAGCAGGTACGAGATGAGAAACATGTTCAGCGCACCAAGCGTGGACCCCAAAGCTCCCCCTCTCCCGCCAGCCAGGTTTGCGCCACCGAGCACCAGGGCGGTAACCGCCTGGAGCGTGTAGCTGCTTCCCTGAGTAGGATCGCCCGAAGAGATCAATGCCGTATAGCTGAGCGCGGCAAGGCCGACGAAGACGCCGCCGAGGAGATGGGCGCAGATGCGTACGGTGTCGACTTTCACCCCGCTCGTGTAGGCCATCCGTTCGTCAGCGCCTGTCATGCGGAGGTGAGAGTAAAAGGTGGTCCGGCGCATAACGGCCCAAAGAGCCAACGCCGCCAAGACGATGATCAGCACCGGAGATAAGATCGTCGTTCCTGCTCCCCACGTCATCATCCAGTCCGGCGCAACACCGCCCGGCCTTGACATGACCATGAGGTTCAAGCCTGAAAGGACGAGGAAGCTGGAGAGCGTGACGATGATGGGGGCGACCCGGACGTAGATGATGATGAGCGCCTGCAGCAACTGGTACAGTGCGCCGACTGCCACCACCCAGCAAATCACCGCGAGCGGAGACGTGTAACCACTTGCCGAGAGCCAGCCGATCAGGGTGACGTTCACGAAACCCATCAGCGGGCCAACGGAAAGGTCGACCGAACCGCGGCCTGCCATCACGATCGGTGTCAGGGCCAGCGTCGTGAGGATCAAAGGTGCTGCGACGATGATTGCTCCGCCCATTCCGGTTGCGGTGAACAGCCGCGGCGAGAGCACGGCTGCGGCGGCGAGCAACACTCCGAAAAGAACGAGCGGTACGGTCAGCGACCTGTCGAGCGCAGGAAATCCAAAACGTTGCGACATCAGTGTGCCTTTCTCTCTTTGGAGAATTCCATGGTGTCGGCAACCGAGCGACCGAACATTGCAGCGAGAATGGTTTCTTCGTTGATGTCAGGGCCGTCGAGGGAACGATGGATGCTCCCTTTGTGAAAGACATCAACGCGATCGGCGAAACCGAGAAACTCCTCGATCTCGCTCGAAAGGTAGATTACCGAGCCGCCACCTTCGGCAAACAGCCGAAGCTCGCGATACAGGTCGCGTTTGGTGTTGAGGTCCACGCCTCGAGCAGGGTCGTTAAGAACGATCACTCTGGGATCATTGGCGAAGGCACGACCGATCAGGACCTTCTGCTGGTTACCCCCCGAAAGAGACGTAATCCGGTTGTCCGGGTGTCCGATCTTGACGCGGAGCCGCTCGACCTCCCGGGCAAACGTCTGCTTCAGCTTTTTCCGCCTGATGACACCGAACGGCCCCAGGTTCTTTTGGTAGATACCGATGGCGAGGTTCTCGAAAATGCTCTGCTGCGGGAAAATTCCTTCCCGCTTCCGGTCTCCGGATACGTACACAATGCCCTTGTTCGCGGCGTCGTCGAGCGTGCTGACTTTGACGAGACCGGTGCTCTCCCGATCCAGGATCCGGACCTCCCCTCCGAACGGCGATATAATCCTCGCGACCAGTCGCACGAAGGCGTCCTGGCCCTGGCCGTCCAGTCCCGCAACGCCCACGATAGATCCCTGCGGGAGGACGAAGTCGAACGGTTGCGATGCCTCTTGGGGGCGCGCGCCATGCACGGAAAGAACCTCCCTGCGATCACCCAACAGGCCCGCTGCAGACGTTGAAGCGGCGGCGGAAATCTGGCGGTCTTGAGGGGTCATCATGCGGAGGAGGTTCGCCTCGGTGATCTCGGATTTCTCAAGGACACCGACGGTGAAACCGTCTCTCAGTATTGTCGCCCGGTCGGCGATACGGACGAGCTCAGCGATGCGGTGCGTGACGATGATTACCGCGCACCCCTCGGACCGGAGCCGATCGATCTCTTCGTGGAGCCGGACGGTCGCATCGAGATCGAGTGCAGCCGAGGACTCGTCCAGGATCAAGACCTTGGGTTTCCTCAGAACGGCCCGGGCGATCACGATCCATTGCTTGATGCTGAGCGGAAGATCACCGACGTTCTGCCTGAGATCGATATGCTTTCCGACCAGGCGGTCCAGAAGGCTTTGCGCAACGCTTTCACGTTCCCTGGAGGATTTCCGAAGCGAGAACAGGTCCTCGCTTCCCACGAAAAGGTTGTCGAGGACACTCGCCTCATCGGCGACAAGGACTTCCTGGAAGATCGTAGCGAGCCCAACCCCTTTGGCATCGACTGGTGAGGCGATGGGCTTGCCAAGGATCAGGACAGATCCTGCATCGGCAGCGATAACTCCGGACATGATCTTCGCCATGGTGCTCTTGCCGCTGCCATTCTCGCCAACGATCGCGTGCACCTCTCCAGCCCTGGCGACAAAATCGCATTTCTTCAAAGCCTTCGTTTCGCCAAACGATTTGGCAACGGCCGTCATGCTTACGGCGACGTCATTCGTCATGCCCATCCTCCCTTTAGGCAGCAGCAAATCGCGCCAGGGCATCCGATGCCCGGCCTCTTGCTGGATTGTGACTGCCGTCCTTGAATGCTCCGAGTACTCACCCGGCGAACAGCAGAATGACAGATTGTCTGCTAATCTGTCAATAGAGACGTCATGCCCTTGTCGGGATGTCGAGTTGGCTTCGATGAAATCACGATGATATGGTCGCTAGACGCCCCGATATTTGCGAAAGCGCGTTGCCACGCACCTGACGTCCGGTCAGTGGTTCTCAACCGGAACTCGTCCGCCAGATCGGAAGCGATCTGGCGGCCTTCGCTATCAAGCCAAGACCAAAGCGCTGTTGAAGGTGTCCGGTCATGGGAATTACCATCGCACCCACTCCGATGAAGGCGACCGTTTCAATTGGGGGATACGTCACAGCCCAACCTCCACGCTTCGAACGCGGCAAGTGCCACTCGATTTAGCCCCTTCTCGGGGGTGCCCGGGCAAACCGCACTCATTGTCGATCAGCCCATAGGGGTGCGCAACCGTGAAAGGATCACGGGAATTCTTCGAAGTTTTCCTTCGCGGGGTCTTGGGCAAGCCACGGCCTGGCGTGGGACAGCCAGACGTTGGACATAGGAACTGAACCAGGATCAGTGTCAAAAGTGCCTGCCCGCAGCACCTTCATCTCCGGGTTGGCAGGCCGTTCGGCATAAACGTGCGAACCACACCGTGAGCAGAACCACCTCAGTTTTCCAGGCGTCGACTCAAAGCTGTGAAGGACGTCCTCGCCGGAAATCAGCTTGAAGTTCTCACTCTTCACCTTGGCGGCAGTGTTATGATCGGCCGCATGGGACTTTCTGCACGTCTGGCAGAAGCAGTTCCACATCGGGCCGTCCAGTTCCGACACTTCATACTGTACCGCTTTACATTGGCAAGATCCGAGGATCGGCATCTTCAAAATCCTTTCATCGCTTTATCGAGTTGTGGCTGTCGCGCGCTTGCAGAAAGCCACCGCTTCAAGTTCCGTGCGGCCTGCCGGATCCTGTCTTCATTCTCCACGAAAGCCAGCCGTACGTATTCGTCACCCATCTCACCGAAACCGATACCCGGCGAAATCGCGACCTGTGCCTTCTCGAGCACGAGTTTCGAAAACTCCAGCGAGCCAAGGTGTCGGAAATGCGGGGGTATCTTCGCCCATGCGAACATCGTCGCCGCAGGAGCTGGAAGGTCGAAGCCGGCATCGGCAAAGGTCTTCACCAGTGTATCTCTGCGCGTCCTGTAGATGTCTCTTGCCCGCGCGGCGTCCTCCCCGTCCGAGTTTAGGGCATGAGCGGCGGCGACCTGTATCGGCGTAAATGCTCCGTAGTCCAGGTACGATTTCACGCGCGTCAACGCTCGGATGAGCCGTTCGTTACCCACCGCAAACCCAACGCGCCAACCGGGCATCGAGAATGTCTTCGACATCGAGGAGAATTCGACGGCCACGTCGATCGCGCCGGGGACTTCGAGAACAGACGGCGGCGGGGGACCGTCGAAGTAGATTTCAGCGTAGGCGATATCCGACAGAACGATGAGATCGTGCTTCTTCGCGAAGGCGATGACGTCCTTATAGAAATCGAGCGTCGCGACGCGAGCGGTGGGGTTTGACGGGTAGCTTATGATGAGCGCCAGAGGCTTCGGTACCGAATGCCGCACCGCCATTTCGAGAGCTTGGAAGAAGGTCTCATCCGGCTCGACCGGTACCGACCTTATCACGCCCCCTGCCATGAGAAATCCGAACGTATGAATCGGATAGGAAGGGTTCGGACAGAGAATGACATCCCCGGGGGCGGTTATGGCCTGTGCCATGTTCGCAAACCCCTCCTTGGACCCGAGCGTCGCAACAACCTGGGTATCCGGATCAAGCTTCACATTAAACCGGCGGGCGTAATACGCAGCCTTGGCGCGGCGAAGCCCGATAATGCCCTTGGAAGCCGAATAGCGGTGCGTGCGCGGATGCTGCACCGCTTCGCATAGCTTGTCCACAACCCAGCTTGGCGTGGGAAGATCGGGATTGCCCATTCCAAGATCGATGATGTCGACTCCGGCCGCGCGCGCGCTGGACTTGAGACGGTTCACCTGCTCGAAGACGTAAGGGGGCAAACGCTGTATCTTGTGGAATTCCAACTTCTGGTTCCTTATCGTGGGTCCTCCGCGCCGACGGATGAAGCCGGCGCGGAGGTCGCGGGACAACTTGGGAGGTCGTCGATTACTTCTTCGGCCGCCAGGCCAGCGGATCTTCCGGGCGCTCGAAGTACTGTGCTGCTACGTCCGCGGGCCACCATGCATCGCCCTTGGGCTCGATCCACGCCGTGGAGTTCGGATCGCAATCTTCCGGAATTGCTTCCTTCACATCGTCGATCGTGTAGGGAAGAGCCGGTCGCAGGATCGACTGGATCTTCGGCCCCTGGCCTTGGAGCGTCCTCATCATCACGTCCCACACCAGGCGGGCGTCAGCCCGCGGCGGCCAGAAATGGAAGCTCTGGCTGATGAAGTCGGGATTATTGCGCCAGTAGCACGCCGCCGACGCCTCGCCGCCGAGGACGATTGGCATCATGTCGCGCCCGGACTGCTGGACCGCGTTGACGACACCGTTTTCCGAGGCCGACTGGACGAGGATACCAGCGATTTCGGTAGGGTTGGTCGCGAGGAATTTCTGGACTTCGACCTGGGCGACCTGATCGGTCCACTTGCCGGCGACATCGCCCACGACGGTGATGTCCTTATACTCGTCGAACGCCTTCTTGGCACCGACATTGAAGCTGTCGGATGATGCGAAGCCCGGGATGCCCGAAACCGTCAGCACGTTGCCCTTGCCGCCGATTTCCTCGGCCAGCCATTTCGCGGCCGTATAACCGCCCTGGGTGTTGTTTTCGGTCGCATTGATCGCGTAGGGCGATGTCACGTAACCCGAGAACGAGAACACCGGAACGCCCTTGGAGTGCGCGTATTCGATGGTCTGGTTGATGGCCGTTACGTTCGAGCAGCAGATGATGATAGCATCGACGCCGTCGTCGACCATCTGGCGCATCTGCTGGATTTGCGTCGCGTCCTTCAGGTCGGACTGCGTGACGACAAGCTCAGATACCAGTCCAGCCTCCTTGTATTTCGGAAGCAGAACCTCGTTCAATTCAGTGAGGATCTGGGCACGCCACGTGTTGCCTGCATAAGTGGATGCGTAGCCGATTTTCCATGGCGGCGGCCGCTTCGCCACAAAATCCTTGAGCGGCGTACCACCGAGGGGAATTGCCGGGTCCACGAGCTCGTAAAGCTGCTTCTGGTCCGGTGGTAGCGAGTCTAAGCCGTCCGCGAATGCGGCGGTGGTCATCAGGCCTAGCCCGGTGATCACGCTCAATGCGGTGTAAACCTTCTTTAGCATGTGTAGGGTCTCCTCCCCTCTGTGCATCCGCTACAGCAGTTGACGCCGTTGGCGTCGAGCCACGGAATTGGTTAAAAGTGTTTCGATTTCGGATTGGTGGCGGGCGACTTGCGCCGCCCGCGGAACGGTCAGTTCCTGAGGCCAGCCTGTTTCAGCAGAGGCATGACGCGGTCGTTGAAGAACGGCAGCTCTTCGTTGTAGTCGACCATTGTGAGAAGCGCGCCGTCGACGCCCGTGTTGCTCAATGCGACGAGCTTGTCGGCGACCTGTTCCGGCGTTCCGACGATCGGGTAGCCGCCCCAGCCAGCGATGAAGCGCTCCTTGAACTTCTGGTACATCTCTGCCGAGTGGTTCTGTGACTGAACCTGAAGAACCTCGCAGATGTTTTCGCAGGCTTCCCAATCGCCCTTCTGGTTCACGTAGTAGTCGTAGTAATCCCGGGCTTCCTTTTCGGTCTCGCGAACGACGACCGGGCACGCGGTGAAGGTTCCGAGTTCGCGCTTGTATTCCTCGCGAGCCAGCTCCTTCACCTTCTTCACCCACGCTGCGCCCGATTCCATGTCCTGCATGAAGCCGAAGTTGAAGTCGCAGAACTTGGCCGTGAAGTGCAGGCCCTTGCCCGACGAACCGGCGCAGATGAGGACCGGGCGACCCGTCTCTTTGTTATAGGGCTTCGGCTCGCTGAACGCGTCTTTCACCTTGAGGAACTGGCCGTCAAAGGTGACGCCGTTCTTCGTCCACAGAGATTCGACGATTTCCATCCATTCCGTGGCATATTCGTAGCGGGTGTCGTGTTCCATCATCGGAACGCCGAACATCTCCATTTCCGGGGTAAACCAACCCGTCACCAGGTTCAGGCCGTATCGGCCCTTCGAAATGTTGTCGATCGTCGTCGCCATCTTCGTCGCGACGATCGGGTTCAGGGTCGGGATATGCGTCGTCGAGAAAAACTGCAGCTTCGTGGTCACGGCAGCCAGGGCCGCGGCCCACGTGAACGTGTCCATGTTCACGCCGTTGAAGTTCGTCGGCCCGCCGAAACCGCGCCACCGGGCGATCGGCACCATGCATTCCCAGCCGGCCGCTTCGAGCTTTTTGGCAATTTCGACATTGTGTTCGAAGGTCGGTTCGAACGTTGATTCCGCGGTGGTGATGGCGCAAGCGCTGGAACAATTCGTTCCGAATACGCCAAGCTTCAGCTTGTTGCCGTTAAACATCGGGTTTCCGGCGGCGCGGAAATCATCGCTGGTCGTCATATTGAAGTCTCCTCCACAGAGTTAGTCTGTTCCCGGCCCGAAAGCCGGGCGATTAGATACCCATCTCCTCGAAGACTTCCTGCGCGACGCGGAAGCTGTCGATCGCCGCGGGCACGCCGCAATAGATCGCGACCTGAAGGAAAACTTCGCGAAGCTCGTCCTTGCTGAGGCCGTTATTGATCGCGCCGCGAACGTGCAGCTTCAACTCGTGGGGGCGGTTAAGGGCGGAAATCATGCCAAGATTGAGAAGGCTGCGCGAACGGCGGTCGAGGCCGGGCCTGTTCCAGATCTCGTTCCAGCAATACTCGGTGACAAGCTCCTGCATCGGCCAGTTGAACTCGGTCGCCTTGTTTACCGAAGCGTCCACATATGCACCGCCGAGAACCTCCCGACGGGTCTGCAGACCCTTTTCGAACCGTTCACTGACGGGACGCCCATTCACTTGCGATTTCATATCGGTGGCAATAGTCACGGATCAAACTCCTCATTATCGGCCGAAAGGCATTTGGTGGATGTCATAGGCCGAATGCTCGGCCAAACGTTTCAGGCGGCAGCATCGATCAGCGCTGCCGATCTAACCAATTTCCCGTCCTCGTAGAGGAGCGGGGCAATATTCTCGATAAACCGGGCCTCGATGACTTCCCCGAGAACGACGTCATGGGTGCCAACGGAGACTGCGGAGTTGAGGCTGCAAACGAATGCGGCCTGGGCGTCGCCGAGGACGGGAACTCCGCCAGCCCCGATCCACTCACCGTGAGCGAACCTCTCCTCCCCCTTCAGTTTTCCACTGAACAGCGGAACCAAAGGCGCATGGCTAAGATGCAGCATGTTCACTGCGAATTTCCCCGCCAGCTTGAGCGGGCCGCTGATCGAAGCGGATTGGTTGATGCAAACCAGGAGGGTCGGAGGGTCAGCCGTCACTGACTGGACGGCGGTTGCAGCCATGCCGTAACGGGCACCTTCCCATTCCGTCGTGATCAGGCAAATTGTTGATGTGAACCGGCGTAAAGCAGTCTTGAACGCCGCTTGCGCTGCTATTTCAGCACCAGCCATCGTTACCTCCCCCAAGTCATTCGTGACCTAAGATAAGCAGATTGGCAGACAATCTGTCAACACGTTTTGTTGGTCATTGACAGATTGTCTGCGAAAATGTTTTCTTGGGCAGTGAAAGAGGAGACGATTATGGATCTAGAATCGAAAGTCTGTGTGGTGACCGGGGCTGGCAGCGGGATCGGGCGCGCAACAGCTGAACTGTTTGCGCGCCAGGGCGCTAAGGTTGGCGTCGTCGACGTCAACATCGATGCAGCACGAGACGTCGCCCGAGAAATTGGGACGGATGCGATCGCGTTAAAAGCCGATGTGTCTTCCTCCGCCGAAGTCGAGGCGTTGGTCAGGTCAGTTAAGGAAAAATGGGGGCGTATTGACGTTCTCGTCAACAACGCGGGGTTCGGAATGACGGGAAACGTCACCACCATCGCCGAATCCGACTGGGACCGGATCATGGCGGTGAACGTGAAGGGGATCTTCCTCTGCTCGAAATACGTGGTTCCGATTATGGCGGAACAGGGCAACGGATCGATTATTAACACGACCTCATACACCGCCGTGTCAGCCATCGCCAACCGCACGGCCTACGTGGCGTCGAAAGGCGCGATCTCGGCACTCACGAGAGCCATGGCACTGGACCACGCAAAAGACGGGATCCGCGTCAACGCTGTCGCCCCCGGGACGATCGACTCGCCCTATTTCACCAAGATTTTTGCGGAAGCGGCGGACCCACAAGCCTTGCGGGAAGACTTCAACGCCCGTGCAGCCTTGCACCGGATGGGCAACCCGGAAGAGATCGCCGAGGCGATGCTCTTTCTCGCTTCGGACCGCTCGCGGTTTGCGACCGGAAGCATTCTCACAGTCGACGGAGGATCGTCGATCGGTAACCACTTGGTGCGCTGAAGCACATAGGTGCTAGCAGGTGCCTCCTTCTTGACCACGGGAGGCATTTTTACTGTGGTACTACGTGTCGGAAACACAGAGACCCGCAGTGGGAAAAGATAGAGATCACGCGCAAAGCTGCGTGATCAAGACCCTGCGATGAGACGTGGCTACGGCGCTTTATAGTCGCATCGCCGCGCCTGATCCTTCCCCCAGATATCGCGGGAATTTTCCCAATCCACACCGGAACTTCTCGGGAGCGCGTGAGGGATGCCGCCTGCGATGCCGGCCGTGTCATCGCCGGGACGCCAATTGCAAAGCCTCGGTATGCGCCCGCCCGCTTTCGCATGCGATCGCCCGGCGGCTGCACCGGGCGACGAGAGTCAATCCAACCGCTCAGCGAGCGGCGTGCCGTACGAAATCGAGCCCTTTGACAAGATAGCTCCGGAAGAAGTTCGGGTGTTCGCACATTGGAAAGTGACCTAGTCCGCCCATAACGAGGTGGAGGCATCCCGGAATAAGTTCGGCGAGCTTGGCACCGTCGGCCGGCGTGGCTGAGTAGTCATAGTCGCCCGAGAGCAGCGCCACCGGGGTGCGTGATGGGTCAATACGGGGAGCTGTCACTGCTCCGTCGAACTCGTCGCTGTAGAAGGAAAGATCGCCTGGGTAAACTCCGGGTGCTCCCTGCGAATAGATCCAGCTTGACCTCCTGCGCTCCCCTGCGGGGCTCAGTGGGCTCATGATCCCTCTGACATATGCCGAGTTATGAAGTGAGCCGTGTACGTTTACGTTGTGCTGGTATGGGTTCCGTCGTCCCTTGGAGCGGAAAGGTGGCTCGATCGCTACGATCCCGAGGATATGCTCCGGCCGTTCCGCCGCGAGAACCAGCGACATTGCCGCGCCCATGGACCCACCCGCCACAATCGCCTTTTCGCGAACCACCTGTTCGAGAATGGCCGTGCACCATTTCAGGTAGAGCGATGCCGTGAGCTTGTAGGGTGCTCCGTCCCACGTCAGCGGCGGCATGGACCGACCGTGGAATGGTAGGTCAACCGCGATCAGCCTGTAGCTTTTCGCAAGCTCGGTGTCCGCCAGCTGAGGCATGAATTGGCGGCTATCTGCTCCGGCGGTGTGAAGAAACAGGACCGGCACCCCCTCACCTGCTTCTTCGTAATATATTTCATGGGGGACGTCATCGATATTGACGACGGCATACTGCCCCCGAATTTGACGCAGGTCGCGTTGCGCACGCTCCGCTGTCATCTCGGGGGACGTGACGACGAGCTCGAACACCCGTTCGAGAGCCGGGCGTGCTTTCGCGAGGTCGAGCGGTGAGCCGGCGATCTCGAAGAGAGGATTTGCAAGCTGCAACGCCGTGAAGGAGTGAAAGGTCGCCGGCGGCGGCGTCATCAGAACCTGATCCCAGGCGTCCGTGGTGGCCCTCACTGTCACCTGGGGGGCACTGCTTTCCCCCGAGATCTCCGCGCCGCCTTCAGCGAAATCGAGGGCGATCACCTGATCGCCGACGTAGAAGGCGATCTTTATCGTCAGGTCCGGAGTGAGCCGGGGCAATTCCTGATCCCCAAGAGCCTCCGACATGCGGGACCGCAATTCATTAAAAATGCCCAAAGCAACCTCCCTGTTCGAGCGAGCGCCGCACGCGTCGGCAGCGCCATGACTTCGAATAAGCAGATTATCAGACAATCTGTCAATACCGGCTAATGCCGCTTCTTCAATCGCCGTGGTTTTCAGAGGTTTTACGCAGGTAGTCCAACGCGACCTTAGCCGCCATATCGATGTGGTACTTGCAGGCTGCGGCGGCTTTCGGTCCGTTTCGGTCGGTAATGGCCGCAGCGATCTCCTTTATCTCTTCCACACTGTGGTTCAAGCGCCCCGGCTGCGTCATCGACGTCATGCGCAGCAGCGTCACCCGATTGTGGAGCGATGTCAGCATTTGCTTGACGAAGACGTTTCCGCTCCCTTGCATCAGGCAGTCGTAAAACGCGGTTTTCGCCTTGATGAGCCTGCTACCGGCGCCGTTTGCCGCGGCTTCCGCAAACTCAGCAACCGCCTCATTGAGTGTGTGGATATCCTGGGCGGTTCCGTTTTCAGCGAATTCCTTTCCAGCATAGCTCTCGAGCAAAGCCCTGACGCTGTAAAGCTGAGCGGCTTCTTCGTAAGTGATAGTGCTGACGACGGGGCCGCGGTGCGGATAGCTGGTAATGAGGCCCTCGGCCTCGAGTTGTCGAAGCGCCTCGCGGATTGATGTTCGTCCGACACCGATCGACTCGCAGAGTTCTCGCTCAACGAGGCGCTGACCCGGCTTGAAACGGCCGCTGGATATCGCCTGCCGCAGTTTATCCTCTACCTGAGTGCGCAAAGTGGCACTCTGCCGTGCAATCTGTAAATCCATATCACCCATAGGATCCAAAAGTCCGTTTTACCAAGGCCGGAACCGGCCGCGCAAGTCATGGTACTATATGGTGGGTTATCCCGATGAGACAACCCGATTGTCTGACGAAAACGAAGAACACCCAAGCCTGGCCTCTTACCGGACATTCCATGCGTCCCCATTACCGTAGAACCTTTGCAAATGCGAGATCCGGTGACAGCGATGGGAAACTCGTCAGGACTGCGGGATCGTGGCCTGGAACGAGTACTCCGGACGGTCCTGAAAGCTCACGGAGAGTTCGGTATCCCTCCAGTACGTCGGCGTAATCGGCGAAAAGCGGAAAGACGTCGTCATGCTCTAGATAGCGTTGAAAATGGAGTGCGTCCGATGCGATAACGACGACGTCATTGCCATCGTCCAGCCTCACGACCTGAAGGCCCCTAGAATGACCGCCGACGAGATGGATAGTGAGCCCCTCCATAATCTCGCCGTTCCCGTCGTGGAAGCACACCCTGCCGGAAAACGTCAGGCGGACCGCATCGACTACGGCGTCCACCGCAAAGGGACGCCGAAGACGATCATGGCACATGCATCGTCCTGTACCGTAGGCCATCTCCCGATCCTGCAAGTGGAACAGGGCTTCGGGGAAGTCCGCAAGGTTTCCTGCGTGATCATAGTGAAGATGCGTGATGACGACGTCGGTAATGGACGATGCGGAAATCCCGAGCTGGCGAAGCGCCTCGACCGGATGGATCAACATGGTCCTCCCGCGCCTTTCAGCCTCCTGCGGGCTAAACCCGGTGTCAACCAGGATCAGACGTTCACCATGGCGGATCAACCAAACGAAATACTCGATCCTGCCCGGGGCGTCGTGGGGATCTCCTGCTTCCAGGCCGAGTTCGCCAACGGGCCGAACCGCAGTGCCGTAATGTATCGCCAGGACTTTCCAGTCGGTCAAATTCTCGCTCCTTCCGCAGGCTTAAGGAACCAGCAGATGCCGGATCACCTCGCCACGGTCTAACCGGTCGAAGGCCTCGTTGATTTCCTCAAGCGGGCCAGTGCTGGACAACAGTCTCTCCACGGGCAACCTACCCTTGAGGAACAGGTCGATATAGCGGGGAACATCGCGCGAAGGTACGCAGGACCCCATGTAGCTGCCTTTGATGACGCGTTCTTCCCCGACAAGAGGAAGCGGCGAGATCTCGAATTTGGTGTTCACGTTCGCCAGACCCGCTGTGGCCGTCGTGCCGCCGCGCCGCGTAATGCCATACGCGGTTTCGAACGCTTTGCTCGACCCTGCCATCTCGATGGCGTAGTCCACTCCGCCGCGGGTCGCTTCCTTGACCTCGCCGATGACATCCGGCGTGGTTGCCAGGAAGGTACGCGTCGCGCCCAGCGCCTTAGCCAACTCAAGCTTCTCCGGCATCAAATCGATGGCGACGATCTCGCTTGCCCCGCTAGCCACCGCTCCGAGGACGGCCGACAACCCCACGCCTCCCAGGCCGATGACGGCGACCGACTGCCCCGGCTTCACGCCACATGTATTTACGACGGCACCGACGCCTGTCATCACGGCGCATCCGAACAAGGCCGCCATGGTGACGTCCACGTCTTTGGTGATCTTGACGACCGAGTGCGCCGACACGACCGCGTATTCCGAAAACGCCGATACGCCGCTGTGATGGTTGATATCGTAGCCCCGAAGACGGATATGCTTGCTACCGTTCAACAATGTCCCGGCGGCGTTTGCGCGATAGCCCGGCTCACAGAGGCTTGCGCGTCCTCCCGCGCAGTAATCGCAGTGTCCGCAGATGGGCAGGAACGACATCACGACGTGATCGCCAACCTTCACTGTATCCACACCGGGTCCGATTTCTTCGACAATGCCGGACGCTTCATGCCCCAACGCGACAGGCAATGGACGGGGGCGGTCGCCATTTATCGCCGACAGGTCGGAGTGGCACACACCAGCGGCCTTGATTTTGACCAGGACCTCAAGATTGCCCGGAGGCGCCAGGTCGACGGTCTCGACACTGAGAGGCCGCGAACTTGCATACGGCTTGGGAAGCCCTGACTCTCGGAGAATGACTGATTTCATCTGCATTGTCGCGTATTCCTATCTCGAGAGCATCTGCATGGCGGCGGGTACGTAGCGGAAGCCTTCCCCCTCGCGGGCGACGTTGCCGAGCCCGGGCCACGCAAAGTGATAGGACATCACTGGTATGCGGTCTGTCGCGAGCATATCCAGCACCCGTGTGCGCGACCGCGCCGAGAGCTTGGGATCGGTGTCGTACTTGAACTCCATCCACGGGCGTTCCATCAGCAGGATATGATGATGGGTCAGATCGCCGAGGAAGCAGAGCCGATCGCTGCCCGACTGCATGAGGAAGCAGAAGTGGCCCAAGGTGTGGCCTGGAGCGTGCACTGCCTGCACGCCCGGCAGAAACTCCTGACCGTCCACGAAATGCGTTATCCGATCACGGTGTGGAAGAAGGTTCCTCCGGGCATTTTCCACCTGGGCCTTGAAACCGTCATCAAGCTTGCCTCCGTCGGTCCAGTCATCGAAGTCGCTTTCGCTTATGAAGATCTCCGCGTTGGGAAAATTAAGCTTGCCGTCCTGATCGCAAAGTCCGCCGGTGTGGTCGATGTGTGCGTGGGACAACACCACGGCATCGACTTCCAAAGTGTCGATCCCTGCCTCCTGCATGCTCTTCAGCAGGCGACCGGTCGTCGGCCCGAATATCTTCGACGTCCCCATCCCGGTGTCGAACAGGATGGTCTTTCCGTTGATTTTGACCAGCGGGATGTTCTGCTCGAGGGTCACCGACGAACTGGACAGGAAGTTCCTGTCGAGCATTTCCGTCACCGTGGCTGCGTCGACCCCGAGGAAATTCTCCCGTGGGTCGCCCAATTCCAACGGTCCGTCCGAAAGTACCGTTATTTCGCCGCTTCCGAACTTGAACGGATAGAAATAGGGCAACTTAGTCTGATGCGCTTGGTCATTGAGCACGCCGCTTATCCTCCCAGATTGGCTGCACCATTTGACAGATTGTATGAAAATCTGTCAACACAATAGTGGTGATTGTCTACGAAGTCAGGAAACGATCGAAAGCACGTGACCCCTTGGCCTGCCGATGTTGAACTGTTCGATCTGCTGCATCAGCCGCTGGGTCTCTTTTGTGAGTTCCTGGGTGGCGGCGTGGGCTTGCTCGGCGATGGCAGCGTTTCGCTGGGTGCTGTCGTCGATCTCGCCAACGGCCTGGTTCACTTCGATAAGCGAAGCCGCCTGGTCCCTGCTCGCCGCAGCGATAAGCTCAACCCTTTCGGAAATTCCGGCAACATTCGACGATATCGCAATCAGCACCTTGCCCGCCTCGTTCACCAATCGCGATCCCGAGGCGACTTCCTCGCTTGATCTTGCTATGAGTTCCTTGATTTCCTGGGCGGCTAGAGCCGACCGCTGGGCAAGTTCCCTGACTTCCTGGGCCACGACAGCGAAGCCCTGCCCCGCTTCTCCAGCTCTCGCGGCCTCGACACCGGCATTGAGTGCCAGGAGATTGGTCTGGAAGGCAATCTCGTCGATGACGCCGATGATTTGCGAAATGCGCCCGGAAGCCGCTTCTATTCGTCCCATAGCGTCAACCGCGTTCGTGACCACTGAAGCAGACGCATCCGCGGCCTGCTTGGTTTCTTTTACCAGCTGGGCTGCGGCTTGTGCCTGCTCTGTCGAGGAACGCACCGTCGCGGTGAGTTGATGAACAGCGGCCGCGGTCTCCTCCAACGACGCGGCTTGACGCTCGCTGCGGCGGGAGAGATCATCGGCGCCACTGCTGAGGTTGTCTGCATTTTGCCGAATGAGCACGATGTTGCCGCGAAGTTCCGACATCGTCGCCTGCAAACGCAGCAACGAATTGTTGAAGTCCCGTCGCAATTGTTCCAGCCGCCCGGAGAACGGTTGATCGATCGTGCTCGAAACATCACCGTTGGATAACCTCTCCAGCCCAGCGGCAAGACTGTCGACGGCGTCGCCGATCTGTTTGTCGATCTCGGCTTTCTCCGCCTCGTTGTGCCGACGGTCAGCTTCGGAAGCCGATCGTTGACGATCCGCGTCGTTCTCGATCTCGATCTTCCTCGCGGCATTCTCCCTGAAGACACAGAGCGCCCGGGCCATTTCTCCGAGCTCATCAGCGCGCTCAGAACCGCCGATCTCAATGTCAAGGTCCCCTTCCGCCAAACGCCGCATGTCGTCGGTCAACTGGACAACAGGTTTTTTGAAAGTCGCAATCATCCCGAAGCCAGCGAGAAGTGCGACGAGGACGCCGGCAAATGTCGTGATGAGGCCAATGCCATTCGCGTAAGCCGTCTCTTCAATGGCTCTTGCGCGCTGGGCGTCGGCAAACGTCGTGAGGTGGCCCCATATGGTGTTCAACTGGTCTGTCGTTTGCCTATATTGCGCACGCCTCACTTCCGAGATCTCGACGAGCTTCGCACTGTCCTGCGTCATACCCTCTACCGCCGGCGGCACCGTATTCTGGACTGCCTTGAAAAGGTCGAGGTCGGAAGCGGCACTCCAGATGTCCAATATCTCCTTCTTCGTTCTGTCAAAGTTCTGGACGAGCTGCGCACGGTTTTGTTCGGTAGGGTCGGCTATGAAGCGCGCAAGGTTTATCCTGATGAGATAGCTGGAGTCTGAAAGTCTTCGGCTGCCGTCCAAGGCGCTGCTGATCTTCGCCAAATGTTGGTCGAGACCTGCGAACTCGACGATTGCTTTCTTTGTTTGCTGGTTCGCTACCGCGTTAATCGCGACGGAGATTTCCTTGAACGCGGACATTGCGGTGTCGAGGCCTACGGTGTTGTCCGATGAAGCGCCCTGCGACAGAAGTTGTGTTACGCTTTTCACCGCGCCATCGACCGAGCTCGACAGTTTTGTGGCGTCCGATGGCAAGGAAGCCCGCAGATTTCGGGCGCTCCGACGCAACTCGCCCACTTTGCCGCCCAAATATTTGAGTTTCAGCTCGGTCGTTCCGGCGGATTGGTAGCCCGCGGCAAGATCAAGGAAGAAGGTTGCATAGCCTGTCACCCTGTCGGCATCGCGCAACACGGATTTGGCGGCGCCCTCGGACTGCTCGCCGGACTTCTTTAACTCGTCTGCTAGCCTGAGCATTTCATTCTGCGACCAAACCAGCGATTCAGAATGATTGGCGATCGAGCTTATCAGTTTCTCTTCGCTTTCATGGATGCTCCAGAGAGAACCAAAATTGTTCACCACGTCCAGCATAATCGCGTTTGCCGACTGGAGGCCTTCGCTTTCCGCCGTAGCTCCGGCATTCGTCACCAAAGCCTGCAGATGCGATTGCTGCGCGAGCAGGTCAGCCTTCACGCGATCGCGCCTTTCTTCCGACGCCTCGTCGAGAAACTCTCTCATCGAGGCGGAGACGTCACGGAAACCCGAGAGCACCTGCATCACCTGGCTTGAGGTTTCCAGGCGGCTTTGTAGGAGACCCGCGGCGTAGTGCCCCAAAAACCCCACCGCGCAAATACTGATTATGAAAGGCAGTACGAAAATGATTACTTTTGTCTGTAGCCGGAAACGGGACAACAGCCTGTCCATTGTGGTCCATCCTTGTCCATAGGCGGTGAAGAAGCTTCATCAATCGGGATCCGCCTCCGATGGAAGCATCGAATCATCAATGACGACACGAGGCTGCGCGACTGAGGATTGTCTGTCAACAGATTGTCTGATAAAGCATGTTTAGGTTTATCAAAATTGTCTCGCGAACTTGCGCAGGAATAACTCCAGAACCGGCGCTGCCGCAGTCGGCACAACGTTCACCGCTGACATCGATCAAACCGCGATGTCCTTGTTTTCAGTGGAAAGCGGTGACGGCATCTCGGCCATGTGAAGACTGCGAACATGTCGTCGTCGTGGTGACGGCGCCTTGGGGAACAAACGGGTCCTTCTCATGGATGGACGGCTCCACGGATGACGCCGACCTCACCAGCTTTCCCAATATGCATATCGAGATGTCCGATCTGGGAACGGTAAGTGTTGAGATTGAGGAAGCAGAGAAGATGACTGATACGAGAGCATTGCTCGATAATATGACCTTGGCCGAGCAGGTCTCGCTACTTTCCGGCGATACGTTCTGGTCTTTACCGCCCATCGACCGCCTAGGGATAGGGAGACTGCGCTTGACGGACGGCCCCAACGGCGCCCGCGGGGCGGGGTCTTTTGTCGGGGGTGTGACTGCAGCGGCTTTCCCGGTAGGCATTGCCATCGGAGCGAGTTGGAACCCGGACCTAGCCAGGGAAATCGGCAGTGCGCTAGGTGACGAGGTTCTTTCCAAAGGGGCCCATGTCTCGCTGGCGCCGACCGTTAACATCCAGCGCAGCGTCACAAACGGCCGAAACTTTGAGTGTTTCTCTGAGGATCCGATACTGACGGCGGAACTTGCCGTCGGCTATATCGAAGGTCTGCAGTCCAAGAAAGTGAGTGCCACGATAAAACATTTCGCTGGCAACGAGTCCGAGATCGAACGTACAACCATCTCTTCAGATATCGATGAACGCACTCTGCGCGAAGTCTACCTAATACCCTTTGAGGCGGCGGTGAAGCGGGCAAAGGTCTGGGCCGTGATGTCTTCATATAACAAACTAAACGGTACTTACACGGCGGAAAGCCATTGGCTGTTGAACGAGGTACTGCGCGGTGGCTGGGGTTTTAACGGCGTGGTGATGTCGGACTGGTTCGGCTCGCGTTCGACCGCACCCACCGTGAATGCTGGGCTGGATTTGGAGATGCCGGGCCCGACCCGCGACCGCGGCTCCAAGCTTCTGGCGGCGATCGACGCGGGCGAGGTAAGTGTCGAGACCGTCCGCGCCTGTGTGCACAATATCCTGACCCTGATGGAACGCACCGGCGCAATCAACGATCATCGCGAGTTTAAGGAGTACGCCATTAATCGGCCGGAACATAGGGCACTCATCAGGCGCGCGGGAGCGGAAAGCGCAGTTTTGCTACAGAATGACGGCATCCTGCCATTGGCTCAGCAAGGTACGGTCGCCATCATTGGACCCAATGCCAAGATCGCGCAGGTTATGGGAGGCGGCTCGGCGCAGTTGAAACCCCACTATGTCGTCAGTCCGTGGCAGGGGCTGGCGGACGCCTTGGGTGAGGAGAACGTGTGCTACGCTCGGGGTTGCAGCAATTATCGGTTTCAGCCGCTGATCGAAAACCCGACAACCTTCGAATTTTTCCAAGAAAGGGAGCTTGCTGGCGAGCCCGTGAAGGTTATCGAGGAACCGTCGAGCCTCGGTGTATGGCTGCCCCCCGTGGCCGGGGGCCTAGTCGATCCGCATCGCTTTTCCGCCCGAATGCGCACCGTTTTCACAGCCTTAGAAGCCGGCGTCTATCGCGTCGGCCTGACCTCGGCCGGGCTTAGTCGGGTCTATGTGGACGGCAGGCTTGTGGTGGACGCCTGGGCTTCCTGGACACGTGGTACCACATTCTTTGAAGAAGGCTGCGAGGAGGTCGTGGGTGAAATCACGCTCGAAGCCGGCCGTACATACGAGGTCGTCGCCGAGTACGCCCGGCACGATCACGTCAACGTCTATATCGCCGCAATTCGGGTAGGAATAGGCAGGTTTTCGGCCGAAGCGGAGATTGCCGAGGCAGCAGCCGTCGCCGCGAAGGCTGATCATGCGGTAGTCTTCGTGGGCAGAACGGGCGACTGGGATACCGAGGGCTCCGATCTCCGCGGCATTGCACTTCCTGGTCTGCAGGACCAGCTTGTTGAGGCGGTAATTGCGGCCAATCCGAACACGATTGTCGTCCTGCAAACCGGTGGACCGGTGGAAATGCCCTGGCTTTCCGGTGCTCGTGCAGTACTGCAATGCTGGTATCCCGGCCAGGAAGCTGGTAACGCGATCGCCGATGTGCTCCTCGGCAAGGCCGAGCCCTCAGGCCGACTGGCACAGACCTTCCCCGTGCGCTGGGCTGACAATCCCACACATACCGAGGATGACGCGGTCTATCCAGGCAAGAATGGCCATGTGCGATATGACGAATGTGTGTTCGTTGGATATCGGCACTACGATCGCCAGGACATTAAGCCACTGTTCCCCTTCGGTCATGGTCTCGGTTATTCAAGCTTTGCGATGTCAGACCTGACGGTAGGGCTGCCGGATCCTGCCGGCGCGGTGACAGTGACACTGGGATTGACCAACGTCAGCGAGCGGCCAGGTTCGGCAGTGGTGCAAATCTATGTCGGCGATGTTGAAGCATCTGTACCCAGACCGGTTAAAGAATTGAAAGCCTTCTCGAAAATCGCCCTGGAACCCGGTGAGAAACGAAGGCTCAGTTTCATTCTTGACGCCCGAACATTTGCCTTCTTCGACACGACCGAGCGGTGCTGGCGGATAGAGACGGGGGAATTTGCAGTTATGGTTGGGTTCTCGGCCACCGACATCCGTTTGAGTGGAACTGTCACGCAAAAGGGCGCTGTCTTAGCGCTCTAATCGTGCAGAGAATCAAAGACTACGTTTGGCGGTGGTTGAGTCCCAAAAAGAGCGCAGTGGCGGTGAAGCTCGGTGAATGAGTGAAAGAATGGCTCAAGACGGGCGATATTGTCATCGACAGGAAGGATACCGACCTTCATAGGCGGCGAAGATGGCGTCGGAAGCGTTGGCGGACACGTTCGCGACAGCGTCGGTCCTACGTTTTTTTTGATGCCTTTCGCAGTCTCTCGAACTGAGCTCACGCTAGCCGCGAGATCGGAATCGTCAATCGTATCGAAGGCTGCCACATTCTCGTGCAGTTCGGCTCGACCGATCTCCTTCAGGACATATGTATCGAGCAGAAATTTCAAGCTTAGTCATCCAGCGCGCTGAGATCGGGAGCCCCGATTGACCCGAGCGATATCGTATCCACCGGTGCGAAGATTGCGGGCAGCAAAGGTGAATCTCGATCGCCCAACCCTGATCATTTCTGGCAATGAGAAATCTTGTTTTCGGACGCGGAGCCACGGACAGACGCCATCGCTCTGTGCGAAAACTTGAGCCTGCAGCCCTTTCCAGGTATCTATCGGTCGAGAGCGCAAAATTACAGGCACAGGATGCGGCGATGCTGAAAACCGACACCCGCCAAGCAAATTGGCGCCGTGCTAATCCAGCGAAATATGATGCTCATCTTGCTGTACAGCGAGCTGTAAAGGCAGGCGAGCTGGAAAAGCAAACATGTGAGGTCTGCGGGATTGAAATGGTCGACGCCCATCATGATCAATACGACGACCCTTTAAAGGTGCGCTGGTTATGCCGACGGCATCACACGAGGCTTCACCACTGCGGCGAGGATATGTTTCCGATCAGGAATGGCCTTTAGGTGCGGTCCGCCGATCGCTCTTGATTTCAGTTGGCGTTCCCGCGAGACTTGATGTCTAGCAACGCGATGAAGGCGCACACTGCTTGTTGCGTAACTTCCGCCATGTGATGATTTTGTTCGACTGCCCTCCGGATAGGATTGACGCGAAGGCATTGCCCTCGCGCCCTTCTCTACCACTCAGTCCAACAGGCTAAGATGTAGTGGCTCAGGAAAATACTCGAAGCCCTCTCCCGCTATGCCAACGTGCCCGTAGCCCGGCCATGGGAAGTGGTAGGACATGAAGGGTATTCTATTGGAGGCCAGCATTTTCAGAATGCGCACACGCGATTGAGCTGACAGTTTGGGATCGGTATCGAACGCAAATTCCATCAAAGGCTTTTCGAACAGAAGCACAGGATGATGAGTGAGGTCGCCGCCATAGCACATTGTCTTTCCTGCTGACTCAATCATAAAGCAGCTATGGCCGAGTGTGTGTCCAGGAGCGCTAATGGCATGAATACCAGGAAGAAACTCTTGTTCGTCCTGGAAAAAAACCATGCGGTCCCGCACGGGTTTGAGGTTGTGGATCGCGGCTTTAACAAGACCGTTGAGATCGCCTCCAAGTTTTTTCTCGTCGGTCCAGAAATCGTAGTCGGTTTGGCTGATGTACACCTGGGCATTTGGAAACGTTGGTTTCCCGTCGTCGCCCCAGATTCCGCCGACGTGGTCCCAATGAGCATGCGAACAGACGACAGCGTCAATATCTTCCAGCGCAATATTCGCGGCGGCCAAGCAAGACTTGAGACGGCCAGTCGTCGGGCCAAATTGCTTAAGCGATCCCATCCCCGTGTCGAACAAAATCAGCTTGCCACCGATGTTTACGACAGGTGCGTTCTGAGCGAGAACGACCTCATCCGTGGGCAGGAAGCTGTGGTTTAGCATGGATCTTATCTCGTCGGCCGGGACGCCGAGAAAGCTTTGTGTCGGGTCGCCGAGCGGAAGTGGGCCGTCTGATACGATGGTTACCTGGGCGTCCCCAATGGCAAATCGATAAAAGTCCGGAGCTTGTGCCCCGGAAACGGGGCTCGCCCCAGCGTGAGCCGCTACACTGTTCGCACCCAAAACGGCTCCACTCAAAGCAGCTCCCCCTGCCAATAGTAAGTTGCGGCGGTCGATCTCGAAACGTTCATTTCCCATTTCACTCCTCCCCATTTGTAAAAAAGCGTCTGCAGACCGCGCTTGTTGCGACGGATTTCGGCTTTGTCTGCATTGGAAAGGTATCAAGTGGCAGGTCTACGACAATTGAATTGCAAGTCCATTTCAGTGAGCATCGCTCAACAAATGATCTCGCTCGGACCTGCGATTAATCAATCGAAACAACCGGTTTCGGGGTACCGCGTTGCTCCGGCCATTAGATCTCGTTGGCTTACGGTGAGTTCGAAAGAACTCTTGGCTCCCTGACTGCGGGACGCGGCTCGCATCCGAATATCGGCAAGATTATCGTGGATCGCCTTGGCTGCCTCATTGTCATGTGAGTGGCTCTGCGTCAGGTCGCCAACGGTGTTCATTAAGCGGTCGGAGGATAGATGTTACCTCTTCCCTCGAAGAGCGCACCGCTCCTGAGGAAGAAGCCACGGAAAACCGCGAGGACGTAACGATCTTCCGGTGGGCGGCACATTCCTTCCCGGGCATAGTGCGGAGCCAGCAGCATGCTTCTGAAGCACGTTGCCAGCCCGGCATTCCGCCTTATCCGACATGGTTACGACCGTAGAATAGCCGACTTCTCTACCGGCCGCCTACGGTCGCACGTCATAGGAAGCCGATCGAGATCCAGGGCACCGCTGCGACGATCGCAAGCCCGAGAAGCAGGGCGATCATGTACCCCCACAGCGGCTTTATGCCTTCCACCGGGTTCACACGGCCGATTGCACAGGCGGCATAATAACCGACGCCGAACGGCGGGAGGAACAAGCCCACTCCCATGGCGAGAATGACCACGATCGAATAGTGCACGTCGTGGATCCCTAATCCCTTGGCGATCGGAAATACCAGGGGTGCGAACAGAACCACCGCGGGAATGCCTTCCAGCACGCTACCGAGCACAATGAACGCGACGATCGACACGATCATAAAGATCGGCGCTCCTCCGGGTAGACCCGCCATCGTCTGAACCAGCCCACGCGAAAAACCCGATTGAGTCAGGCACCAGGCCACAGCCGTTGCCGCCGCGATGATGAAAAGGATGGCTCCGGACAAGACCGCCGTTTCCACCAGCATCGGACCCACCCGCTTCCAGTCGAACCGGCGGTAAATGAGGAGGCCTGCCAGCAGCGAGTAGGCAATGCCGATTGTCGAGACTTCCGTGGCGGTAGCAACGCCTTCGACAACCGCTGTACGGATGATAAAAGGCAGGGCCAAAGCCGGAAGCGCAATCAGGAATGTGCGAAAGATCTCCCTGGCTGGCGGCTTGCGAAAACCCGACATGTCCTCGTTGCGATAGCGCCACCAGACGACAACGCAAAGCATCAATCCGCAGACGAACGCCGGCAAAAGACCGCCTATGAACAGGGCCGAAATCGATACGCTCGTAACCGATCCGATGGTGATCAATACGAGGCTCGGCGGGATCGTCTCCGTCTGCGCACCCGTAGCCGCAAGCAGGGCCACGAGATCGCCGGGCTTTGATCCTCTCGCTTTCATCTCCGGGAACAGTGCCGGGGCGACAGCAGCCATGTCGGCGGTCTTCGAACCCGATATCCCAGACACCAGATACATTGCCGCGACGAGGACGTAACACAGGCCGCCTCTGACATGTCCGAGCAAGGACGCCAGGAAGTTCAACATCGCTTTTGCCATACCCGTAACCTCCATCAGCATACCCAGCAGCACGAACAGCGGGACCGCCAGCAGGAGAAGATGCGACATTCCCTCATCAAGCCGACCCGCGATCACGCTTATCGGACGGCTCGTACCCAGAGCCACATAACTGATGGCAGCGAGAGCGAACACGAACGCGATTGGTACGCCGCTCAGCACACCTAGTGCGATGAAGACTACGAAGAAAAGCACGAGGTTCCAGTTGCCCATCGCCATGATCAACGGTTTCGCCGCAATCGCCAACCCTATCAAGCATGCGGCTACAAGGACCCCGATCAGGAAATCGCTCAGCGTGATGCGCTGAAGGGCATTGGTCACGCCAAGGATAAGCATCAGGCCAAGTCCGATCGGAAGACCAAAAGAACGCCATGCGACCGAAACTTCCATCGCGGGAGTGACGACCGGAACTTCATGAAGAGCGTAGGCCGTGGCCTTGGGCAGAAGAAGCACGCAGACCGAAAGGCAAAAGACAAGTGCAGCCACCTCCAGTCTTGCCCTTACGACGGGCGGCATCGCGTCCGCGATAACGCCCATCCTCATGTGCTGTCCGCGGTGAAAAGCGAGGACCGCGCCCACGATCGAAAGCCAGAGGAACAACATGGAGGCGAGCTCATCCGACCAGATGAGCGGCTCGCCCCATGCATAGCGGGCGAAGACGCCCGCCGACAGCACGAGTACCTCGACGACAACAAGTGCTGCGGCGATCAATTCAATCAGGCGCACCAGGCGCGTTTCAGCTTTCGCCAGGACTGGCCACGCGCCGATCACCGGGGGGCTGACATTTTCAGAAGTAGCCATGTCAACGCCTCAGATCAATTTGCCCGAGGTAGACTCCAGCAACGCCCATGCTTCCTCGCCAAAACGCCCCTTCCAATCGGAGTAGAACGACGAAGCTTGCAGCGTCGCGCGGAACTTGGAAACATCGACGTCGATAAATTCAAGACCCTTGCTCGTCAGCTCTGCCTGGAGTTCGGAATTCAGCTTTTCGACATCAGCGCGTTGCACGATAGCCGAGCGATTGATCTCGGTGACGACAATGTCACGCAAGTCCTCAGGCAGCATCTCGAAGTTGTCCCGATTGGCGAGAATCCAGAAGCCGTCCCACATATGGTTAGTCCGGGAGAGATACTTTTGAACCTCGTACATCTTGGCAAAGTAAATGCCAGCGAGCGGGTTTTCGAGACCGTCGGCGACGTGGGTCTGGAGTGCGGAATAAGTTTCGCCCCATGGAATCGACGTCGGCGCGGCGCCGAGAGACTTGAAAAGCGATGTCCAGAGCGGCGCAGGAGGGACGCGGATCTTGAAGCCCTTGAGGTCCTCGGGCGACTTGATCGGTTTCCCGATCGAGGTCGTCTGCCGAAAGCCGTTGTCCCACATCTTCTCGAAGGCGATCAGGTTGACCGTCTCAAAAGCCGTCCGGATGCTCCGGCCGAGCTCACCATCAACCGACTTCCACACGTGCGCGTAGTCGGGGTAGGCAAATCCTACACCGGTGATGGCCGCCGGCGGGACGAGTGTCGCTGCGATGAGGCCTGTCTGCGCAAGAAGGTCCAGGCCACCTGATCGAAGCTGGCTGAGCATATCAGCATCGGTGCCGAGCTGGCTCGCGGGGAACACCTGAATACTCACGCGGCCGTCTGTCTGCTGGCTGATCTTGTCGGAAGCCTCGGTCATCCGCGTGTTGAGCGGATGATCAACCGGCATGATGTTGGCGAATTTAAACGAGAATTCAGGCGAACTCGCACGCATGATGCGCGGTGCCGCAAGCGCGGCGGTCATCGCCACGGAACTCATAATAAGGGTACGGCGATTCATTCTGATCATTGGTTCCTCCTCTAACCGTGTTGATCTATGTCGATGTTTTTAGGAGCCTCCAGCGCAGGCGCTCTCCTCGTAAGCGTCCTCAGTTTCTTGCAGGTTGCTTAGACCTTGGACTGATGTCGCTGAAGCCGGGAGCCTCCCACTGTGCGGCTGGACGTAAATTAGGCGCTTGCGCCAAACGTCCGCAAATGAATTGCCTCCGGCCAATGGTGAGTTGAACTCAGGCGAGTTCGGCGTGACCCGCGATGGAGGCAAAGTTTTTCTAGGAGAACGCGCCAGGCAACATGAATCCAGGTCACATGTTTTTTGCGCAAACTCTTTTGATGTGGAGGAAGCCGCCATGCTAACCGCTTTGCATGCGAGCATGGCACTCCGGTGGGATGTGCCGGCCTATGACGTGCCAGTATCGCGGAGGAGACCGGAATTGCACCAAGCTTTAGAAACAAAGCCGAGCCCGGCACGAGGACCGGGAAAACCGACAATCGGTTTTATCGGTCTCGGCTCGATGGGATTGCCGATGGCGTCGCATCTCCTAAAAAGCGGCTTCAGGGTCAAGGGGTTTGACATCTCGGAGAATGCTCTAAGAAGCTTCGCTGACAGTGGCGGGACTGCCTATCCAGACGCTACAGAAGCGGCCAGCGAGACCGACGTCTTGATGTTGATGGTAGTCAACATCGACCAGGCGCACCAAGCCCTCTTCGAACGGGGCGCCTTGGCAAATTCAACCAGGGCCAGCGTCGTCGTCCTGATGTCAACATGCCCTCCCGGCGAGGTTGAACAGCTCGCCGAGGCCGTTATTGCTCGCGGTCACCGGTTTCTGGATGCGCCTGTTTCCGGCGGCGTCGCCGGAGCGCGCGACGCGTCGCTCTCCATCATGGTGGCTGGCGACAGGCAAACCTATGAGACGAGCCGCAATCTTTTCGACGTGCTCGGCTCCAAGATCTATTATCTCGGAGAGCGGCCTGGCCAGGCATCGGTTGCCAAAGCAGTCAACCAGTTGCTGTGCGGCGTACACTTGGCGGCAGCGGCTGAGGCGCTGTCGCTCGCCGAAAGGGCTGGCCTCGACACCTCAACGGTACTCGAGATCGTGTCCGGCTCGGCGGCCGCCAGCTGGATGCTCAACGATCGTGGCCAGCGGATGCTTCTGGAAGACCCTGAGGTAACGAGCGCGGTAGACATTTTTGTGAAAGATCTCGGTATCGTGCTTGCCGCCGGCTCCTCTGCCAGGGCCGCCCTGCCGCTCGCCTCCGTTGCGCATCAGTTCTTCCTTGCCGCGTCTGGGCAGGGGTCAGGCTCGGCAGATGACAGTCAGGTCATTCGTGCGTATCGGGGAATGACCGCGGGCCAGAAGGAGGCAAAGAAGTGAGTGCCGAGATAAAGAGCAATTACGCGCGACTGTCCGGCATCACCATGCACTACCTGACCGCAGGATCCGGTGAGCCGCTGGTTCTCCTTCACGGGGTGCCGCAGAGTTCGCACGAATGGCGGCACGTGATCCCCTTCCTCGCGGACAAGTACGCGATCATCGCGCCGGACCTGCGGGGCCTCGGCGACACTTCCCGGCCCGCCGATGGGTACGACAAGAAAACGATTGCCGAGGACGTGTGGGAGCTTCTTTCTGAACATCTGAAGATCGATCGCTTCAATCTTGTGGGACACGACTGGGGCGGCCCGGTGGCGTTTGCCCTGGCCGCGCAGCACCGGGGGGCTGTTAGCAAGCTCGCGATCCTGGACGTTACCATTCCTGGCGATGGAG
Organism: Rhizobium sp. R339; assembly: GCF_002211395.1. Taxonomy (NCBI): domain Bacteria; kingdom Pseudomonadati; phylum Pseudomonadota; class Alphaproteobacteria; order Hyphomicrobiales; family Rhizobiaceae; genus Rhizobium; species Rhizobium sp. R339. Next base: position 141,181 of record NZ_LOKV01000029.1, read on the forward strand.
CGGACATGTCGCAAGGCGGCCGCCGTTGGCACCACCCTTTCTTCAGGACGCCGGATTTGCCGGAAGCGATGTTCGGCGGTCGCGAGCAAATCTATCTGGAATGGTTGTTTGACAATTACGGCAGCCGGGCAAACGTGCTATCTCAGGAAGACAAGAATGAGTATTTCCGTACCTACCTGAAACCGGGTGGCCTGCGCACACTTCTCGCCTATTATCGGGGCTTTCCAACCGACGTCAAAGACAACGAGTTATTCCTCGAAAGGGATGGCAAGCTCGAAATGCCGGTCCTCGCCCTGGGCGGAGACAGTGGTTTTGGCCGCGGCATGGAGACGATGGAATCACTGCAGCGGGTGGCAAGTGACGTTCGAGGCGGATTGATCCCGGGCTCGGGTCACTGGGTTGCGGAAGAAGCTCCCGAATTCATAGCGAACGAACTCGGGAAATTCTTCGGCTAAACCACTGCCTGACGTCGGGGATGCGCGTCTGATCCACCAGTCGCGCATCCCCGACCCTGATTGCGCATAACTCACCTCCCGCCGGCGTCGATCTCATTCGCAGAAACCGCGTCGCCAGCCAGGGTCTCTTCGATCCAACGTTTGAACAGAGCGATCTTTGGCGTTCTTGCCCTGGACCGTAAGTACACGAGACTATGGCAATTGATGCTGGGGCCTTCCAGGCCAAACGGCGCAACGAGCCTCCCGCTTTTCAGATCTTGCCGGACGAGTATGAGGCTTTCCAGGCAAACGCCAAGTCCATCCGCGGCCGCATTGATGGACATGAAAGATCTATCGAAACGCAGCCCCCGATCCATGTTGAGCCTCACACCGTGGTCGTCGGCCCAATCCTGCCAGCGATAGAGGTTCACTTCGGAGTGGATGAGCGGAAATCTGGCGAGATCCTGCGGTGAGCGTATTCCGTTTGCGCCCTCGACCAACGATGGGGCGCACAGGACCACTATTGGCTCGGGCGGGAAGGGCTCGACGGCGATGCCAACCTCCACGGGCTGCGTTCCGTAGCGGATGTCTATATCGACGTTGCCGGTCCTGAGCTCGGCCGGGTCACCAGAAGCGTGCAGTCGAAGATCGATCTCCGGATAGCGGGCGCTAAACCGGGCGAGGCGAGGCATGAGCCACTGCGAAGCGAGACTGACAACCGAATGGATATTCAGAATGTCACTTTTGCCCTTCGTCGTGAAATTGCGAGTAGCGCTCTCGATCTTTCGAAAGGAGGCGCTGATCTCTTCAGCGTAAGCCCTTCCCGCGTCAGTCAGCATGATTGAACGCCCGGAACGATGAAATAAAGCAATTCCGAGCTCCGAATCCAGCGCGGCCATTTGATGGCTCACGGCCGAGGGGCTGATGCTCAGTTCCTCGGCGGCTTTTCCAAAAGATCCAAGACGTGCGACGGCTTCCAACACCTGTAGCGATCGCAGCGAAGGAAACTCCAACGCGCTCATCACCCCTCCTCCTGTTTATGCGTGCCTCGCCACCTTTCCTACTTGAGACATTCAGTACGCTGGAGGACGCCCTTCCTCTATATTCCATGAGGAAATTTAACGCAAATAACGCATTTGTTGAGATGGATTCATGCATTGACCGATGGAATTCGCTTGTCCGGATGAAGCGTTTTTAACACTTTGCCCTTCGGAACGGCCTTTGCGCCGTTCTTTGCTAAGGGAGGAATGCATGGCTGAACGGGTGATCTCCGTGTCCGGCGCGCCGTACGACGGGCATAGCAGAGAGGCCGCACTGGAGAGCGCGGCAACCCTCGGGTTCACGCATTTCGAGCCGGCCTTTATCGTTGGATATACAGAACCCTTCGATGAGACCGCCTTCACACCTTCCGAGATGACCAGTTGGCGCAGCGCGCTTAGGTCTTCGGGGCTCTTGTGTCATGCAATGTCGTCGCACATCGACCTCGGTTTCGAAGATTCGGTCGAAGTGTTCACGGGCCGCATGGCATTCGCCGCGGCGATTGGAGCCAAGGTTATTGCGACCAACGCGGCTGCCCGACAGAGAGAGGCAACATTCCGTCGCAACGTCGAAACCATACTGAGAAGAGCGGAAGCCTTCGATATCATCGTTGGCCTGGAAAACCCAGGAGACGGCAGCGATAGCCTGATCAACACCGCGCGGGACGGTATTTCTCTTGTTGAGGAATTCGGATCGCCCTTTCTAAAGCTAAATTACGACGCCGCAAACACAGCGTCACATCGACCGGACATGGACGATCTCGCAGGTGATGGAATCCTGGCGCTGCCGGAATCGGCGCACGCCCATATCAAGGATGTCCGTGAAACCGACGAAGGTTGGTTTTTCTGCGATATCGGCGACGGCAAGGTCGGGTGCGAGCGCCTCCTGGCTGCAATCGCAAAGCTCGACAGTCTCCCGGTCAGTATTGAACTTCCCTTGAGACTGCATCGCAATCGGCAGGCGCAGCCCGTTCGCCGCCGAGATCCCGTGCCGCTGTCATCGATCGAGGACTCGCTGGCTCGGTCGCTCAAGGTCGTCCGGCGAGCGCTCAACGACAATCAATGACCGTGTCTGGAGGAGGACGCAGTGCAACGTTTTGTAAACAACCGCGATGAGGTCGTGGAAGATACCATCAAGGGCTTTGTGAAGGCACACCGAGACATCGTGCGCCTCGCCGAAAACCAACGCGTGGTGACGGCGATTGACCGGCCCGCGCAAGGAAAAGTGGGTGTCGTAACTGGAGGTGGCTCCGGACACGAGCCTGCCTTCAGTGGCTATATAGGCCGCAACATGCTCGACGCGGTCGCGGTCGGCGAGCTGTTTTCGTCGCCAACGGCAAAGAGCTTTCATGATGCCATACGCGAAGCGAATGGTGGAAACGGCGTCGTTGTCCTCTACGGAAATTATGCCGGAGACAACATGAACGTGAAAATGGCGATGAAACTCGCCGCGAAGGACGGCATCGAGGTTGCCACGGTGGTTGCGAACGATGACGTGTGCTCCGCCTCCGCCGAGGAGCGGGAGAAGCGCCGAGGCGTTGCCGGAGAGATCTTCATGTGGAAGGTCGGCGGAGCGAAAGCGTCGATGGGCGCCAGCCTATCCGAGGTTCGTGACGCAGCACAGAAGGCCATCGACAATTGCCGCTCGGTCGGTGTCGGATTGGGGCCGTGCACTCTTCCAGCGGTCGGACATCCGAACTTCCAGATCGAGCTTGGCACCATTGAAGTCGGTATCGGCCATCACGGCGAGCCGGGCGCGCGAGTAGAAGCGCTCAAGAGCGCATCAGAGGTCGCCAAGGATATGTGCCAGATCGTGCTGGATGATCATGATCTCGGCTCGGGGACAGAAGTGGCCGTACTGGTATCTGGCCTTGGCGCGACACCGCTGAACGAACTTTACATTCTCTTCGACACCGTCGAGGAGGAAATCTCCGGCCGCGGCCTCAGGATCCACAAAGCGTATGTTGGTAACTACTTCACGTCTCTTGAGATGGTTGGAGCGACTTTGACGGTCATGGCGCTCGATGAAGAGCTAAAGTCGCTACTGGAGGTCGAGGTTCGCTGCGCGGCGACGCTTTAAGGAGGGAACAATGCAAAAAATGAATAACGCGGCAGCCGGAGAAATCGTAGTCTCCATGGCAAGAGCGATCATCGACAACCGCGCCTACCTCAGCGAGATCGACGGCAAGATTGGCGACGGCGATCACGGAATAAATATGGCGAAAGGTTTCGGTTTAGTGGCCGACCGGATACGCGGCAAGGAGCTATCGCTCGCAAAAGCGCTTGAGACCCTCGGAACAGTCCTGATGACCGAGATCGGCGGATCTATGGGTCCGCTTTACGGTGTGATGTTCACCGAGTTTGCCCAGCAGATCGATCAGGTCGACCAGATCGACAACAAGACGTTCAGCCGAATGCTGCATGCTGGCTTGACGGGTATTCAACAAATTGGTTCGGCCAAAGTCGGCGACAAGACATTGCTTGACACGTTGGTGCCTGCTGTTGAAGCTTTTGACAATGCGACATCAGAAGGAAAATCCTTCGACGAGGCATTGGAACTCCTCGTTGCGGCAGCCGAAAGTGGCCGCGATTCGACGGTGAACTTGATCGCGCGGATCGGCCGAGCCAGCAGGCTGGGCGAACGATCGCTCGGCGTGCTGGATGCTGGTGCGACGTCTTGCGCGCTGATCCTCAAGGAGTTGTCTGAGGGAACCCGTAATAGGCTTCAATAGTGTCATCGCTTCTTGAGCGTGATCATAGTGAGAACCGAAGTGATGCCGAGCTTAAGGGGAAGCCAATCCAGAGTGCCGCTCGGTTATTGATGTGAAACGCGCCGCGATAGAAATCCGGCAACAGTCCTCCGTGTGCCGCCCGAGGGTGGACACCCGCTTTCGCGGACTCCGGGAATCAAATTTGGCGGACAGATTGGGTCGGCGGCGAACTATGCATTCGGTCTCCGGGCACCATCGCTCTCGCTTGCAGGGTCGGGTTCCGCAAACCGCGAAAGGCACGACTCATCGCAACTTAGGCGGTGCCACGACTGAAGCTGACGCGACATTCGGTCACGCGGCGACGCAGAGTCCTTCGCTCAGCCAACACCTGACCCGCTAAATCGAAGACACGAGTAATCGGCCTGCGGGCAGCGACGACCTGGCACGAAGCTCGAAAATCGTGCGTCGAACGGTGGCCCAAACGGAAGCAAGCCAATCCCGCTTGTCTGTGATGGCGTCCTGGCCCGGTTCCGGATCTTCCACGATCAACCCATAAAGGGTCCGCTAGCAAGCTGCGGCCGCGTCGGCTTCGCCTCGCGGTGATCGCGCCCGGACCCCGTGCCTTTTGAGGAGCCATCGAGCGGGAATTGGCCCGCTCCCGTAGGAGCCTCTCAAATGTCGCACGATCTCTCTCTCGCACAGTCCCACGCCCTCCAGCTTTCCCGTGACCTGATGGTCCCGGTCACCCTCTTCGAGGTCGACGGAGAATACGGCGTCCTTCCTTCTGACGAGATCGACGCCGACGATCTGGCGATCGTGCACGAGTATACGCCATGGCCGGCTCATTGAGCCGGCGCCGCGTGGGTGCCCCTTGCGAGCGGCAGGCCGCAAGGGGGGCTTCGCCGCGTCCGACGTCAGCTTGCATGATCCGACAATTGCCAGCCGCGCCCTTGCGGTCTTTGCTCTTCGGGGCCTGCCGAAAGGCGTCGGTGAACCGACGGGCAAGGAAGGATTATGGAGGCCGATCGCTGGGCGATCGGAATGAAAAATGAAGAGAAGAGAGATTGAAGCGCTGCGCGATCAGGTCAGTTGTGCGGCAGTGCTTGAGCATGCCGGTTTTGCAATAGACGCGAAGGAAAGCACACGGCGGGCGGTCAAATTCCGCCGCGGCGGCGAGATCATCATCGTCACCTATGAAGGGCGCGGATGGTTCGATCCCCTGTCCGACGCGAAAGGCGATGTGTTCCGGCTTGTCGAGCATCTCGATCGGGTCGGCTTTCTCGAAGGTGCCGAGCGGGTCGCGGCTCTGGTCGGTTTTCAGATCACGGAGCCGGAATGGCAGTCGGCGAGAGATGGCGAGAGATGCGACCTCTCTCTTGCCGATCGTTGGCAATCCCGCAGGCGACCCTGGCCCGGTTCCGCGTCGTGGCGATACCTCAATGGCGAGCGCCGCCTGCCAGCGACCGTGCTGCGAGCGGCGATCAAAGGCGACCTTCTGCGCGAAGGTCCGCAAGGCAGCATGTGGGCGGCACACCGAGACAAGGCCGAGCTCTTGACCGGCTGGGAAGCGCGGGGTCCGCAATACCGGGGTTTTGCGTCCGGAGGAACCAAGGTTCTTTTCCGCTTCGGTTCGGACAGCGCACTGCGCCTGGCCGTCACGGAAGCCGCGATCGATGCCATGAGCCTCGCAGCGATTGAGGGTTTGCGTCAGGGCACGGTTTATCTCAGCACTGGCGGCGGATGGTCTCCCACCACGGAGGCAGCGTTGCGGGAGTTGGCCGCAAAACCTGGCGTCCAGATGGTTGCTGCGACGGACGCCAATGCGCAGGGCGACATGTTTGCCGAACGGCTGCGGACGCTTGCCGACGATGCAGACTGCGACTGGACGCGACTTCGGCCGCCCGTGGAGGACTGGAACGAAACCCTGAAGATCAGGGAAAAGGAAAAGACGGAAAGGATGGAAGGAGGAGGCGTGCCGCATGCGCGCCGCCCGCGTCAAGGGAGGCTTCGCCCGGCGGAGCCGGCCCTTGACCCAGACGGTCACGATGCCGGCGGCAGCCAGGGGGTCATGAAGGACTGAAGAGGAAGGCAAGGTCGAGAGGACAGTGCCGCGCTTCGGCCCGAAACCTCCGAAGGAGCCGCAGATGAATTCCTCTCCCGCAATCCGAAAAGTCTTCCAGGGCGTCGCAAGCCGACCGCAGATGTTCCGCATGTTCGACCGTCATCTCCAGGGGCCCAACCGCTGGGAAGACGACGCAATGCCGCTCTATGCCGGCGAATGGTTCGAGATCGGCGAGGCCGAGCACGACTATATGTTCGAAATCCTGCCGCCGCTCTGGATCCGCGGTTCGATGTTTGCGATGCGCGAGTTCCTGACCGGCTCGGTGACATCGGTGTTCTTCGCACTCCGGATCGACGAGGCGTTCCGCTATTTTCACGGCTATTGCGACCTTGCCGAGCAATCGTCCGTCGAGACCATGCGCCTTGCGATCATCGAGCGCGAAAGTCGTCCGGTCAGGGCCATGACGCATGAGGAGCGCCTCGAGCATATCTGGAGCAGTACGGCGGACGACTATCGCGGCTATGCCGGCGAGCGCTGGCCGGAGGCCTCGCGTGGCAAGCGCACCGTGATGATCTACGGCGGTAAAGGCGGCACTGTTCTGAAGTTGCTGGAAGACCTCAGCAACGACGAGATCGCCGCCAAGCTGCCGGTACAACTGCGCAACCTCGCATCGCCGATCGCGGCTTGAGAGTTTCCGCTTGTATCCGTGCGCGAGCAATCGCGCTCGGCCCACGATAGCCGCGCAGCCCATGCAGGCGGCCCCCCTCCACCCCTTCGCGTTCCTCGACTGTCGCTTGCGGCGGATCGATGACGCTCGCTTACAAGGAACTTTCGATGAGCAACGATCCCTTCACCCTCGATATGTTTGGCAGCAGCGCCTTGTCATCAGGACTCGGTCTTGGCGTCACCGCGTTCGGCGGTTTTGCCGCCAACGACGACGAGTCCGACCCGACCCCGCCCTCTCCTGCGCCGGCGCGGGCTCTGCCGGCGACCAACCGGCCGGCGTCGCGAAAGCAAGGGCAGCGCGCCAACTTCTATCTCGACGACGGCGACCGCGATCTCGCCGCGACCTGGAAGGAGCGGGCACGCATCAATGTCGTGGCCATCCTCACCGCCAACGAAATCGAGAAGCTCAATCTGCCGGCGACCCCGACTGCGCAGGCGAGGCTGATCCGCTTCACCGGCTTCGGCGCTGGTGAATTGGCGAATGGCATGTTCCGGCGGCCGGGGGAAACCGACTTCCGCACAGGTTGGGACGATCTCGGCAACTCGCTGGAATCGGCCGTCAGCGGGGAAGAATATGCGTCGCTTGCCCGTTGCACCCAATATGCCCACTTCACCCCCGAATTCGTCATTCGGGCGATCTGGATGGGCTTGCAACGTCTCGGCTGGCGCGGCGGCCGTGTGTTGGAGCCCGGCATCGGCACTGGCCTGTTTCCGGCGCTGATGCCGAAACACTATCGCGAACTGAGCTACCTCACGGGTGTCGAACTCGATCCCGTCACGGCCCGCATCGCGCGTCTGCTGCAGCCGAACGCGCGCATCGTCAACGGCGATTTCGCGCGCACCGACCTCAATGCGATCTACGATCTTGCCATCGGCAACCCGCCCTTCTCCGATCGGACGGTTCGCTCCGACCGGCAATATCGTTCGCTCGGTCTTCGGCTGCACGATTACTTCATCGCCCGATCGATCGATCTCCTGAAACCCGGTGCCCTGGCCGCCTTCGTCACCAGCGCCGGCACCATGGACAAGGTGGATGGCACTGCCCGCGAGCATATCGCCAAGTCCGCCGACCTAATTGCCGCGATCCGACTGCCCGAAGGCAGTTTTCGGCGGGACGCAGGGACCGACGTCGTCGCCGACATCCTTTTCTTCCGCAAGCGCAAAGCAGGCGAGCCGGAAGGCGACCTTTCGTGGCTTAACCTGGAGGACGTCCGGCCGACTGCCGAGGACGGGGGGGTGATCCGCGTGAACCGGTGGTTCGCGCAGCATCCGGGCTTCGTGCTCGGCGATCATGCCCTGACTTCCGGTCCCTTCGGGAAGACCTATACGTGCCGGCCTCGCGCCGGCGAGGAGCTCGACGCGGCGCTGACGGAGGCAATCGCGCTTCTTCCGGAAGGTCTTTATGACGGCGAGCCGACCGCCATCGACATCGATCTGGAGGATGAGCTTGCCGAGATCGTCGATCTGCGTCCCGACAATGCCAAGGTGCGCGAAGGCAGCTATTTTGTCGATGTCAGACATGGTCTCATGCAGGTCGTCGACGGCGAGCCCGTTGCCATCAAGGTGCGCAAGGCGCGCAGTGGCGTGGGAATTTCTGAAAAGCACGTCCGGATCATCCGCAAACTGATCCCGATCCGCGAGGCCGTGCGCGACGTCCTGAAAGCCCAGGAACTGGACCGGCCGTGGCGCGAGCTGCAGGTACGGCTGCGCATCGCCTGGTCGAACTTCGTGCGCGATTTCGGCCCGATCAACCACACCACTGTCTCGATCATCGAGGATGAGACGACGGGCGAGGTTCGTGAGAACCATCGCCAGCCGAACCTTCTGCCATTTCGCGACGATCCGGACTGCTGGCTGGTCGCCTCCATCGAGGACTATGACCTCGAAACCGACACGGCCAGGCCCGGGCCGATTTTCTTAGAACGCGTCATCGCGCCCCCTTCCCCGCCCGTCATCACCTCCGCCGCCGATGCCTTGGCCGTCGTCCTCAACGACCGCGGACGCATCGACCTCGATCATATTGCCGAACTTCTTCATTGCGCCACGGATGCGGCTCTCAATGCGCTTGGCGATACTATTTTCCGCGATCCCGCCGACGGCTCCTGGCAAACCTCCGATGCTTATCTCTCCGGGGCCGTGCGCACCAAACTTGCTGCCGCGGCAGCTGCGGCCGAGCTCGATCCCGCTTATGAGCGCAATGTCCGTGCGCTTCAGGCGGTGCAGCCGGCTGATCTCCGCCCGTCTGATATCACCGCCCGGCTGGGCGCACCCTGGATTCCGGCCGCTGATATCGTTGACTTCGTGCACGAGACGATGGGCGCCGAGATCAGGATCCATCACATGCCGGAACTCGGCTCTTGGACAGTCGAGGGGCGGCAACTTGGTTGGACGGCAGCCGGTACATCCGAATGGGGCACTGACCGCCGGCATGCCGGTGAGTTGCTCGCCGATGCACTAAACAGCCGCGTGCCGCAGATTTTCGACGTGTTCAAGGACGCCGACGGTGAGCGGCGCGTTCTGAACGTCATCGACACCGAGGCCGCCCGCGACAAGCTCCAGAAGATCAAGCAAGCGTTCCAGAACTGGGTCTGGACCGATCCCGATCGCACCGACCGGCTGGCGCGGGTCTATAACGATCGCTTCAACAACATCGCCCCACGAAAATTCGACGGCTCGCACCTGAAACTTCCCGGCGCCTCTGGCGCCCTTGTTCTTTATGGGCACCAGAAGCGCGGCATCTGGCGCATCATCTCGTCGGGATCGACATATCTCGCCCACGCCGTCGGCGCCGGCAAGACGATGACCATGGCAGCCGCCATCATGGAACAGCGCCGGCTCGGTCTTATTGCCAAGGCGATGCTGGTCGTACCCGGCCATTGCCTGGCGCAGGCGGCGCGGGAGTTCCTGGCGCTTTATCCAAACGCCCGCATTCTCGTTGCCGACGAGACGAATTTTTCGAAGGACAAACGCGCTCGGTTCCTGTCACGCGCGGCGACCGCCACGTGGGACGCGATTATCATCACGCATTCGGCATTCCGGTTCATAGCCGTGCCGTCGAGTTTCGAGCAACAGATGATCCAGGATGAGCTCGAGCTCTACGAGGATCTGCTGATCAAGGTCGACAGTGAGGATCGCGTGTCGCGCAAGAGGCTCGAGCGGCTCAAGGAAGGCCTGAAGGAACGGCTGGAGGCGCTGTCCACCCGCAAGGACGACCTGCTGACCATCCCGGAGATCGGCGTGGACCAGATCATCGTCGATGAGGCGCAGGAATTCAGAAAACTTTCCTTCGCCACCAACATGTCGACCTTGAAAGGCATCGATCCGAACGGATCGCAGCGTGCCTGGGACCTCTACGTCAAGTCTCGCTTCATCGAGACGAAGAACCCTGGCCGGGCTTTGGTTCTGGCGTCCGGCACGCCGATCACCAATACGCTTGGCGAGATGTTCTCGGTCCAACGCCTGCTCGGGCATGCGGCCCTCGCCGAACGCGGGCTGCATGAATTCGACGCCTGGGCCTCGACCTTCGGTGATACGACGACGGAACTGGAGATCCAGCCATCAGGCAAATACAAGCCCGTCAGCCGTTTTGCTTCCTTCGTCAACGTCCCGGAACTGATCGCGATGTTCCGGTCCTTCGCCGACGTGGTGATGCCTGAGGATCTCCGCGACTACGTCAAGGTGCCTGATATCTCGACCGGCCGCCGGCAGATCCTGACGGCCAAGCCGACTCAGGCCTTCAAGAATTACCAGACGATCCTCGATGCCCGTATCAAGGCGATCGAGATGCGCGAGGGACCGGCGCAGCCCGGCGACGACATCCTTCTCTCCGTCATCACCGACGGTCGCCATGCCGCCATAGATCTCCGCCTGGTCGACGCGGACAATGACAACGAACCGGACAACAAGCTCAACCTGCTGGTCCAGAACGCTTTCCGCATCTGGCAGGAGACCGCGCAAAGCACGTATCTCCGCCCCGACGGCAAGCCTTTCGATCTGCCGGGTGCGGCGCAGATGATCTTTTCGGATCTCGGCACCATCAATGTCAAGAAAAGCAGGGGCTTTTCCGCCTACCGCTGGATCAGGGACGAGCTCGTCCGCATGGGCGTTCCGGCATCCGAGATCGCCTTCATGCAGGACTACAAGAAGTCGGAGGCGAAGCAGCGCCTGTTCGCCGACGTCCGTGCCGGCAAGATCCGCTTCCTGATCGGCTCGTCGGACACAATGGGTACCGGCGTCAATGCGCAGCTCCGTCTCAAGGCGCTGCATCATCTCGACGTCCCCTGGCTGCCTTCGCAGATCGAGCAGCGCGAGGGCCGGATCGTGCGTCAGGGCAATCAGCATGACGAGGTCGATATCTTCGCCTATGCCACCCAAGGTTCGCTAGATGCCTCGATGTGGCAGAACAACGAACGCAAGGCTCGCTTCATCGCGGCGGCACTCTCTGGCGATACTTCGATCCGCCGGCTGGAAGATCTCGGCGAAGGTGCGGCCAATCAGTTCGCCATGGCCAAGGCGATTGCGAGTGGCGACGAACGCCTGATGCAGAAGGCGGGACTCGAGGCGGACATTGCCCGTCTCGAACGCCTGCGCGCCGCCCATGACGACGACCAATATGCCGTGCGCCGGCAGATTCGTGACGCCGAACGCGATATCGAGATCTCGAAGCGGCGGATTGCGGAAATCGGCAAGGACATCGGGCGCCTCGTTCCGACCGCGGCCGAAGCCTTTGCCATGACTGTCGTCGGCGAGGCTTTCAACGAACGGAAAGCCGCCGGTCGCGCCTTGATGAGGGAAATTCTCACTCTCGTTCAGCGCCAGCAGGAAGACGACAGCGTCATCGCCTCGGTCGGGGGCTTTGACCTCGTCTATTCCGGCGAGCGGTTCGGCAGGGACGATGGGTATCGCTACACGACCCTTCTCCAACGCACTGGAGCCGATTACGAAATCGATCTGCCGGTGACCGTGACGCCGCTTGGCGCTACCTCCCGCCTCGAGCACGCGCTCGACGGTTTTGACGAGGAGCAGGAACGCTATCGCCATCGCCTTCATGACGCCCAGCGGCGTCTCGCCTCCTACCGCTCGCGCGAGGGCGGCCTGTTTGCATTTTCCGAAGAACTCGCCGAGAAGCGCCGGCAGCTACGGGACGTCGATGAGGCATTGGCAGCCGTGGCACACGAGAAGAGCTTATCCGCCTCGGAAGCGGCCTAGGTCCGACGCCATTGCCGGACCTGTGTCCGCTCGGGTTTTGGAAGCGCTGCAGCATTCACATGGCTGCAGTGCACAAAAAGCGTTTTCCAAGTGGTCAAAAATCGAGCATAACGCATACAGCTGATGCACATGGCGGCTTTCCTCCCAGTTCCGCCGCAGCAGCTGTTCCCCTCTGGAGGTTTATTGACCTTCACACTTCATGGGCCGCGGTTTCCGCTGGCCCATTTTTTTTGTCTCCCATCTTATCCCGATCGACATCCAGTCGCGCGCAATCCGATGTGTTTTGCAGGCCGGCGCGTCAGCCGCCGAAATGAGAAACAAGCAAGGGAGAAAAGAAGAAGAGGGAGATGAACCGGTCGCAGAGCAGTCGGCTGGTCGCCGCTTCCGCTCAACCGCCGCCTCCGCATCCCGCCACTCGTCCTTCGCAGGGCTGTAAGCCCCGCTCGTCCTTCGCGGCAGCGATGCTCGGCCGCAGTTGCACCCAGCCGCCCGCTCCGCGGCCCGGGAAGTGTCTTCGGAAAGAATGAAGACGCGAGAAGGGCAGGCAGAGGGCCGTGTCCAATCCCCGACAAGGAGCATCCCATGCAACTGATGAAGGTCGATCCGCGTGCGCTGAAGGACAACCCCGACAACACGCGCCAATCGAAGTCGACGCCGCAGGCCGACGCCCTGCTTTTGGCGACGATCAAGGCCGTCGGCGTGATCCAGCCGCCGGTCATTTTCCCGGAAGTCGGCGGCAACGGTTACATCATCGAAGCCGGTCACCGGCGCACTCGAATGGCGATTGCCGCCGGTCTCGAGGAAATCGACGTGATCGTCGTCGAAGCGGCCAACGACAATGGCGGCATGCGCTCGATGGTCGAGAACATTGCGCGCGAGCCGCTCAATCCGGTCGACCAATGGCGGGGCATCGAGCGGCTGGTCGCGCTCGGCTGGACCGAGGAGGCGATCGCGGTGGCGCTCGCGCTTCCCGTCCGCCAGATCCGCAAGCTTCGTCTGCTCGCCAACGTGCTGCCTTCCATGCTCGACCAGATGGCGAAGGGGGACATGCCCAACGAGCAGCAGCTAAGGACGATCGCGGCCGCATCGTCCGAAGAGCAGAAAGAGGTCTGGAAAGCCCATAAGCCCAAAAAGGGCGACACGGCGGCCTGGTGGCAGATCGCCAACGGCCTCTCGAAAACCCGCATGCATGCCCGCGACGCAAGTTTTGGCGACGATCTTCGCCTCGCGTACGGTATCGAGTGGGCCGAGGACCTGTTCGGCCCGGCCGATCAGGACAATCGCTACACCACCAATGTCGAAGCCTTTCTCGGCGCCCAGCAGGAGTGGATGGCGAGCAACCTTCCGAAGAAGGGCGCCATCGTCGAGGTCAACAATTGGGGCCAGCCGGAACTGCCCAAGAAGGCCGAACGCGTCTACGGCAAGCCGGCGAAGGGCGATTGCACCGCGATGTATCTCGATCGCGACGGCAAGGTGCAGAGCGTCCACTACCGGATGCCGGAGCCAAGGAAAACCGATGGGCGACCCGGTCCAGCCGGTGGCGCTTCGACGGAGGCCGACGACGACACCGATGTCGTCGGGAAGACCAGGCCCGAGGTCACGCAGAAGGGCCAGGACATGATTGGCGATTTCCGTACCGATGCGCTGCATGAGGCGCTCGCCCGGGCGCCGATCGAGGACGACATGCTGATGGCGCTCCTGGTCATGGCGTTTGCCGGCACCAATGTTCGGGTCGATTCCGGTGCCAACGACACCGTGTTCGGATCGAAGCGTTTCCAGCGTCATGTCGCGCGCCTCTATTCCGCAGACGGACGCTTGTCGTTCGACATGGACGGCGCGCGTGTCGCCGCCCGCTCCGTTCTCATCGACGTGCTCTCATGCCGGCGCGGCATGTCGAACAGTGGCGTCGTCTCGCGCATTGCCGGTGACGCGATCGGCGCGGACGCTTTCCTTCCAAACATGGGCACCGAGGATTTCCTGCTTTGCCTGTCGCGTCAGGCGCTGGAAGCCGCCGCCAAGTCGGTCAATCTCGTCCCGCGGGCACGGGTCCGCGAAACCCGCGCGGGACTCGTCGATCACTTCGCGGCCGATGCTGCCTTCGTCCTTCCGGCGGCGCTGTTTGCGCCTGACCCGAAGGACATCGCAGATATCATGAAGCACGCCGATGATGTCGCGGGCGACGACAGCGACGGTGCTGAGGACGAGAGCATCGGTGTCGACGGCCTCGATCCAACGGCGACGGGACATGACGATCCCGGCGACGACCCACTGAGTGATGCCGCCTCCGACGAGGAGGAAACCGCCTACGGGATTGCGGCGGAATAGCCGCCGCCCCATCCTTCTCCGTTTGATCTTCCGCCGCTGGTCGTCCCGGCGGCGGTTTCGTTTCCACCACCCGCAAAACTTGAAGGAGGATGCGATGTCCGCGTCTCTGATTTATGATCTCGCCCCGATCGGCTCCATCGTCGCCTGGTCGGATGGTACCCCACGACCGCCCGAGTGCCACAAGAAGAAACTGTCAGCTTGCAAACGCGCAATAGCCAGGGTCGGCTGATCCGCAAGGAAGGCAAGCGCGGCGTCGGCGCCACCAGCCTGACACCGTGTTTCACGCTGCATGAAGGCGATCTCGGCGCAAATGGCATCATCACCATCCGTATCCACCGGACCTTCTCGCTCGATAGCGGCCTGACATTCAAAGTCGTCGAGCGTCCCGCACTTGGATCAGTTCGCGTCTTCGATCGCCCCGGCGCCAATGCCGAACTCGTTTACCTGGGAAACAATCGGCAGGCGGCCGCGGAATGGCTCGCCCGGCACGGATATCCGCATGCCGTTCTCGAGGAGGTGACCGCCGACGAGGTCGCCGCCGATCAGATCGAGGGTAGGACTGCAGCATGACTATGGTCCGTTCGCAATCCTTCGAAGTCTCCGCCCCTGACGCGTCAGGGGTGGAGTTCGGCAGAAGCGCCGACGGCATGGCCGTTGCGCGTGTGGCCGATCTCGTCTTCGCCATGGTTCCCGCCCGGGATAGGCAGTATGTTCTTGCCAGTGCCTGGCGCGTGTCGCGGGCGCTTGCCGAACTGAAGCGCGATGATTTCTATTCGCACCATGGCTCTGTCGAGGGCGAAGCCGCGTTCCGTAACCGCATGATCGAACAGGCCGGGCACAGCCGCGAACTGCGGATACTATCCGCCAGACCGTCCGGGTGACCTGCAGCACCCCATGGGGGCCGTCGCAGGGCGCCACCGTCTACGCCGACGGAATCGTGTGCCATACGACGGCAGGTCATGGTGGCTTCAGGCTCTCCGACGCCCGCAATGCCAAGGTCCACTCGATGCTTAGGATAGATGGCGGCTGGTATGAAGAGGACGCCGCCTGGGCAATCGTCGCCCTCACCTTTCCGGACCTGTTCACGACCTATGAGCGCAAGTGCGCCGACAAGACGATCCGCGAGAGCTGGCCGGATGCCTGGGAAACGATCTTCGGTCGCTCGCTTGCACCCGGCGAGTCTTACCATAGGAACGCCGAGCCATTCGCACGGGAACATGCCGGCGACTGGATCGTCACCGCGGCACTTCGTTCGGACCATCACACTGGTATGACCGAGGTGATCGCCACCATCGGCGGCAGGCGAGGCGAACATGCGCAAGAGCGGCGCGTTCTGGTGCCGAGCGACGAGTATGCGGTCGGTCGCTTCGGCTTCATCATCGATGAGACGCGGCATGCCGTCTATGCCGGCCCCTCCAGCTTCGCCGCTTGGCGCGGGAGGGCGGCGTGATGTCCAATTCCGAGCAACGCGCCGCGCAGTTTACCAAAATGGAATCGGCGCGACGGCAGACGCAGCACCAGCTCGATCTAATCAACCGTCAGATCACGCGACGCATGACCACGATTGTTCCCCAGTTCGGTCGCCGTCAGTGCGGATATCGTCGCGGCAAGGCGCCGCAGCCAAGCGCCTTCCTCGAACGCTACCGATCCAATCTTGCAGCGATCACCGCCGAGCGTCAGCCGGAAATCGATGCGCTTTCGAGAAAACTCGCCCGACAGGATGCGGCAATCGCGGCGCTGCGGGCGAGAGCCGGGTCCGACGGCACAGTCGTGGCCGCTACCGGTCCGGGAGGCAGGACGCCATGAGCACGATCGGAGACCTGGAGCGAAGAGCAGGCATCGGCGCATCACCGGCGGAACGCACCGCTTTCTGGCTGCAGTTCCATCACCTCGAAGGCGAAGCCTGCCTCAATGCCGGTGTCGCGGAACTCAGGCGGTTGATCGCTCTAAGGGAAGCACCGGCGGATCCCAGACCAAAAACGCGCACCGTCCGTCGCACACGCGAAACGCTGCCGCCTTTGACGCCGGAACGGGAAGCAGCACTTCAGGCCTATGCCGCCAGGCATGGAAGGCGCTGGAAATCGATCCTCAACAACGCCTGGATGGGCGGGCCGCCGTATGATGACGGCGGTCTGCTTCGTGGACTTCGCAACTCGCACGGTCCCACCTGGCTACAATCCTACCGGTTGCCGAAGCCGGCCAAGCGATAGGTCGAGTGCTTGACGTCGGTGAGCTGGAAAGGCTCAGGCAAGCGGGCGGGCCTGTTATTTCGTTCGAGGACATCATAGTCCCGCGCCTTGCCGGATCGCCCTTCGGTTTTGCTGCGGTCTGAACCGGCGGCCGTGCGCTTCAAGGCCGCTGTCGCGCCGCGGGGCGGCCGGACCCCGCCGTCCTTCACGGAGCAGGCTTCGCGTGCTCTATCGAGGGCAGTTTGCCCTCTTCGCCCGCAAACCGGCTCCGCTCGTCCAGGCAGGACCGGACCCTGAAACGCCCGCCTTCCGCCGGTTCGGGATGACCGCACCGAAGGGCAAGCCGGCATGGGCCGGAGCCCGTTCGGACGACCTCGAAAGGAACGATCATGGCCAAGCCCGCACCCTCCTCTCGCCAATCCGCCCGCGTCATGCAACTGCGCAAGGGCGCCACCATCGAAATGGTCCGGCTGACATGCCCCGACGCCAGCCAGGCCCTAAAGATCGCCGAGAGTTTCGGCACCGCGGTCATCGACAGCGACGGCATCCGCGACCTGCATGAACGCCTCGTCATCGAGACCGCCGATGCGCTCGGAGACGGCCTGGGCGACAAGGCCATGCAGATTCATCTGCAGCGGATCGTCGGCGCCTTCGTCGGCTCGGCCCATGGCGCCGGGCAGTTCTATAGCCGCGCTGTCACCGAGGCGCGCGATGCCACGGCAAAGGCCGCCAACGATGCCCGCGACGAGGACCTCGACGGTCCGGTCGGCTATGACAGCGCCGCCCAGCGCAAGCGCGAGTTCGCCGCCGACATGGGCATCCAGGCCCATTCGCTGAGAATGGCAGCCGAAGGCGCCGTCGCGGCCTATGCCCAGGTGATCGGCGAGACCTGGAAGCCGTTCGACCGGCCGGTCGAGCAGCCGGGTCATTCGCTGGGCCGCAAGGCCGCCGAAGCGCAGATCTCGGCCTTCGACTAGGCTATGCCGGCGGGGCTCCGGCCCCGCCTTCGATAAACGCGAGAACGGCCGGTTCCCTGGCGGAGCCGGCCGTTTTCGTGTCGCTGACGGGGCCAAGAGGGAAACGGAAATCTGGCAGATGGCACGTCCGTTGCGGCCCGTCCCGCTTGTCGGGTCTGCAGGAGCTGCCGGCAGATGCAACGGCTCCGCCGTCCTCCACTTAAGTTCCGGCCGTTCCGGTGCATCGGCCGGCTGATCGGCTCCTGCCTTCTGCCCTCCGCAACGGGCCGCGATGGGCGCGGCCTCAAAACGGAGGCTTGAAGATGAGCAGTACGGAGAAACAACGGGTCGATATTTATACCCGCATCACTGACAGAATCGTTGAGGATCTGGCGAAGGGCGTGCGGCCGTGGATGAAGCCATGGAACGCCGAGAACACCACCGGCCGTATTACCCGGCCGCTACGTCATAACGGCCAGCCCTATTCGGGTGTCAACGTGCTGCTTCTCTGGTCGGAGGGAACCGCCCGGGGATATACGTCATCCACGTGGATGACGTTCAAGCAGGCACTCGAACTGGGTGCTGCCGTCCGCAAGGGCGAGACCGGGGCGACGGTCGTCTTCGCCAGCCGTTTCACCAAGTCCGAAACCGACGGAAATGGCAGCGAGGTCGAGCGGGAGATCCCTTTCCTGAAGGCCTACAGTGTCTTCAACGTCGAACAGATCGGCGGACTTCCCGACCAGTATCGTCGCCAGCCGACGCCTGGTCCGGATCCGGTCGAGCGCATCGAGCATGCCGACCGGTTCTTTCGCAACACGGGTGCCGTGATCCGCCACGGTGGCAACCAGTCCTTCTTTGCGCCGGCCGCTGACATCATTCAGATGCCGCCCTTTGAAAGCTTCAAGGACGCGGCCAGCTATTATGCGATTCTGAGTCACGAGGCCACGCACTGGACGGCGCCGGCGCATCGCCTCGGCCGCGACCTCAGCCGCTATGCCAAGGACAAATCCGAGCGGGCGCGAGAGGAACTGATCGCCGAACTCGGCAGCTGCTTTCTGTGCGCCGACCTCGGCATTGCTCCCGAGCTCGAGCCCCGTCCCGATCACGCCTCGTACCTCGGCTCCTGGCTCAAGGTCCTGAGCGACGACAGGCGGGCGATCTTCCAGGCGGCGGCGCATGCGCAACGGGCCGTCAGTTTCCTGCATGGCCTGCAGCCCGAAACCGCCGACGAGCGGCTCGCGGCCTGAGGACCATCAGCGTCGGTCGTTGGTCTCGCCAGCGGCCGGCACCTGATCAGGCTTCGACGCGGAGAGCGTGTCGGGATCAGCCGTAAGGTCCAGTTTGCCCCAGATCGAGGATTTCCGGTCGGTCGGCTTGAGCTTCCGGGACGGCTTGATTTCGACGACAAACGGCTTTGGCTGCTGACGCATAGATCCTCCAGGCGACGATTCGCGAGCACGACGATAGCCCGAAGAACGGCCAAAGCAACGCCCTTGTTCGGCTGTTCCCGGACGTCTGATTTTGGCATGTGGACGGGGCGGCAGGTCCACCGTTGCAGGGATCCGGCAGGCAGTCGGGGCGCAGCTGCCATCGCCATATCCCCTTGGCCCTGGAGCCAGGCCACGTCCTTCGCGGGCTCGATGAGGCGTGTCTGATCGAAAACCGGCTTCGCCTCGATCGTCCTCCCGCAACGGCCTTCCAAAACTTTCTTCCCCTGAGCGCGGTGCGCCCATTCCTCGCGGATCAACAAAGTTCTTCCTGGCCGCCCTCCATTTCATTCCGGCCCTACGAGCCACCCCATTGCGCAGGCGCAACGGGGACCCCGGGGGTGCGGTCCGATCGTCCCCGATCCTTGCGACAGCCATCGAGGCCGCGATGGGCGCGGCCCGAAACAGCAAAGGAATACGACAATGGCAACCATCGGCACCTTCACCACCTCCGAAGCCGGCTTCAACGGCTCGATCCGCACCCTCGCCCTCAACGTCAAGGCCCGCATCGCCCGCATCGAAAACCCCTCCGACAGGGGCCCGCACTACCGCATCTACGCCGGCAACGTCGAACTGGGTGCGGCCTGGCAGAAGCGCTCCGAGCAGGATCGCGACTACCTCTCGGTCAAGCTCGACGACCCGAGCTTCCCCGCTCCGATCTACGCAACCCTCACCGAAGTCGAGGGCGAGGACGGCTACCAGCTGATCTGGTCCCGCCCCAACCGGGACTGAGGCCCGACAGGCCCCGCCGCCGAGGCGGGGTCAACCGGCGACAAAGATAAGCCGTCGGCTTTTTCGGTGCCATGCGTGACCGGAAGTGTCTGATTATGTGAGCAAGGGCAAGCAGAACTTGAGATGAAGAGGCGCGTTTGATTTAATGCGCTGCTCCCAGGGCAAGCCACCCTAACAGGGCCGTCAACGAGCGCGTCTTTTTTCTGATTTAGCCGAGTTTCAATTTGATGGCCGAAAACGATATTCAAGTCAGCCTCGAAAACTGCCTTCAGTTACTGGTAGGGCTGCCATTAAGCATTGCCCGCAACGCTGCGGACATGAAGGTTTTCCATTTTGGTACCATTCGACCGCATCCCTCAGGCAGAGGGACTGTCGGGGCCTATGCACTGCATGTTCAATGCCCGTGGCGCTTCGTTGACGAGAAGACAATAGTCACAGGGACATCAGATCGTTTCGTCGAGCCGGCTGAAGGAACGGAGCCAAACGATGACGACCCTAAATCGGGAAACTTACAGCTCATCAAAATTGCATCTCTGCTGAAAGGCTACGACGCGGAGACAAACTCCTTCGTGAACGCCACAGAGCAACTCGTCGTCATAGCCGTTAACACAGACAACTATGGCGGGGCCGACTTCTTGCTGTCAGGTGGTTACCGCCTGCAGGTTTTCCCGGATGGTTCACTTGGTGAGGATTGGCGCTTTGTCGAGCTTCAAGGCCGCCATGTCGTTATCGAAGGGGGTCGCGTACAGGTTAACGGATAGCAATCTAATCTCAACACCCGCTCGTCGGAGTTTTTCAACGGTATCTGCCATAAGCGGACGTAACTCGTTCGACGTCACAATGACCGTAAGGTCATGTTGGATAGAAATACTGTGAAAGGAAGGCAGAGAATGGATCATTTCGATATACTTGGCCGCAGCATTGCCGACCCAGTTGTCGAGTCTTATCTTGCCCATCACGAGAAGCTTGACCCTATCGATTTTCGTACGAATGCGGAGATGGGATTTTTCGGCGGTTTCGATAGCGGTTTCGGTCTGCAGGTGGAAAGCCTTTCCGCATACATTGCCGAATTCGAAGAGGTGCGGTCAAGACGCCTGTCGGACGGCGAGGAGAGGATCGTCTCTCGCCTGTCATTTACCGGGCCGGATGCGATCAGGGCAGTGCAACGCGCCTATTCGTCGGCGTTGCCATTCGGTCTGACGTTCGGAGACAGCAGCGACATCGTGGCCGAGAAGCTCGGGACGGGCCCGTTTCGAGAAGGCAAGAGCAGCACGCTGCCGGAATATTCAGCCGAACGCTTCGTTCACTCATATGCTGTCGGCAATATAGTCGCGATCGCAAAATATGACTCCGACTTGCGGCTGATGGCGGTTTATCTGATGCAGGCTGACCGCACCATGCTCAAGGCCACGCGCCGAAAGGCGTCCTTGCCCAAGCAGAAGATCATGCCTGGAAATATCGATAAAGTCGAAGCATTGCGGGTCCAGATGCCGACGCAGCGCTGGCGGGAGTCCATGGCCGAGGGAGACGAGCTTTTCAACGAGGCCGATATCGCCGCGGCTGAAACGGCGCTGAATGCGTTCATCGACACGGTGAAGGCCGCAACCAGCCAGCGGGATGCGCAGGCAATCCAGGCAGCGGTCAAGGACATCGTTCTTGCGATCAATGAGATCCACGGCAGAAGCGGGATGATCGAAACACTGGAGCGCGACGAACTTGGTGTCCTGATCGACGCGGTCGTAAGGGCGTCGGGCTTCAGCCTCCCGGATGATGAAGATATCACCGCCGAATGGCGGGAGTGGTAACGAGACCCGTGTCGCGGAAATCCTGATTTTTGCTACGGGGGCGGCAAGCGTCGTGTACGGATGTTCCCTTGATGACGGCAGGATCCGGCAGGCAGTCGGGGCGCAGCTGCCATCGCCATATCCCCTTGGCCCTGGAGCCAGGCCACGTCCTTCGCGGGCTCGATGAGGCGTGTCTGATCGAAAACCGGCTTCGCCTCGATCGTCCTCCCGCAACGGCCTTCCAAAACTTTCTTCCCCTGAGCGCGGTGCGCCCATTCCTCGCGGATCAACAAAGTTCTTCCTGGCCGCCCTCCATTTCATTCCGGCCCTACGAGCCACCCCATTGCGCAGGCGCAACGGGGACCCCGGGGGTGCGGTCCGATCGTCCCCGATCCTTGCGACAGCCATCGAGGCCGCGATGGGCGCGGCCCGAAACAGCAAAGGAATACGACAATGGCAACCATCGGCACCTTCACCACCTCCGAAGCCGGCTTCAACGGCTCGATCCGCACCCTCGCCCTCAACGTCAAGGCCCGCATCGCCCGCATCGAAAACCCCTCCGACAAGGGCCCGCACTACCGCATCTACGCCGGCAACGTCGAGCTGGGTGCCGCTTGGCAGAAGCGCTCCGAGCAGGACCGAGACTACCTCTCGGTCAAGCTGGACGACCCGAGCTTCCCCGCCCCGATCTACGCGACGCTCACCGAGGTCGAGGGCGAGGACGGCTACCAGCTGATCTGGTCCCGCCCCAACCGGGACTGAGATCTGGACAGGCCCCGCCGCCGAGGCGGGGCCAACCGGCCACAAGGACAAGCCGGCGGCAGGCATCGAGCCTGCCGACGGCTTTTTCGGTGCGATGCGGAACCGGAATATGTCTGCTCAGTGGATGCTATCGTGCCGGGAAGAAATGCCGGCCTCGAGGACGAGCGGTTTCCCCCAATTTTGCCTCCGCTCCGGTTCCCTCCGCTCCAACAAAATCGGCACCCCCACTCGCCGGCTCCGCCGGTCGCTTTTGCGCTCCTTGACCCCGTCATCTCTTCCCGCCCCGCCGTCTCGTCTTTCACGAACTCAAGGAGATGAGACGATGACCATCGAACAGCACATCGAGGAACTGCGCGCTGAGTTGAGGAACGCCTGCGATGCCGTCCAGCGGCGCCAGGTCGAAGCGGAGCTTCAGCTCGCCGAGGCCGATCTGGCCGTGGCGCTTGCCGAACAGGACGGCATCATCGAAGCCGAGCCGCCTTTCTGAGGCGGCTCTCATTCTACTGGAATATGAGCCTGGCGGCCGGATCGACCGGCCTTCCGGCTGTCAGGGACTTCATCCCTCGACACTCCCGCCGGCTCGCGCCGGATACGGTCACGCCCCCCGCGGGGCCGTGGGTCTCTTCTCTCTCTGACGTCCCAGTTTACTCCAGCAAATCCGGCGTCAAGGACGGCGCGGTCTCCCCCAATTTTTCCGCCGCTGCGCTTCTCAGAAAAATCGGTTCCCCCGCTTGCGAGCCGCGTCCCGCGATCCTTGACCCCTCTTTGCCACGGAGTGGCCGATCTCCGTCATCAAGATGAAGGAGATCACACAATGACATCTGACCAGAACCTTGCGCTCTACACCAAGCTTTCCGGTTTCCGGCTCGTCGTCCTGGCAAACCGCTTCGGCTGCGAAACCGACGTCTTGCGAAAGCTCCATGAGCGACTGCTCGAAGGGCTCGAGGCAGCTGCGGGTCGTATCCGGACCATCATGGCATTGGAGCGGAGCATTCTTGCCGGCGACGACGGATTTGCCACGTACCGGCTGGAAGGTGAGACCGAGATCTTCGGGCGTTTCACCATCACTCTCCTGGACGAGCTCGACATCGATTTCGACACGCACGAATACCGCATCAACGGCGGCGATTGGTCCAGCGCTTTGACGGCGGACCATACCGGCGTCGACATCGACTATCCCGAACTGATTGCGCTCACCGACGACGAACTCGGCTCACTCGCGCCGATCATCAAGGATATCACACGCGAAACCGGTATTGCGGTAGGCGCCTCCCGCGTCAGCTACATCAGGTGCCCAGCATCATAATCAATGCTGTGGCGGGCTCGACCATCCGGATGGCTGCGAGAGCGGTCCTTCGTTGAGATGCCTGCGAGACCATCGCAATGATGGCGAGAACGACCAGTTGAGCCTCTTCCTTTCGACATTCCGTCATCTGTCATCGGGGATGATGCAGCCCGTTCGTCGGGACGCAACCTGGCGGCAACAGAATTTTCCCCGCCGCCTTGCTGCTCCTTGCGGATCAAAATTCAGCCGCCGCCAGGTCCTCCACATTCGTTTCGGCCTTGTCAGGTGCATCCCTCCTTTCCGGACTGCGCTCTCACCCCGCGATGACCGCAATTCGAAAGGAGAAATACCATGCAACAGCTCGCTCAATTCCTCGCCGCCACCGGCCGCCGACTCCGCGCCGTTGGCAAAGTGATCAGCCACTTCTTTCGCAAGGGAAAGCTCGGCCTGAAGCTCGCGATTAAGATCCCGTTCTTCGTCGAGATCGAGGTGTCCTTCGAAACCGACTGGAACCGGCGCCGATGACGTGCTGGGCACGGCCCGCTTCGGCGGGGCTTTCTCAACTCGCCACGGAGGCGCGCGGGCGGTAACCGCGTTTTCGCTTTTGTCGGAGCAGATCGAGAAACAGTTCGACGGCTTCTTCTTCCCGTCCGAAATGATGGACCATCATCTGACCCTTTGCGCCAATGCGACCCCACTTTCGCATCAGGCAGACATCCCCGAACAAGTTCGGCTCGATCGACATCGCATAGTAGCGCGCCATGTTCTTTGCTGCGTCCGTGCGTTCGACATAGAGATGGTAGGGTTGCGCGATCATGAGACCAGAATCGCCGATAGCGGGAATCGCGTCCAACGAGACTTATGAATCGGTCGACGCAGATCGATTCATAACGGTGATGACATGCGAACGGTCGTGACAGGCCTGGGCGAGACGCCTTCGGCGCACGGCTCTATTCGCGGTGCTCACGGAGCCCGCACGCGGTCTCCGCCTCAAGGGTGACGATCCTCTCGCGGCGCCTCAGCCGCACCATCCGTGTCTTGCACCGTCCCAGCGCCTGGCGAGGCCCTCCTCGACAAGTGTGATGCCGAGCGATTGTCCTGATCGTGTTACGGTCCGGAGCTTGCGGCCATACTTGTCTTCGTCGCGCCAGCCGGCCGCCAGCGAGAAATTGCCGGCGTTCAACAGCGCCAGGAGGCGCGCCTTTGCCGCCTCGCCTTTGATCCGTTCCGCCTCACAGCGCGGCGGGCTGAGCTCCGGCGTGTCGATATCCGAGATGCGGATTTTCTCTCCCTGGAACCAGAACGTGTCGCCGTCGACGACGCAGTTCACGTGGCGATCGGGGCCGCAGAATGAAAATGCCCCCGACGAGGAATCCGTTGTTGGTATCCTGGCCGCA
The DNA here is from genome assembly GCF_002211395.1 of Rhizobium sp. R339. Classification (NCBI taxonomy): domain Bacteria; kingdom Pseudomonadati; phylum Pseudomonadota; class Alphaproteobacteria; order Hyphomicrobiales; family Rhizobiaceae; genus Rhizobium; species Rhizobium sp. R339. The sequence goes on from NZ_LOKV01000029.1 coordinate 166,276, forward strand.
GCTACAAGCCCGGGAAAGTTGTCAACGTTCCCGAAGGCAAGCCAGCCTCCCGTAGCAATGATCACGGCGCAGAGGATCGTCGTCAGTGGTTTGCGCCGGCGGCTCGGTCCCGATCGCGGTGACTTTCCTTGCCAGCGGTTCCGACCATTCCTGCTGCCAGGCTTTCTCGGCTTTTTGAACGGGATCACATTCGATTTCGTCACCCTAGTCCTCTCCTGTCCGTCTCAACCTAACTTGGTTTCGGTTTCATCTGCGTTTACGGACAAGGTGCCTCCATGCGGTGTGCGAGGCGCAGGGCGCAGTCGGTCCCGCCTCCCCTGCGGGCCACTATGTTGAGGCTCCTGCGGCTGCGCTGTTTCCCGCTCTCGCACGACGAGAATTCCCGAAATCCCGCCCTTCGTGCGACCGCTATGCTGATTTCTCCGATACTCTTCATCTTTCTGAATCGACCTTGCTCGTTGCACTGCGCGCCGGCTCGATCCCAGTGACTTCGGGCTTGCTGCTGAGCCCGTGAAACCTGTTCGTCCCAACACAAGCCTTCATGTCGTCGCGCCGGAACCAGATGGCGCGACCGCATCTGAGCGGCGCGTTGCCCGCGGTGAAGACGATCTGCTCATCGGCGCGCATGCGAAGCACCTCATACGGTTGGATCAGTGCTCGCGCGGCGAGTTGCTTTGAACGTGTGCGCGAGGATCCTTTCGCCTGGAAACTGCGGCTGACCTGGTCGATCTCGACTGTCGTCGTGCCGCAGCGGCGCGAGATGTACTCCGCTATTTCCGGATCGTTGATGGCTGCGAAACTGATCCAGCTCGCGCTCTCAAACCATTTGCTGGCGGCATCACGACCGCCATAGGTTTCCCGCATCTGCCCGATCGACTGATAGATCATGACAAGCGTGATGCCGTACTTGCGGCCGGCGTCGCGCGCGGTCTCCAGGATCCGCATGTAGCCGAGGCGCGCCACCTCATCGAGAAGGAACAGGGCTCTGCCCTTGATCGAACCATCGCGATTGTAGATCGCGTTGAGGAACGACCCGATGATGACGCGTGCAAGACCGGCATGCGTCTCCAGTGTTTTCAGATCGATGTTGATGAACACGTCCGTGTTCCCATCGGCTAGATCGGCCGTGGAAAACGTCTTGCCCGAAACCAGCGCGGCATAGTTCGAATACGACAGCCAGTGGGTTTCTTTGATCGCATTGGCGTAGACGCCGGAGAAGGTTTCGGGCGTCATGTTCACGAAGGCTGCGACATTCTCCTTCACGAAATCCGACTCCGAATTGTCGTAGATTTCCTGCAGCCGTTGGCGCAGTTTCGGCTCCGGCTCGGAGAGATTGGCGCGAACCTGGCGCAGCGTCTGGTTTTCCTTCTCCGTATGGCCGGACAGGCAAACGTCGGCGATCATCGCCGTCAACAATTGCAATGCCGAGGCCCGGAAGAAATCATCGCGCACACCACGCGTGCCGCCGCTATCGCTCATGATCCATGAGGCGACGGACGCGATATCCTCTTCCTTGGTGCCGCCGAATTGCCCGATCCAGTCGAGCGCATTGAAACCTGTCCCCGGGTTTTTGGGGTCGAGGACGAGCAGGTCCCGGTTGGCGCTCGTCCGGTGGGCCGAGACCATCGGCGCCACCTCGTTCGACGGGTCGAGGACGATCAGCGAACCGCCCCATTTGAGCGCCGTCGGTATCGTCGCCGACGTCGTCTTGAAGCCACCGGAACCGGCAAACACGATGCCATGCGACGAACCGAAGGAGCCGTCGAAGCAGAGCAGCGGCGACTTGCCACCGGCGCCCCATGTCTCCGGGTTGTCGGCACGAAACGAGCGCGCTGCGGTGCTGTCCTTGTCGACACGATATCGTTCGCCGATGACAATACCGCCCGTCACCGGAAACAGCTTTTCGGCATCGGCAAGCGTCATCCAGGCGGCCTCGCCATGCAACGCCCGCTTGCCGCGGATGCGCTTCGGCTCGGCTCTGGCGAATGCCGCATTGCCGGCCAGCGCGATGCGCAGCGCGAAGCATGAGGCCATCGCCGCCGCCCCGGCTCCGATCAGAGTCGCCGGATCGACATAGGAGAGAAGGGACTTTCCCGCCGGAACCTTATCGGTGAGTGCAGACAACCTCATCGTTTCGCGAAGTGTGGCGATCAGGATCGTCGCCACACCGCCGGCGATGACGCCGCAACCTGCTGTCTTGATCCTGATCGCGCCGGCGCTCGCAAACAGGAAGACGATGCCGACGAGCCCTGCGCTGACATACGGCAGCACGATCCCGGCTCGGCCAAGCGTCTGCCGGGCGGCTTCCGTCTTTCCGAAGGCGGATAGCCAGTGTTCGATCCCGGTCATGCCGATAGTCACCAGGATCATCAGTGCGGCGGGCGCGATGAAGAGCATGATCCTACTCATCGGCTTTCCCGAAGGCCTCCGCGCCGATCGCCATCAGCCGCGCTCGTTCCATCTCGTCGACTTTGAGGCGCTGGCGCAAATCGATCAGCGCCCCCAGCAGAAGCGCGCGCTTCTCGTAGCGAAGACCGGCTTTGACGATCAGGCCGCCAAGCTCGATCTTTTCCCGCGTGTCCTTCTTGCGGGCATCGGACGTGGTGGTGCGCGCCATCCGCTCAAGCCTCAGCATTCCCGCCCGCAGGCGCGCCAGACGGGTTCTGCGTGGACGGTGCGCTGCTTTCGCCGGCGTTACCTCCCTTCTTCCCTCCGTTCGTAGCGGCCTTTCCTCCTCGAAACCGCTTCGCCAGTTCCTCGAACGCTGCCTGCAGCTCGGATTCTTCGATCTCGATCTCGCCAAGACCAGCCTTGAGGGCGATCCGGCCGATGCGCTCGGCCTCACGGGTCTCGGCGGCCTTGAGCTGCTCCTGGAGCTTGGCGATTTCGTCGCGGATTTTTGAGGATGGCTTCTTCATTCCGTCTGTCTCCCTTGGGTGAGAACGCTTGTCGTTCGAACCCAGTTTTTAGGGAGGTCAGTGCGGAACGCACTACTGTGAATCCTACAATCGCCAAAGCGCAAGGTTTGGTGAATGATCCCGGCCGTTCCGAAGGAGCGGATCCGAAGGGCGCAATTATACGTCGCTGGCGCGACGCCCTTGCTTGAGGCCCATGCCGGGCCTGCCGCTCTCGATGAACTCATTGGTTTCGTTCGCAACCGGGAAAGAATTCCGCCGTGGCCGTCCCCCATTTCTCCGTCAGCGTCGTCGCTCGTGGCTCCGGCCGCAGCGCCGTCCTGTCGGCGGCCTATCGCCACTGCGCCAAGATGGATTACGAGCGTGAGGCGCGCACGATCGACTACACCCGCAAGCAGGGCCTGCTTCACGAAGAGTTCGTTGTTCCCGTCGATGCGCCGGAATGGCTGCGCTCGATGATCGCGGACAGTTCGGTGTCCGGCGCCTCCGAGGCTTTCTGGAACAAGGTCGAAGATTTCGAGAAGCGCTCCGACGCGCAGCTCGCCAAGGATGTCACAATCGCCCTGCCGATCGAGCTGAGCGCTGAGCAGAACATCGCGCTGGTGCGGGATTTCGTCGAGCAGCACATCACCGCGAAGGGCATGGTTGCCGATTGGGTCTATCACGACGCGCCCGGCAATCCGCATGTTCATCTCATGACGACCTTGCGGCCGCTAACCGAGGACGGTTTCGGCGCCAAGAAGGTCGCGGTAACAGGACCGGATGGCAATCCGATCCGCAACGACGCCGGCAAAATCGTCTATGAGCTCTGGGCCGGAAGCATCGACGATTTCAACGGGTTTCGCGATGGCTGGTTTGCCTGCCAGAACCGGCATCTGGCGCTCGCCGGCCTCGACATTCGCGTCGATGGCCGCTCCTTTGAAAAGCAAGGGATCGATCTCGAGCCGACCATCCATCTCGGCGTCGGCACGAAGGCGATCGAGCGGAAATCCGACGGTGCCGCCCAGCCGATCGAGCTGGAACGCCTCGAATTGCAGGATGCGAGACGGAGCGAAAACGTCAGGCGGATCGACAGGAATCCCGAGCTCGTGCTTGCGCTGATCATGCGCGAGAAGAGCGTCTTTGACGAACGGGACGTCGCAAAGATCCTGCACCGTTACGTCGACGACGCGGCGCTGTTTCAAAGCCTCATGGTGCGGATCTTGCTCTGCCCCGAAACCTTCCGCATCGAGCGCGAGCGGATCGACCTTGCCAGCGGTATCCGAGTGCCGGCGAAGTACACGACCCGCGAGATGATCCGGCTCGAAGCCGAGATGGCCAATCGAGCGGTCTGGCTGTCCCGGCGGTCGTCGCACGGTGTTCGCGATGCGGTGCTGGCCGCGACATTTGCGCGTCATGAACGTCTATCTGACGAGCAGAGAACCGCGATCGAGCATCTGGCGGGACCTGAGCGGATCGCTGCCGTGATCGGCCGCGCCGGCGCCGGCAAGACGACGATGATGAAGGCGGCGCGCGAGGCCTGGGAAGCGGCCGGCTACCGGGTCGTCGGCGCAGCACTTGCCGGCAAGGCGGCCGAGGGCCTGGAGAAGGAAGCGGGCATCATCTCGCGCACACTTGCGTCGTGGGAGCTCCGCTGGAACCAAGGCCGTGATCAGCTCGATAGCAAGACGGTGTTCGTTCTCGACGAGGCCGGCATGGTGTCATCTAGGCAGATGGCGCTGTTCGTCGAAGCGGTGACGAAAGCAGGCGCCAAACTCGTCCTCGTCGGCGATCCCGAACAGCTTCAACCGATCGAGGCAGGTGCCGCCTTCCGCGCCATTGCCGATCGGATCGGCTATGCCGAACTCGAAACCATCTATCGCCAGCGCCAGCAATGGATGCGTGACGCCTCGCTCGATCTCGCGCGCGGCAAGGTCGGTAGCGCGCTCGATGCCTACCGCGCCAACGGCAAGATAATAGGATCGGATCTGAAAGCCGACGCGGTCGACAACCTCATCACCGCCTGGGACCGCGATTACGATCCGGTAAAGACGTCGCTGATCCTCGCTCATCTGCGCCGCGACGTGCGCATGCTCAACCAGATGGCGCGCATCAAGCTTATCGAACGCGGTGTTCTCGACCAGGGAACCATGTTCAAGACCGCCGATGGCGAACGCAACTTTGCCGTCGGCGACCAGATCGTTTTCCTGAAGAACGAGGGATCGCTCGGCGTCAAGAACGGTATGCTGGCGAAGGTCGTGGAAGTGGGACCGGGACGCATCACCGCGCGGATCGGCGATGGGGAGAATGCCCGCCAGGTTGTGGTCGAACAGCGTTTCTACGACAACCTCGACCACGGCTATGCCACGACCATCCACAAGAGCCAGGGGGCGACGGTCGACCAGGTCAAGGTGCTCGCCTCCCTTTCGCTCGACCGCCATCTCACCTATGTCGCCATGACCCGTCATCGTGAGGACCTGGCCGTCTACTACGGTCGTAGATCCTTCGCCAAGAACGGTGGGTTGATCCCGATTCTGTCGCGAAGGAACGCGAAGGAAACGACTCTCGATTACGAGAAAAGTGACTTCTACCGCCAGGCGCTCCGTTTTGCCGAAGCCCGTGGTCTGCATCTCGTCAACGTCGCCCGGACCCTGGTTCGCGACCGGCTGGAATGGGTCGTCAGTCAGAAGCAAAAACTTGCCAATCTCGGTGCCCGCCTTGCTGCGGTTGCCGGCAAGCTCGGGCTCGTTCGTGGCGCCGCGCAGTCCCCAAGTCAAAACAACATCAAGGAGGCAAAGCCGATGGTCTCGGGCATCACAACCTTCGCCAAATCCGTCGACCAGGCGATCGAGGACAAGGTCGCCGCCGATCCAGGATTGAAGAAGCAATGGGAGGAGGTCTCGACCCGCTTCCACCTCGTCTACGCCCAGCCGGAAAGCGCGTTTAAGGCAGTCAATGTCGACGTGTTGCTGAAGGATGAGACCGTTGCGAAGTCAACGATAGCCAAGATCGGATCGGAGCCCGAACACTTCGGCGCGCTGAAGGGCAAGACCGGGATACTCTCCAGCCGCGCCGACAAGCAGGAGCGAGAAAAGGCACAAACGAACGCGCCGGCGTTGGCCCGCAATCTTGAGCGCTATCTGCGCCAGCAGGCGGAGGCGGAACGCAAGTTCGAGGTCGAAGAACGTGCCGTCCGCCTGAAGGTCTCGATCGATATTCCCGCACTGTCGCCAAACGCAAAACAAACATTGGAACGCGTTCGCGACGCGATCGACCGGAACGATCTGCCCACCGGTCTCGGATATGCGCTCGCCGACAAAATGGTGAAGGCGGAACTGGAGGGTTTCGCCAAGGCGGTATCGGAGCGGTTCGGCGAGCGGACCTTCCTGTCGCTTGCTGCAAAGGACCCCAACGGGCAGACCTTCAACACCGTCACTTCGGGAATGACAGCCGGACAGAAAGCTGAGGTGCAAGCGGCGTGGAATTCGATGCGGACGGTGCAGCAGCTCGCCGCGCATGAGCGCACAACCGAGGCGCTGAAACAGGCGGAGACCCTGCGTCAGGCGAAGAGCCAGGGGCTCTCGCTCAAATGAAGACATCCGTGTTTGCGTTTGGGACGCGACGCGCTCAAAGGGCGCACGCAGTCATGCTTTTGGCCCTGGCGGCATCCATCGTTGGCGGTGGTGTTGCTGCCGCAATCGTCGGCGGTTTCCGCATCAACCTAACACCGAGCGAACCCCTCGGTCTCTGGCGTATCGTGACGCTCGATCGCCCGGCTGCTGCCGGGGACCTTGTCTTCATTTGCCCCCCGCAAACGACAGAAATGCGGGAGGCGAGAGAGCGTGGTTATCTCCGCGCCGGCACCTGCCCGGGCGGCGTCGCGCCGCTCATCAAGACCGTCATCGGAGTCGCCGGGCAGCGTGTCGAAATCGGCGCCGGCGTGACGATCGATGGGCGTGCGATCGCGTCTTCCGATTTGGCAGATCGGGACGGCAACGGCCGGCCGATGACACCATTTGCCGGCGGAGTCGTGCCTGACGAAAGCGTCTATCTCCATTCAGGGTTCAGGGGCTCCTATGACTCCCGCTATTTCGGGCCCCTGCCCGCCTCTGGAATCCTTGGCCTGGCGCAACCGGTGCTCATCTATGCGCCGTGAGCAGCTCCAGCCCACCGCTTTGATTGCCGTTTCGATCGTCGCCGGAACGGTGGGATGGAGTGGCTATGTACTGCTACTCCCGGTCGCGTTCGCGTTTCCGTTTCTCTGGGCGCTTGCGCGAACGAGGCGGACGGCCGCGGGTGTCTCGGCCGGCTATTTCCTGGCCGCATCCCGGGGATTGCCGCAGGGCGTAGCGACCTTCTATTCCTCGGACCTCTTGCCGGGATTATTGCTTTGGCTCTGTGCGTGCGCCGGCTTCGTCATCGTGCATACCGTCCTCTGGACAAAGAAGACGGGTGCTCGTCCGCGTCGCTATCTCCTGGCAGCGGTTCTGATGGCCATTCCGCCATTCGGCATCACCGGCTGGGCTCATCCGATCGCCGCTGCAGGCGTACTGTTTCCAGGATGGGGATGGTGGGGACTGGCTGCCGCTACAGCCGGCCTCATGGGCCTCGTAACCCGCATGTGGCCAGCTGTCGCGATTCTCCTGGCAGGCTTTTGGATCTGGTCCGCCGCAACCTGGGACGAACCGAAACTACCGGAAGGTTGGCAGGGGGTCGACCTCGAAATGGGTGCATCGCTGGGGCGCGACACCAGCATTGAGCGTCACCGTGATCTGATTGCCACGGTGACGGATCGGACATCCGGTGGCGCCCGGTCCATTGTTCTTCCCGAAAGCGCTCTTGGCTTCTGGACGCCGACCGTCGAGCGGCTATGGGTGCGAGCTTTGCAGGCAACTGACGCCACCGTTATCGCCGGCGCGGAAGTTATCGATGCGGGCGGATACGACAATGTTCTGATCGCCATCTCTGGTGACGCCGCTCGGCTCCTTTATCGCGAACGTATGCCGGTGCCAGGCTCGATGTGGCAACCTTGGCGTCCCTTGCTTGGGGCAAGTGGCGGCGCGCGGGCGCACTTCTTTTCGAACCCCGTCGTGACCGTTGCCGGCGGACGCATCGCACCACTGATCTGTTACGAGCAGCTGATCGTCTGGCCCGTCCTGCAGTCGATGTTGCTGGAGCCGGACGTCATCATCGCCGTCGGCAACGGTTGGTGGACCAAAGGGACGTCTATCGTCGCCATCCAGCGCGCCAGCACGCAAGCCTGGGCGCGCCTGTTCGACAAACCCGTCGTTTTTTCCTTCAACACCTGAGTGCCAAGGAGCCCTCATGCTCGATGCTGCCTTGATTCAACATTGCGCCGACCCCTCGCTGAAGCCCGCGATCGTCGAGCAGTTCGTGTCCGCCGCTGGCGCGAACGATCCCCTTGCCGTCACTGTCAAATCTGGGGGCCGGTTGATCCTCGTTCCGAAGGCGGCGTTGCCGGACGAAGCGATGGCGATCGTCCGGCAGTATGTTGGCCAGGCTGTCGTTCGCGTCGGCCTGACGCAGTACCCGGCGGGCGTTGGCGTGAAGGACGCCGCCGATCTGAAGTCCGATCTCGTCGATCCTTGCGAAAACCTCCGCAAGGGAACGGCGATGTTCGCCAAGGTCTTGCGGATCGTTGCCAAGTGGTACGGCAATCCGAAGAGCGACGACGTCTTCCCCCAGATCTTCGACGATGCCGTCTATGCCTGGAAGAGTGGAGAGTTCGAGGGCGTGAGTGTCTTCCAGGCGGACAATCCCGGAAAAGGCGTCACGATCGACAACATGTTGCCGGCAGACCAGGGCAAGGCCAGCGTGGACATACCGCCCGCGGCTGCAAACACTGAAAGCGTCGAGAAAGGCGAAAGCGTTGGATCGGCAGAAATGCGGATCGACCTATCAAGGATTGGAGGACAATGATCTCCTTGGGAAGGCCGCTATGCCTCCGGAAGCGAATAGCGCGTGAGAACAGCGTCCTCGCCATCGAGGATCACTTCGATGACTTCGTTGACCATAGCCTGCTCTCCCGCCAAATCCTGCAGTATGAGGGCAAACAATTCTCGTTGCTGCGCGGGAAGCACCTGCGGGACAATGATCACCAGGCCCGCATGCAATTCCTCTTTCGCGTACAGCTTCCGGAAGTCGCGAGCATTGTTCGTTACGAAGGTAAAATCCTCCTCGATGATCCGAGGCATCAGATCCCAGTCTGCTTCGCCGCTCAGTCCCAGCCAGTTCACATGGAAGCCATCGTGGCCGTGCGCTTGAGCCACGGCCACGAGAGACGTGTGAAGGCATTCATCGATAAGAAATTTCAAGAGGTCGAGCCAGACGGTTTGAAGACGTTTTCGTTCCGAAGGCTCAGGCGCTTCACGGATTTCACCTTCAGGCCCTGCTCCGAAAGCTTCCGCGGACGTCCTCTGGCAGGATGGGCCGCAGCCCAGATCTCGGCAAGTTCCACCATGCGCTCGGTGAGCGAAGGATAGCCCTCGACGATTTCCGCTGTACTTGCGCCTTGGGTCTTAATCGCGGCAATCGTTCGCACGGGAACACGGGTTTTCTTGAATACCGGCTCACCGCCCACGACCCCTTTCACGCTTTCAATCAGTCGTTCGGCTTCTCGAAGCGCCTCGGCCCGCGCGGCCAGTTGTTCTCGTGCCCGCGCAACGTCGATAATGAGATAGTCGTCTGCCCTAACAGTTTCGGCATTCGGGTTCTGGTCGATCGTATCGAATAAGCGCTTGCGGCGCTCGGCAGACAAGATCGATCCGACGCCGTACCAGAGCTTCAACCGAAGCAAATCCTCATCGGTGAGTGCTCGACCCCTGCTACCAACGAGATGAGTCTCGATGATGCGCTTGTCGATCGCATTGTGCACCGATTTCACAGCGATCTCGCTGACAGCCGCCGCCTCGGCGGGCGTGTAGGCGTGTGATGTGCTGGTCATAATCATTCTCCTTGTGGAGAATATATAATGCAGGTGACGTCCCCCGTAAAGATCGACCGATCTTTTCGATCTTACGAGCTCGTCAGGCCGGCAAGGAAGGTTCACTTCTTGTCCGGCGATCGTTTCAGCAAATCAGACGCTTCTACTTCCAGAATCGCTGCTAAGCGATCCACCACATCAATGCTCGCATTGTATATGCTGCGCTCCAGGGAACTGATGTAGGTACGATCGATCTCTGCTCGAAAAGCAAGCTCTTCTTGCGACAGTCCCTTGGCGAGCCGCGCGGCTTTCAGATTTCGTGCAAATACCTCTCGAATCTCCATGATCGAGAGAGCATCGGCTTGTAGAGTATTTCACCACGGAGTATTCTCTACAAAGACATTCCGTTGACGAATCAAGCTGATGCAGCAGCAGCAGAAAGCTCCTTTCGTGCGCGTGCTGAGGCGCTCAAAATATGAACTCCCTCCCATCCTGTGACGAGCTGGTATTTAATCGCGAGCGTATGCAGCCTCGGGTCTTGATGTCACAGTATGCAATTTGAGGAGACGGGGATGAAGGACGCCAGCTCATCCGGCGCAGACGACAAAAATGGAAGACAACTTCGTTACAGTTCAGCGCGAAAATCGGACTTGAAGGCGCTGGCTATTTCGGCAATCCGCGAACACCGTCGGCTCCTCGCAGCCGACCAAGCCGTTTATGACGAGTGGGCGCACGCAAGCGACGATCCGTCGATTCCCGGTTCGGTGCTTCAAGCTCTTCAAAACGAATACATCGCGCGTCAGAAGAAGTCTGAAATCCAGCATGAGGAGCTCTCGGAGATCCTGGACGCGCTCGGCTACGTTCCGGACGTGCCATTTGAGAGTGACGAATAAACGTCAGACCAAGCCGCGATCCTTGGCAATGGCGACGAGCTGCGGCACGGACTGGGCGTCAAACTTTTCACGCGCCTTGTCGAGATAGTGTTGCACGGTTCTAGCATTGATTCCGGTAAGCATCGCCGTTTCGGGTGCAGTTTTTCCCTTCGTCGCCCAAAGCAAGCACGTCATTTCGCGCGGTGATAGCGTTCGCTTCGGCGCCAGCTGTGTCCTCGCGGCTATGAACCGCAGCCGGTAGTGAACGACTAGCAACGCTTGCAAGGCTTGGAATGTCTGCTGCATTTCAACCAAGTCGGTTCTTGCTTCGGAAGTCGCAAACGTCAACATCAGGTGCGAGCCGAAGCTGCCGTCGGTCCCGATCGTGACGCCGCTCCTCAGCCCATGATCCACGGCTTGTTCTCGGAACTTTCGAAGGTCAGACATCCCGCGCACCGGCCAATTATCTGCAGTCCACCCAAATGCCTCACGTCGGCGCTTCGCCTCAGTGACAACGGGGTCTATACGTGAGTAGTGACCCGATAAATATGTTTCCTGCCACTCTTTAGGATAGTTGTTGAATGTGCGAACTTCCGCGCCTGACGCTTCGAGGTAAGCGTATTTCTCGAGCCCGAATGCGGCTCCAAAGTTACGCAACGCCATTTTGATCGATACCTCGTCTTGCGACGCCTCAACGGTATCGATCAAATTCCTCAACGCGTCATTCAATCTCACTCTCCCATGTTCGTGCCGTCGTTCGAACATGCGATGAGAATGCGAGGAGATAAATCCCCCGAACCGATGCCCCTAACTTGGGGTACCAACGTGAGGCGTGATGAGGTTTAGGTGTACTGCATGAGCTATTGCGGCCGACAGCGTGGGGCAGCCCAGCTTGTAGCGTGCAGCTTTTAGGTAGCCGCGCGTCGTATGCTCGGATAGTCCCAGAATCTTGCCAATGTCCTTGCTATCTTTGCCGCGCGAGGCCCAATGAAGGCACTCGATTTCCCGTGATCCGAGCGCAGGTACGGGATCGTTCTCACCGTGGAGTTCGAACACTGCTTTGCGATGCAGAAGAAATCCAAGCTCAAGCCACTCTGGCAAAAATTGGCGCTCGATCAACGTCCATTCTTCATCACTCTTCTGGGAGTTGATCGAGAGGAGCGAACGCCTCGATTTGTCAACAATCGGGACAGAGACTCCGTTGGTGCCGATCCCATGCAGCTCGGCATCGACCATGAACTCTTGCGCAGTCTCGGTAATATCGATCTCGCGCCAATCGAAAGGCAACTGTCGAGAAAAGCCCTCCCGAATGATTGGATCGACGTTTATGTAATCGTTGAGCAAATAGCGTGAAACCCAGCTATCGGGATAGGTCGTTCGTACAAACGGAGCGTCAACGTTATCGACGATTGTTCTCGCAAGATGAAACGTGACGAAATCAATAGGATAGTGCGATTGGAATTCATCCAAAGCGGCCGCCACTGTCGCCGCATTTTTCATCGCGCCGAAAGCGTCGGGATAGGTGGTCGAATGCTCGTTTTCCTGCATGCTTCTTTCCGTAACAGTGATTATCGTTTGCGGGTTAGCGACCATAGAATCGCTGAGCTAGTCGCTAAATGCAACCCCTGAGAGCGGTAAAAGCCGACATGCTGCGGCATCCGCTATCGCCGCGAGTATTTTTTGGAGCATTTGCAATGATAAGAGAACTCATTACAGTTGCGACTGTCGATAAGCTTGCGGAAAAATGATGTCCTGATCGACGAGCACGTTGAATTTGTAGCCAGGGCGAATTTGAATTGTCGGCTGTACATTCAGATTCTTCGAGATCGTCTGCTCGGCGACGCGACCGAAGCTTTCCGCGAAATTCCGCCTGGCCGCATCGGATGCCGTCTCCTGCGTCGCAAGCGTCGAACTCTCCGGCATCGACATGTCGATCCCGGTTCCGATCAACGCGACGAGGGCTGCCGAACTCCAGGTGCGCCAGAGATGGCGATCGACCTTGTCCTTGAAGCCTCCATATCCCTCGGCATCCGTGCCGGCCATGCCGCCGATCTGCAGGGTGGATCCATTCGGAAAGATGAGGTCAGTCCAGACCACGAGGACGCGCTCCTGGCCGAACGAGACTTTGGAATCGTAGCGGCCAAAGAGCTTGGCCCCCTGCGGGATGAGAAGCCGGTAACCGGTGGCGCTGTCATAAACGTTCTGACTGACCTGCGCGCTGATGCGTCCCGGCAGGTCGGAGTTGAGGCCGGTGATCAACGTGGCGGGAATGACGGAGCCGCGCTTTAGCTCGTAGGGCGACATCTGCGGCACGACCTGGTTCGGCAGATAGCCGAGATCCTTGATGTCCTGATTGAAGAAGTCCTCCTTCGAACCTTGGGCATTTTGGTCAACGGTCTCGCCCATGAGACCAGATTTCATGGCGGCGGCGTAGAGGTCCGAGGCATTGTTGGCTGTCGCTGTCGTCTGCCTGCCCGCGTCCGTGGCGTTGTTGGCGGTTTTCTCGACATCGGAGAAATCCACCTTCAATGGCGAGTCCAAAGCCGTTGCCCGCGCCTGCAGCCGAGCCATCCTTTGGCGCTGGGCCTCGCGGATATATTGCTCGTCCTGCTCCCGCCTCAGGCGCGCTTTCCATTCCTCTTCGGATTCGAGCCTAGGCCGCCGTTCTTCCCTTTCGGTTGGCCGGTGGTCGACAACAGGTGTTTCCTTCTCGACTTTCTGTTCGACGGTGGGCGTTGGCTGAAGCGCCTCACGTTCCACCGGCTCGCCGATGATGCCGTCCGTGACGCCGCGTTTGAGCTGGTCTCCGAAGTTCGTCGCGGGAGCATTCGAGGCACTGTCGAGATCGTTGTTCCGATTGAAGGGGAGCCCGCGCCATGAAAGTCCGATCACCACCACGCCGACGAACAGAGCGATGATGACGATGGCGATAATGACCGGCAACCGATTGAGACGGCGCATGCCATTCTGATCGTCAGCCTGATTGGATGCGCCGAGCTGGAGCGATTGGACCATACCCGCCTCCCCTTAATTCCGCTGAATGATCGAGAGCGGGCTTGCCGGCGTGGCGCCGGCTGCCGTTGTCGTGTAGGCCCGGCCAAGGACAATCGACTGCGTTGAAAGCTGCGCGAGCACCTGACCGTCGATACCATCGACCGAATAGGCGAGCTCGACCGGTTTCACGTCCTTTCCGACCTTGCCGTCGGTGATGACCGTGTAGCCCCATCCCTTCAGCGCCGCCTCCAGTGCCGCTGCAAAGTCCGACGAGTCCTTTTCCATTTTAAGCGTTGTCGCGCCATCCGGACCGATCTGTTCGGCGAGCCGGCTCGCCATGTCGCCGGCAATGGCACTTGCGGCCGGGCCGGTGACGGCAACGGGCGTCGAACTGGTGGTCAATCCGTCTTCTGCTGTCTGGCAGCCTGAAAGAATGGTGATGATGATGACGATGACAAGAAGCTTGCGCATGGTTCAGCCTCCCCGCCTGATGGTGACTTTCTGCTGACGCCATCCGACGCCGGAGACGAGGATCGCTTTGTCGACTGCATAGTCGACGATCATCATGTCATTCTTCATCCGGTAGTTGACGATTCGGTTCTGACCGCCGCTGACGACGAAGAGCACCGGTGCATCCTGGCTCGAGACTGATTTCGAGAATTGAATGTATGTTTTCACTCCATCCGAATAGACACGCTTCGGCTTCCAGGACGCGCTCCCGCTCACCGAGTAAGAGAAGTTCAGTTTGTCAGGTGCCGCCCCGGGAATACCGCCAGTCTCAAGCCGTGAATTGATATCGGCGAGCTTGGTCGAAACGTCCTCCGGGTACTCGAAGCCGACGCGGGCCATGTACTGGCTCGGATGGGACTTGAGCTGGATGTGATAGGTGCGGCGCGATGTCGTGACCACCATCGAGGTGATGAGACCTGCTTCCGATGGCTTGACGATCAGGTGGATCGCCTGGCCGCCGGTGGCGCCGGAGGTCGCTGGTTCCACCTTCCAGCGCACAGTGTCGCCTACGAGAACGTCGCGCACAATCTCGCCGCCCTGGAGTTCGATGTCGCAGACCTGCAGCGGCGAGCAGACGACAGACGGCTGCGTTTCGCCAAAGAGGAAGATGACCTTGCCATCGGGACCGGTCGTGACCAGTCCGGGCGTACCACGCCATTTCCGGGAAATGTTCGTGCCCTTCGTCTCGTTCGTCGTCATGCTCTGCGCCTCAGCACCCCCGACAAAGACGAGTCCGGCCAGGCAGCCGGCGGCTGCGATCAATCCTGTTCTGTGCATTGAGTAATCCCCTGCCTTAAAGCTGCGCTGTCCAGTCGAAATCCCGGACATAAAGGCCGATCGGGTTGAGGCGGATGGTGGCCTCATCCTGCGGCGCGGTGAGCGTCACCGTCGCGATACCGCGGAACCGGCGCGTGCCGGTTTCCTTGCCCTTGCGATCCCGTTCGTATTCGGTCCAGTCGATCTGATAGGTCTGGTTCGACAGCGCCACGATGTTGTTGACCTCGATGGCGATCGTCGAGGACTTGGCCTTTTCGAAAGGCGAGTTGCTCCGGAACCAGTCATTGATCTTCTGCGTCGATGGATCGGAAGTCCGAAGCAGCGCGTAGGTCCGGTCGATATACTGCTTCTGCACAACAGCATCCGGCGTGATGCTGCGGAAGCTGGTCACGAAGTTGCCAAGGGTAGCCCGCACCACCCGAACGTCGGCATATTCGATCTGCTCGGGGAAGCCCGCGGTCACCGCCGTGCCGAGCTTGTCGACCTGGACGATATAAGGCACCAGCTTGACCTGCGTGCTGAGATACATCGAATATCCGAAGCCAATCACGGCCATTGTCAGACCGAGGATGCCGACGATGCGCCATGCGGCGGCCGCCTGCACATAGGAACCGTATCGCTCGCTCCATTCCTGGCGCGCGGCAAGATACGGGTTTTCGGGGGCGCGGTTCGCTGCCATCGATCGATCACTTTCTGATTGCTGTTAGTCTTTGCGTTCGGGAGGTGGCTTTGGTCCGCTGTGCCCACCGCGCGCCTGATCCAGCTTTGCGTTGGCCAGTCCGAGGATCGAACCAGCGTACGCTCCTGGCGAACCGATGGCCTTTTCCTTGGCCGCGGAGCCTGCGGCCATCCCCGCAAACCCGACCCCAGCGCCGAAACCTCGAAGAGCCGCACCAGCGACGGATGAACCTGCAGCTCGGGCAGCCTGACCCGCCGCAAAACCTGCCCCTGCCGCGCCCGCCCCAAGGAACCCGGCGCCTGTGGCAAAGGAGGCTGCCTGCCCACCATGCCGGATCGCTTCCATTCCGCCGGAAACCGAGGCGCCCTGAACAACACCCTGAATGATGTTCGGAACGTACATTGCGATAATGAAGACAACGACCGAGATCCCGGCGATGGCGAGCGTCGTGACGAACTGGTCTGAGGAAGCCGTTGGCGCATTCGCCAAGCCCAATAGGACCTCTGATCCGATCTTTGCGATCATCACCAGCGCCATGAGCTTCATTCCGACGCTGAAGGCGTAGACGAGATAACGGACTGCGAAGTCTTTAGTGAAGGAGGATCCGCCGAGCCCGAGCATGATCATGCCGGCGAGTAGGCCGACGTACATCTCCACCATGACTGACACGAAAATCGCAGCAACAAGCGAGAAGCAGATGACAACGACGCCCATCGCCAGCACAGCCGCGATCGCCAACGCATTGTCCTCGAACACGCCGAATTGTGCCTGCTGCGACATTTGCGAGGCAACCCGGATGCCTGCGTCGAAGACTTCGGCGGGCGACGCCGATCCGCCGCCGGCGCCAATCTGGAAGAGGCTGTCAACAACCGCTCGGGCAAATGTCGGACCTTGCGTGAGAACAAAGGCGAAAAAGCCAATGAACATGATGCGCCGGACAAGCTCGGCAAACCAGCTGTCAAGGGAGGCCGCCTGGAGCGCCAGCCAGACCGCGGCAATGCCCACCTCGATGGTCGCCAGGATCCAGAACAGGGATTTCGCTGCGTCCATGATGGTGGTCTCCCACCCTTTCGCGGCGGTCGAAACCTGATTTTCTAGTTCTGTCAGGACTTGTCCCTGTTGCGCGAAGGCGGGAGTTGCAAAGACGAGGCAAAGGAGGCCCGCGATCAGGAACGATTGTTCAAGGGTACGTTTCACCATCTTGGACGCATCTCCTGGCCTTCCTTGACCTGCGGCAGCTCCTTGATCGAGCCGAAGAATTTGTCCCTGACGGCGCGTTGTTCCTCGGTGAGCGCGGGTCTCGTGGTGTCTCTGGATTTGACCATCAGCACCGTCGCCGCAGATGAAACAGCAGCAACAAGTGCCAACAGGGCAATGACGACGGCGCGGTTCACCAGCGGGGCTCCATCTTCTGACCTTCGGGAATACTCTTGACCTCGGCGTTGAAGAATTTCTCGCGCCGCGCCTGGGCAAGATCCTTGTCGGTTTGCTCGGTCTGAAGCCAGGTTCCCATCATTGTCATTTGTTGGGAGACGAGGCCGCGAAGCTTCTGCATCTGCGCGACCTGTTGTGCAGCGATCTCGTGACCGACTTGCAATGCCTTCATCTGCCCGTCGGCGGTCTCAGACATCGACCGCAGCGAGGACATTGTGCCTTCCTCGCTATCGAACTGGTCGGCCGTCAGGCTCGCGGCCTTCAGTGTGCTGGCGATCGTGTCCCGGTTCGTATCGGACCACGTTTGGTAGCTCGACGAAAAACTTGTCGCGTCCGGTAAGTTGGTCTTGAGGCTCGAATAGCTCTGGAAGCGCTGCTGCAGCACGTCATCGGCATTGCCCATCGAAAACGAGATGCTTTGACCCTGATCGACGATGCTGCGCAGCTGATTGAGGTCGCTTTCGACCTGCCCCCACATGTGCGACGGAAGGGTCGCGGTGTTCTGAAGCAGGTTCTGATAGATGTTCAGCTGCGTCTCGATCTGTTGGGCGAGCTGGCTGATCTGGGTGAGCTGATTCTGGATCTGCTCGCCGGACTTTCCGACCAGCGCAACCAACTCGCCATTGTTGAGGACCTGCGTCCACTCGGTTGCGGCCCCAGTGGCGGTACCCGCATTTGCGGGCACGACACCGGCGGCCATCAATCCGACGGCCGCCAGACCAGCGAGCAATCTATTCGACGTTGAGCAGCGATGCGGCATCGTGAACTCCTCTCGTTTGAAGCCAGTGGATCGGCCAGTCGCGACCGTGTTCGGAACTGAGGGCGCGGATGTGCTTCAAATCTTCCTTGCCCGATGCGCCGACGAAGCTGAGCGCCACGGGACCGAGCGCCATATCGAACAGCCGCCGACCTTCGGGGGTGACGACGTAGTATTCGCGCTTGGGGATCGCGTTCGAAACAATCTCGATCTGCCGCTCGTTAAAACCGATCCCCTCATAGAACTCGCGTGTTCCAGGCTCTCTGGCTGCGCCGTTCGGCAGGCAGATTTTGGTGGGGCAGGATTCCTTCAGGACATCGATGATCCCGGAACGCTCGGCGTCCGAAATCGACTGCGTGGCGAGCACGACGGCGCAGTTCGCCTTGCGCAGTACCTTGAGCCACTCGCGAATCTTGCTGCGGAATACCGGATGGCCGAGCATCAACCAGGCTTCGTCCAGCACGATCAGGCTCGGCGAGCCATCGAGGCGCTTCTCGATCCGCCGGAACAGATAGGTGAGCACGGGCACGAGATTGCGCTCGCCCATGTTCATCAGCTGCTCGATTTCGAAAGTCTGGAAGGCACCGAGCGAGAGACCATCCTGTTCCGCATCGAGAAGCTGGCCCATCGGTCCGTCGACGGTATAGTGATAGAGCGCGTCCTTGATCTCGCGCATCTGAACGCCGCTGACGAAGTCCGAAAGCGACCGGCCGGCTGCGTTGGCCATCAACCCAATCTGGCGCGAAATGGCGTTGCGATGATCAGGCGTGATGGCAACACCCTGAAGGGCGACCAGCATCTCGATCCATTCTGTTGCCCATGCCCGATCTGCATCGCTGGACAGGTCCGATAGTGGGCAGAAGGCAAGTGCCTTTGCCTCTTCTTGAGCGTCGCCGCCAATCTCATAATGATCGCCGCCGGCGGCGAGCGTCAGCGGCAGGAGCGAGTTCCCCTTGTCGAAGGCGAAGATCTGGGCGCGTTCGTAGCGCCGGAACTGCGCGGCGATCAATGCCAGCAGCGTCGACTTTCCCGAGCCGGTCGGCCCAAAGATCAGGGTGTGACCGACATCGTCGACGTGGAGGTTCAGCCGGAAAGGCGTCGAACCGCTCGCCACCTGCATCAGCGGCGGCGAATTCGGCGGGTAGAACGGGCAAGGTGCGACCGGGTTGCCCGACCAGACTGAATTGAGCGGAACGAGATCGGCGAGATTGCTCGTGTTGATCAGCGGTTCGCGGATATTGCAGTACCAGTTGCCCGGCAGGCTGCCGAGAAAGGCGTCGGTGGCGTTGAGCGTTTCGATCCGCGCGCCGAATCCCTCCGCCTGGATCAGCCGGCGGATTGCTTCTGCTTTTTCCTGCAGGGCCTCCCGGTCGTGATCAAAGAGAACGATCACCGGCGTATAGTAGCCATAGGCCACCAGCTGCGAGGAGGCTTGGGCGATGGCGTCTTCCGTCTCGGCCACCATGGTCATCGCGTCCTGGTCTACCGACCGGCTCTGCGTCTGGAAGAGCTGATCGAAGAACGGCCGCACCTTCTGCTGCCACTTCTTACGGGTGCGTTCGAGTTTTTGCCGCGCCTCTTCCGCATCGAGGAAGATGAAGCGCGATGACCAGCGATAAGTGAGCGGCATCAGGTCCAGGCTGTTGAGAATTCCCGGCCAGCTCTCGGCCGGCAGTCCGTCGATCGCCACGACGCCGAGGAAACGGTTTTCGACCTTCGGCGTCAGGCCATGCTCGAGCTCGGCAGTTGCAAGCCAATCGAGATACATGGGGGCATCCGGCAGCCGGATCGGATGGTTTTCTCCTGTGACGCAAAAGCGAACGAATTGTAGCAGCTCGTCATAGCGGGCGACCCGCTCCCCTCCCCTCTCGACGGTTTCCCGGGTTTCCATGCGACGGATTGAAAGGGTGTTGGCGAAATACTGCTCAATCTCCCGGACAGCGTTCTTGAAAATGAACAGTACCGTGTCCGCATAGGTTTTCTTTCGGCTCTCCTCGTCCGAGTAGATGTATTTGCTGAGCGCCGTCTTTTTGGATTCGAGCGGCCGATAGGTCAGGATGAGCGCGTGCTTGCTCTCGAAATGCCCCAGCTCGCGCCCGAAATGCGCCCGCCGTTCGGCGTCGATCGCGCGGGTGACCGCGTCGGGGAAGTGGCAACGATCATCCGACGGATAGTCGAACGTCGGGATGCGCACGGCTTCGACCTGGATCATCCAGCCGCTTCCGAGACGCGACAGGATCGTATTGATCTGCCGCGACAGTTCGTTGCGCTCGAGATCCGTGGCGCTTTCGGAGTCTGGTCCGGCAAAATACCAGCCGGCCATCAGGCTTCCGTCCTTCAAAAGGAGGACGCCATTGTCGACCAGACCGGCATAGGGAACGAGATCCGCAAAGGATGGGCCGGTGGCCCGGAAATGTTTGAGAGCAACCATGCCTGCCCTCAATACCGGCGCCACGGCGAGGAGGTCGCCTTGTAATAATGCTTGTAGGAGATGTGGCGGACATAAACCCGTCGCATCAGCGGATCGGCCTTTGCCATCATTCTCAAAAGCCCGACGATGACGATCCAGACGGCAACGCCGAAGAGCGCGGAATAGATCGTCAGCACCACGAAAATGAGAATGACGGCGGCAAGCCCCGTGAGAAGCACCAGTTCCCGGTCCGCGCCCATCAGGAGGTTCGGGCGCGACAGCGCGCGGTGGATGCGGTTGCGTTGCAGTCCGGACAGGGACTCAGCCATGGGCCCCCTCCCCTTCTCCACCGTGATCGATGGACGTAGCTCGCGCGTCGGGTAGTCCGATCGAGGCTCCGGTTGCGCCAAAAAGGCCAACGATGGTGGTTGCACCGAGAAGAATGCCGGCGACAAGTACGACATAGACGAGCCGCCGCGCGAAATCGTTCAGCTCGCCGCCAAAGATCAGCATGCCGCCGGCAATCGCGACCGCCGCAAGGGCAATGGCGCCGGCGACCGGTCCGGTGATCGACTCCTGGATCTGCTGCAGCGGTCCTTCCCAGGGAAGACTGCCGCCGGAACTCGCGAGCGCGGGCGAGACTGAGGCAAGAGCGATGGGCACTGCCAAGAGTGCAACGGCAATGAGGGCGTTTCTACGCGACATGGCGCGCCTCCTGTTCTTCCGTGAGCTGGTCGGATTCGATCTCGTATTGGCCGCAGGCGAAGCGCTCGACTTGGATGACGTCGCGAACACGCCGCCCGCGCGGCGTCCGTTCTATCGAGACAACGAGATCGACCGCCTCGCCGATCACCTCGTGCATCGGCTGTTGGCTGGCTTCGGCGGTCAGTTGCTCGAGGCGGCGGAGCGCTGACATCGCGGTGTTGGAGTGGATGGTGGCCACCCCTCCGGGATGGCCGGTATTCCAAGCTTTAAGCAATGTGAGGGCTGCACCATCTCGGACCTCGCCGACGACAATCCTGTCCGGACGCAGCCGCATGGTGCTCTTCAACAGTCGCGCCATGTCGACGTTATCGCTGGTGTGCAGGAGCACGGCGTTGTCGGCGGCGCACTGAATCTCAGCGGTGTCTTCAAGGATAACCAGGCGGTCTTCCGGGGCTGACTTGACGATTTCAGCGATAACGGCGTTGGCGAGCGTTGTCTTGCCGGAACCGGTGCCCCCCGAGATGATGATATTCAGCCGGGACGAAATCGCGCTGCGGATGGTCGAAGCTTGATGCTCGGTCATAACGGCAGACCGCACATAATCGTCGAGCGGGATCAGGCGCGAGGCACGCCGCCTAATGGTGAAGGCCGGTTTGGCGACAACCGGAGGCAACAGCCCTTCGAACCGATGACCTCCAATCGGTAACTCGCCGGAAATGATCGGCTGCTCGGGGTCAACCTCGGACTGGAGTGCATGCGCCACGGTTCCGATCACCATTTCTGCAGCCGCCGCCGACATTTCGCCGGCAGCCGCCACGCCATGCCCCAGCCGTTCGATGAACAGCTTGCCATCGGGATTGAGCATGATTTCTACGACCGTTGAGTCGTCCAAGGCGACGCAAAGCTGATCGCCGAGCGCCTCCTGGAGTTTGCGGACAAGTCGAGGATGAGAGCGAAGCTGGTTCACGGGTTTTCTTCCTTACGCTGCCTGGCTGACGGTGCTGAGTTCGGAACGGTAGTGGGCCGGCCGAAGCCGTCGGAATGTGTCGGCGTTTGCGGGCAGGATGCCGGCCACGGCGATCGTCACCCCGATCTTCCTCGGCTCAGCCAAACGCTGCAGGGGCCAGCCGACACGCGCGAGGATCCGCTCGAACCGGAGATCGGTTACCATGACAATCTCGGTGTAGCCATTCGCCATGCACCACTCGACGATGCCCGCGAACATGGTCAGGGTCGCTTCATGGACGGTGCCGTCTCTCCTGCCCTCCTCAAGGGTCGTATCGACGCAAAATCGGGAGCTCTCGATCATCGCGGCGTGTGCATTCAGCCGGCCATTCGGAAGAAGCGACGGAAAGATGTTCGTCACCATCGTCGCGCCAAGTGCCGGGAGCAGTCTTGCGCAGCCGGTTACGTCGCCGCCGTTAGAAATTGCGAGGATGTAGGTCGGCAGAAGAGCGTCAAAGTCGTCAGACTCTTGACCGTCGGCAACGTTGACCTCCCAGCCCAGGCGCTCAGAGAAAACGCGTGCTCGTAGCTGATGATGGCGGTGGAGAAGCTGAACTTCTTGAATATTTCGCGGGTGGGAAATCGCGAGAATCTGCATGGATTTCTCCGTCGTCGTTGGTCGGCGGGGAAATCAGCACAGATGAGAATCGGACGGTAGTTGTAGGATCCTACAAATCCGGTTCGAAGTGAGTCGCGCCTTCGGCAAGTGGCCAATAGCGATTTGGATGGCTCGCTCTGCCAATGGGTGCAGAACGTATTGTAGGATTCACAGTAAAACAAACCTAGAACACGAGCCGTCGTGCAGCATGCTAAATGCGCGAAAATAAAGAAGAAAGACGACGAGATCGGCTCTTTTGGCTGCTGTTGCGTTAACCTTTTGTTAACCTTAAATCCCTTGCGGCTCGGGGGGAATCGGGAGATAGTTGCGAAAAGTTTGGCCATAGAGCCATTTTTTCGAAATTGTCCTCATCTCGGAAATAGTTTGCAAAATGAGCCAGCCGCAACCCAACCGATTTGATTTCGAGATCGCCCAGCAAGGGTCGAAGATCTCGACCGCGTTGCATATGCTGCGCAGTCAACAGTATCCGCCCGACGCTCGCAAGGGTCTCCGCAAGTTCCAACTCGGCGAAGTCGCCGACTTTATGGGTGTTACGCAGAGCCATCTGCGACAGATCCATTCGGAGGGTAAGGGACCCGAAATCGAATCTATCAGTGGCCGGCGTTACTATACGGCCGAGCAGATGCTTGAGCTTCGCGAGTATCTCGAAGCGAACAAAAAATCCGACAAGCGATATTATGTTCCACAGCGGCGCGAAGGCGAGCCGATGCAGGTCGTATCGGTCGTGAACTTCAAGGGCGGAAGCGGCAAGACGACGACCGCCGCACATCTCGCGCAATATCTTGCCCTCACAGGCCATCGCGTCTTGGCGGTCGATCTCGACCCACAGGCGTCCTTGACATCCCTATTTGGAATTCAGCCTGAGCTCGACGACACGGCCTCCCTTTACGAGGCACTGCGGTTCGACGATGAAAGGAAGCCGATCGCTGAGGTCATCCAGCCTACGAACATTCCCGGTCTGGACGTCGTCCCGGCGAACCTCGTCTTGCAGGAGTACGAGTACGATGTGCCGCTCGCCATTTCCTCAAAGAAGGGAGATGAAGGCCGGCTGTTCCACATGCGTATCGGCAATGCATTGAAGGAAGTTGACGACAGGTATGACCTGGTGGTCATCGATTGTCCGCCGCAGCTCGGATATCTGACCATCACTGCCCTTATGGCCTCAACCGGCATCCTCATTACGATCCACCCCCAGATGCTGGACATCATGTCGATGAGCCAGTTCTTGATGATGCTGGGTGGCATTATGACGCCAGTCGCAGAGGCAGGTGCGGAGATCCGCGTCGAATGGTTCCGCTATCTTGTGACGCGGTTTGAGCCGACGGACATCCCGCAAACACAGATGGTCGGCTTCATGCAGTCGATGTTTGCTCAGCACATGCTTCGAAACCACGTGCTAAAGTCGACGGCCATTTCTGACGCCTCGATTAAAAAGCAAACCTTGTATGAGGTCGAGCGTGGCGATTTCGTCCGATCAACCTATGGCCGGGCGATTGAAAGCTTGAACGCGGCCAATGGCGAGATCATGGAGCTCATTCACAACGCTTGGGGGCGGAAATGAGCAATTTGTCAGCCGTTTTTCCTCCAATTTTAGATAGTAATATCAGAGCCTTATCAAAGTTGAAGGAGGTTGGCTGTGTCGCGTGAAAATCCGTTCGCGAAGCTGGACCTCGCCTCCATCTCTGCAGACAAGACGCCCACAAAACCTGGCTACGGCATGACTGGTGCCGCGAAGACAGTTGTTCGATCTATCGAGGATCTGGCGGAGAATACTAAGAAGCTTATGGAAGGCGAAGTGATCGTGGAGTTGGATCCCCGATCACTCGACGTCTCTTTCGTTGCCGACCGTCTTTCCGATGATGACGAGGAGTACCAGGAGCTCAAACAGGCGATCAAGGAGTCCGGGCAGTCAACCCCCATTTTGGTGCGCCCCAGTTCCACGGACCCACAGCGTTACATGGTTGTCTTTGGCCATCGTCGCCTGAAGGTAGCTCAGGAACTCGGAATCCCTGTCAAAGCGGTCGTCAAGAAGCTGGACGACATCGCCTCTGCGATTGCGCAAGGGCAGGAAAACTCCGCTCGTTCAAATCTATCGTTTATTGAGCGCGCCTATTTTGCGCAGAATCTCCTCGCGTCTGGACTGACAAAGGACGTGGTTAGGTCGTCGCTCGCAATCGATGAGGCTATGCTCTCCAAGATGCTCGGCGTCATCGACGTGGTGCCAGCCTCTGTCATTCAAGTGCTCGGGGCGTCCAAGAAGATCGGACGCGACAAGTGGCTAAGCTTGCGCCAGATTCTGCTCGCCCCTGCCCTCCTCAAGGTCGCCACAGATTATGTGGGAACTCCCGAGTTTATCGAACACGGAGAAGAAACCAGGTTCGACAATCTCCACGGTTACCTGACACGGTACAAAAACAAATCGGCGGCCAAGACGCCGAAGCGCCAGTCGTCAGCGACGGAATGGACGTCGAGCGACAGCTCTTTGAATTTAACGATGAACGCCAAGTCGAAGAAGGTTGCAATCGAGCTTTCGAATGCGGAGGCGAAGCCCTTCAGCGATTGGCTTTCGAGCCGGATGGATCGCCTGTACGACGAATACAGACAGTCCAAAACTGAACCCAACGGAGATTAGACCGCAAAAGAAAAAGGCCCCCAAACGGTAAACCGTGGAAGCCTCTCTCGTTATCCTTAGCAAGATCGAGAATCGCATTTCCCGGAATCGCAGTCAAGAGTCTTTGGCACCGATTTGGTGAGTGGATTTCTTTTGCCTGAAGAAAGGTGAGAGAGAAATGCACACGGGACATGTAACGACGCCCTTTGGGCGGCGGCCGATGACGCTTGCCTTGGTTAAGGGGCAGCTTGAGGTCGCGGAATCAAAATTCACTGCACGCGTTGAAAAATGGAAGGTGTTTCGTGACGTCTGCGAAGCGCGTGAGCGCTTCGGCCTCCAGGACAGAGCGCTTGCGGTTCTCGACGCACTGCTGACTTTCTACCCTGAAAACCAGCTCGACACGGAGCAGGGGCTTGTCGTGTTCCCGTCAAATGGACAGCTATCAGTGCGCGCCCACGGAATTACCGGAACCACCTTGCGACGACACCTGGCGGCCCTCGTTGAAGCTGGGCTCGTCCAGCGGCGTGACAGCCCGAACGGAAAGCGTTACGCGCACCGCAATCGCGAAGGCGAGATCGAGCAGGCCTACGGTTTCGATCTTGCGCCGCTGGTAGTGCGCGCCGCCGAATTCGCAGCTCTTGCGCAGGACGTCGCAGCCGAGCGCATTCGGTTTCGCCGTGCGAAGGAATCACTGACGATTTGCCGGAGGGATGTTCGTAAGCTGATCACCGCCGCGATTGAGGAGGGGGCGCCGGGGGATTGGCTTGCTGTTGAAGGTGTGTACATCGACATTCTCGCGCGGCTACCGAGGCATCCTAGTCACCCGCAGGTCGAGGCGACGCTCGATGAAATGGTGCTTTTGCGCGAAGAGGTGCTCAACCGCCTGGAAATTCAGGTAAAAGCTGAAAATAAGGATGGCAATGGTATCCAAGATGGATGCCACATACAGAATTCAAAACCCGAATCCGTCTATGAATTTGAACCTAGCTCCGACAAAGAGCTGGGCGGACCGGCGCGGCCTGAACCGGAAACGAGCCGCGAGTCGCCGGCAAAAGCGAAGGCATTCGTCGAGCCGATTAAATCGTTTCCGCTGGGGATGATTCTACGGGCTTGCCCCCAGATTGCCGACTACGGGCCGGGCGGCGGCATTTCGCATTGGCGCGAACTGATGGCGGCCGCGGTTGTGGTCCGCTCAATGTTGGGCATCAGTCCGTCAGCCTACCAAGAGGCTTGCGATGCCATGGGTCCCGAAAATGCGGCCGTTGCGATCGCATGCATCCTCGAGCGATCGAACTTCATCAACTCCGCTGGTGGCTATTTGCGAGATCTGACGAGACGCACGGAGCGAGGCGAGTTTTCACTTGGACCGATGCTAATGGCTCTGCTGAAAGCAGCTGGCGAGGACAGGCTCCGAGCCGGGTGAGAACGGGCTCGCGAGGGCCGCGGGCGTCGATGGATTGTTGCGATTGAGGGACCTGAGCCGATCCGGCGACATAAGCCCCTGAGTCACTAGGAAAAATCGGCCGAGACGAGGGGCTCCTAAACTAAACTTGTCAGCCGTTTTTTTTGGATGTTTAGTGTTGAACAGCAATGACTTATGAGTTTTGAACCTAATTTTTGACAATGTCATTGCCCGACTGAAGAACAGGAGTTTCCAGAATGTCTCCTGCGATTTTTTTAGAATTGCTCGATCAGACGACCTCGCGGGAGCACAAATTTCGGTGAGGCTGCTGGGTCAACGACGGGTATCCGGAAAACTGCCAGTGAATGGGGTGTGTCGCGCGTTGCACCGGCAGCGCGATTATTGCTGGACCCTGATTGTCCCGGTCGTCCAGAGGCGACGACTATCTCGCCATCCACTCATTTCGTCAGGTCGTCGGACTGATTCACCCTCAGCTTCACAAGCTAGGGCTCTATGTGGGGGATACGGCCCAGTAAAGTATCTATATCACCGAGCAGGCAAATAGTTGTTCAAGAGTAGGTTGAGCACTAAAATCCACGCCAACACCGAGGCGCTCGGGCTTCGGCCCAGCCCCGGGCAGCGGAATGACATTGCAATCTCACTCAAGCGCAACCGGAAAGTCCTGCGCCCTTACGACGCGGATCTCTACAAGGAGCTCAACAATATCGAGCGCTTCTTCAACAAGCTCAAGCAGTTTCGACGCGTCGCAACCCGCCAACGTCGTGGGATTCGTCAGAGTAGCTAAATTATCGCTGCGCCCTAGTCTTATGCGCGGTATTGCCTAACCACGGCAGCCAGACGAGGCGCCCCCGGCGGCCCGTCAGGAACGACGTCCCGTCTGATATTGACGAGGCGATAGATGGCGAACTTCGCTTAATTAGCTGTCAAAGGCGAGTTGGTCGCCGTGACGGCGTCACCCGGATTACAAGCAGCGAGTTCAGCGAGTAGCCAGCTGGCATTTTGCTCAAGTTCATCATGCGGGCTAATCTCCGTCATGACTCTCTCGTGTCCAAACCTGTCGATGAGGAACCGCAATTGTGCCAATGGCTGTGCACGCTCGTGGGCACTTTGCAATATCTTCCAACCGATAACACCGAGATTCTGCCCACCCTCGTTTCGCACGAGTTCCCAAAGAAGTTCATTCTTGAACTCTATCAACTCCCTGCTCGATGTCCCCCTTGCCGGTGTCCCAGCGAAGTACGTCAGCGGGCGCCGAACGTCCGGATTTGGCGATCGTGCAATCTCCATTGCAACAGTCTTCAGATGATTTAGGTGTTCCAGGTTAGTGGATGAATAGAGAAGAACCTCCACTGCCAGAGCCGCATTGCGACGGCCAACATCATTTGCTGAAGGGATTGCGGCCCTGATAAGTTCACTTAGATAGGGCCAAAGCCTCGGTGGAAGGGCTCGGGTTGAAGTCCCAATGTATGCTAGTGCTTTACTATGTTTTGCCGGTGTTCCGTTGTCATTGACTATACGACAGACAGCGGCCCGACGGTGAGAGCCAAGTAGCTCCACGGCCAACCAGAGATCCTCTGGATCGACTTCTTCATAGGCGCGAAAAAGCTCCGCCTGCAGCAGCCGGTTCCGTTTGTGCATCAGTGCGCACATGATGAGTTTGCTTCGTAGGCCGGTATTCGAGATCTCGACTAGTAATCTTCTTGCATTAAGCCCAAGGGGAGCAAGACTAGCACTGTTCGGATCCCTCGCGTAAAGTGCGCGGGCTGCCCGAAACAGTTCTAGTACATTCTCATCTGACGGCAGAGGGTGTTCGTCTAAAGCTAAGCTCACAGCCTCAGACATTTTTGCAGGGAATAACTCAGCGATTTCTCGCAGAATAGGAGTGCGTAGGTGAACTGGAATCTCCCACAAGGGTTTAAGTTGATTTGCCGGAAGCGATACGAACGCTTCGATCAGTAGGAACACTGCGACCGCCGAACGCTTCTTGCCGCGCGTCAATTCGGCAGCCAACAGCGAAATGACCTCCGGCCCGGAGCGTTTAGTCAGATCCGCAGCCGCTCGACCGAAAGGTGTGATGAACCGCCCAAATTGATCGCCCTGCCAGTACTTCAAGCGCCAATCATCGAGATCTTCGTAGTCGGCAAGCGGCAGTACCACTTCTAAGTGGTCGAGGGCGGGCAGCCGCAAATTGCTGATGAGTTGGCCAAAGTTGGACGTTAGTAGGTAGAGGTTCGGGCGGCGCCAGAGCATGACAAGCGCCCTAATCTCTTCCTTAATCGCTCGAGCCTCTGCAAATTCGCTGACTGCACGAGCAGCGGCTTCAAAAAGCTGCCTGTTACCGTCGGATTGTTGCACGATCGTTCGAATGGCATTGTGTGCCGAAGCTTTGTCGGCGTTTTCCATAATCGCAACAGAGAGCGCCAAAGCCCCTACCTTGAGCGGGTTAACGTCCGCGGAACCACAGCTCTCTAGAAGGGTCTTGAAATCGATCGCCGAGGCCCAGAGGTATTCAATAATTTCATCCATTTCTGGGCGAACGACGTCGTCGTGCACTCGAAGAAGGTCCGATTTCGTGAACTCATCAATAATTACTGCCGATGCGGTGTCAGGCAGATCTTGAAGTCTTACTCGACCATCTTCGGATCTCGCGATCAGACGGCCCAAGGCGAGAAGGCTGGTCATTGCCGCTGCCCGGCCAACACCTGATCGGTGTTCGACATCTCGTACAGCCTCGTCCACCCGCGCCTTCAATATCGCAAGCCGTGTAGGGGAGTGGCCCGGGTTAGGTTGTCCATCGGACATACGGGAGGCGTTTGCGATCATCGATGGCGTCCGAAGATAGCTGTTGCCGTGGCGCCAGATATCCATGCCATAGGCAGCATAAATCAAACGCGCTTCATCCCAGCTTAAGAAATCCATGGGAAGGGAATTCAGCGAGCTCGTCCGCTGTTCAGCGATGTCCTGCTCAAATAGCTTGGATGCAATTTCGTCCAGTTCCGGTAGAAGCAACGACCACGTCTCCGGCCGGGTGGTAATGACGAAACGAACCGGCGCGCCATTGCAGAGCGCTAATGACCGTGTCAACCATCGATGCAGTCTTTGTCGTGCCTGAGCCGGGACGCGATCAAGTCCGTCGATTAGGATTATGCGGTTTGCGCTGTCGATCCAATTCCAGACTGCTTGGTCTAGCTCAAACGAGGTGATATTTGAAAGCCGACCGCTCCTCAGATGTCGACCAAGCGTGATGGCAATTGAATCGTCACTGTCGGCAATGTCGTCGCCCCGAATGAGCGTGAACGGATTTGTGGAGTTGTCTTGTTCCAATAGCCTTGCGAGCCATGTTGTCTTTCCGAAGCCTGAACCGCCGACGACAACCATTACCTTCGAACCAGACTGCAAGAATTGATCGAACGCCAAGCTGATCGACTCCCGGCTAACGTAGGGCGCATCGCCCGCTTTGCCCGAGGCTGTAAATGCCGACAATTGCTGACGTCGAAGAGACTCTACTAAGCCGTCGATCTGTTCATAGGTCGCACGTTCTGGCGTGTCGCTGGGCCCGCGAAAAAACCAACGTGCCACCTTTGGTTGGGCCCATAGCTTTTGATTAATATCTATACCGCCGATGTGCTTGAAGCGTAGGCGAGAAAATCTTCGAACAACTGCTTGATGTTCTTCTTCGGGTGTTATGTTGCCTGGCAGGTCAGCAAGGCTGCGATACGCTTTCCTGACTTTCTCAATCGCTTCCGGAATTAGGGCAACTGCGCGATGTTCAGGATCGCTAGCCAAAATGAATTCGCGTAAGTCTTCAGTTATCCCTTTGCTGGTCCAAAGCTCATAGGGAATCGTGTTGGCTTGGCCCAAAATTCTCTCGTCCCGAAGGGAAAACATAAGCAGCTTGCAGACCTCGACAATGAAATTGTTGAGCCCAAAGGACGAAGCATATCGTTTGCATTGGATGATCCCTGAGGGGATGCCTTCATTATAGAGTACAATGTCGCGGCCCTTATCCGCGCCATAACCGAGAAGCGAAACCGCACGGTGGTCGATCGCCGGAATCTCCCCCTTTGCGAGTTCATATACAAGTATTTCGAACTGTCGGTCGTCGAGGAGATTTAGCGGGAAATCTCGCACCTGCGCCACATAGTGCGGTCGAACCGGAACGGAACCCCGCTCGGCAACAATAGCTTCCGGATTTATGAAACTGTGCAAGTTCATTCCTCGTTACGACCGGCGACTTCTGAAACTGAAGCACTTGAGAAAACGACATATACTGGGATCTCTACTGCTCTGCCAGATGCTCTGCGCACGCTCAAAAAGACTCGACAGCTGCTAGCGCCTCAATGCGCCAGCGAACTCCCAGACCAGGTTATGCTACGCTGCCTGGCTTCGTGAGGCGTACGCGGCGTCGAACGAGAGGTCGTGGAATCAGGGGCAATCAGGGAATAAGACGCGCAGCTCGACCGCTTCGACGTGCAGCACTATTATAATAGCTGGATGCCTGTTGCACCGAGCGATGCCGTGATTGCTCCATTGCCTCGGGCAGGGGGATCCCGCGGTTGGCTGCCTCCGTCAGGTATCCCGACCGCAGCCCATGGGCGGAAAACTCCCCCACCTCCAGCCCAGCCATTTTCACCCGCTGTTTGACGATATCATTGACCGCCTTCGGATCGAGCCCCCGGCGCGAAACATTGCCCCAGCGATCGATCGCCCGGAACACACTGCCGCTCCCAATCTTCGCGGCGGCCAGCCATGCATTCAGCGCCTCCACTGGTCGGCCGGTCAAATAAACGATCTCATCCTGACCGGCGCCGGAATTCTTGGTGCGGCCGAGATGGATGGACAATGAGGGGAGGGGGCTGCCGTCCTCGCCGGCAATTGGCGGCTCGATCGTCAGTTGCTCCTTGCGCAAGCCGGCGACCTCGCTGCGCCGGCGGCCGCCGGATCCGAAGGCAACCATCAGGATCGCCCGGTCGCGCAGATCGCGCAGGCTGTGTTCGCCGCAGGTCGCCAGCAGCTTGGCCAGCACGTCTGATGTCACCGCCTTGGCGCTCTTGCGGCGGCGTAGCCGCGGCACGGCGCGGACAGCGAGGCGCAGCGCTGATCGGAGGGCAGGGGAGGAGAAGGCGCCGTCGAGACCGCGCCATTTGGTCAACGTCGACCAGTTGGCCAGCCGTCGGCGCACGGTGTCGGGCGCATGCGGTCCCGACGTTCTCAGAAAGCCGCCACTTCTCAGGGCCTGGTCGACATCACCGGGCATCCCGTGCTCGGGATCGTTTTCGCGCCGTGCCGGATCCCACAGATGATGGGCGACGAATTTCAGCAGCAGCGCTTCCGGCGCCGGCCAGGGCAGGGGATTTTCGGTCGCCGCCAGTGCCCAAGCCTCGAGGTAGCCGAGGTCGGAGGTCAGCGCCCTCAGCGTATTGGCGCCCATGCCTTCGTTGACCAGGTGCCGCAGCGTCTCGACGTCCTGGTCGGTGAGGATTTCCGCGAGCTTGTCGCGCCGGTCGATCGGCAGCACCGCGGCGATGGTGTCGAGCGTTTCGGCACGCCGAGCAATCGCGTCTGCCGTGTTCGCAGCAAGAATGTCCAAAATGCCTCCTGAGGCGCGAAAACCGGGAGTCAGCACGGCTGCATTGCCCGTCCATTGAACCGTTTTCGCTGATTTGCGGCTTCAAATCAATCACTTCCGATAAGCGGTACTTATCGGAAGTGAGACGTCGTCTCGGCGACATCGATCTGTGACGGACTCTATTTATCAGATAGCGTCCGTTTAACAAACCATTTACCATGAATTCAATGTCTTATGATTTGTCGAAAATCCATCTGGCCAGCTTGCACCGACCGGTTTCTGATGCGACCGTGGCTCTGGTGCGGCTGGACGAGCGCGTCACCCGTTCACCAGTCGGCCAAGGCTGGATCGAACGCATGCACTTTGCCGATGCCTGCGCCTCGCTGTGGATCGACGGCGAACTCGTCCATCTCGAAGACCTGGTGCTGCACGACGCCCGTCTCGACGTCCGCGCCCCGACCCATGAGTTAGCCATTGCCCGTGACGTTTTGAAGACGCGCCGGCGGATCGTCGCGCAGCCACCGGGCTGGGCGCAGAGCCCGGATGGTCTGCGCGCCTTGCGCGGGCAGGCGTGGCCTGCACCATCACTTGCCGCCAATAGCCATTACTCCGACGATACGCCCGACGTGATTCCCGCAAGCATCGCGCCGTCGGCCACTACGGCCGCAGAGGCTGGCGGGGAAGGGGAGGGTGCGGCGCTGGACGCGTCCGATCCGTTGGCTGCGGAGCTTGCGGCGATCGACGAAGTGCTGGCCCGATCGGAGACGGCCATCGCGGAGGCCAAGGCGCCCGGACGCGGCGGGGGGAGAGAAAGGGATCCGTTGGTCTACGATCTCGATTGGGACGAAGACGAGCGGCTCGACGAATGGCGCGTCGTGCTGGCAGAAACCGAAGGCCTGCCGCCGGTGTTGCGCGCCGCGCTGTTGCTCGATGCCTGGAACGATCTGCAGGTGCTGCAACATGCGCCCTGGCTCGGTCGTTTGTTGGCGGCGGCGGCGCTGCGGCAAGCGGGTCTGACGACCGCGTCGCATCTGGCCGCCCTTAATTTCGGCCTGAAAACTATTCCTGTCGAGCGGCGCCGGCATCGCGCGCGCGACACCCGCCTCTTGGCGACCCTCAACGGCATCATCGCGACCGCCGAATTCGGCCTCAAGGAGCATGACCGGCTGGCGCTCGCAAAACAGATGATGGAGCGGCGACTGGTCGGCCGGCGATCGTCCTCAAACTTGCCGGGCCTGATCGAACTTGTCGTTTCACGGCCGCTCGTCTCGGCTGGCGTGGTCGCTGAAACGCTGAAGGTGACGCCGCGGGCGGCGCTCAGGATCGTCGATCAACTGGGGCTCAGGGAGATGACCGGCAGGGGGAGGTTTAGGGCGTGGGGAATTGTTTAAACCCGCGTTGAGCGAGGATGGAGCGAGGGTCACGGTAGACTGTTATAGCTTCTTCGGGTTCGTCTAATTGCGATCCAACAGGTGGGGAAGAGCCAGGTGCAGCAGATAGAAATGGATGACCCCAGTAAGCGGGAGTTTGCTTCCTATCGAAGCTATGGGGAGTTTGCGCGACGAGTGCGACACCAAAGTCGTTACGTGTGGGACGAGCACGTCAAAGCGTTCATTGGCACCGTGCTGGCTACTCTGAAAGACCGGGATGTCGTTCTGAAGAAGGGAACGCCTCTTTATCGTGCTCAGCTCGGAATCGACTATGTCTCATTTGATAAGAATAGACCCGACGAGCCATCGGGCTACAATGCAGCAAGAATGAAACCTAGACCTAACCGCTCCACGGAAGGTCGAGCGAATGCCGCCGGCGTCTCCGTCCTTTACCTCGGGACCACAGAACAGAACGTCATTTCAGAGGTCAGGCCTTGGGTAGGTGCCGAAATATCGGTCGCTCAGTTCGAGCTGAAGCGGAATTTACGCACCCTCGATTTAACGAGGGGCCATGGCAAGTCGTCGCTTAGCATGCTTCTTGATCATCTGGTAAACGGGACTCCACTCACTCCGGAACAGCGAGAGACGGCTGTTTGGATTGACATCGATAATGCATTCTCCCGGCCGGTGACGAAGACCGATGATGCTGCAGAATATGTTCCTACGCAAATTCTGGCGGAGGTATTCAGGAGCGCCGGATATGACGCGATAGGATACAAAAGCCAATTCGGGGAAAACGGGTTCAATATCGTCGTGTTCAACCCGGATGATGCCGATGTGCTCAACTGCGCCCCGTACCAGGTGAAACGTCTGGACGTGTCATTCGAGGAGATGGGTAATCGCTGGTATCGTTCGGAGAAGGTCCAGAAGGCAAAGTCGTCATCCAAACGACGAAGCGCAAAGGCGAGCCCCAAACAAGTCTGACGCCGCCGGCACCTCAATATCCAACCTTTCCCGGTGAGTTGACTTTGGGGCACGGGCTCTGACCGATACGATCGAGCATGATGAGGGCATACGAGGGAGGCAGCGTGTCAAAAGCTGAAGAAAGTAAGACTTACATCGCAGGCAAGCTCACTGGTGACGATTGGCGGAAATTCAAGGCGAAGCTGGTTGTCGGCGGTGACCACGAGATTTGGGCGTCGGCCTATGAGGATTTCTTCAGGCAACGTTTGAAGCTTCGTTACCTCGATCCCATCGAGCTTCTCGGCGCACCAGGGAGTTGGCAAGGCGAGGGATTTTCGATCGTTTCAATTCAATGCGCGCTGATCGAATTCCTTGCTGCGACCAGGTCCGGGAAGAACTACAGGTTCCTGAGAAAGGGCGACGTTCTTGGGCCCCACGATTATAGCAGCAGCAGTGCTCTCTTTCAGGATTTCCTCTCGGGCGTCGCTCCATTTTCGACTGCATTCGACGCTGATTCTGCCAAGGACTTCTATCAAGCGATCCGCTGCGCGCTGCTCCACGAGGCGAGAACCCGCAATGGCTGGCGCATTTGGGTATCGGGCTCCAAGCCGATAGATTCTGCTCGCAAGATTGTCTACCGGGACGCGCTGCAAGCGGCCATTTTGACCTTCGTAGACGATTACGGTCGAGCCTTATTGACGAGCCCTCTGCTGCAAGAGGCATTTATCCGAAAGTTCGACGATCTCGCCGCCTGAATCTGGTCGTGGATGCTTATTTTATGCATCCGCGCAACGTCCGTGGATGCACATCGACAAGAGGCAGAGCCAATGGGAAAGTCAGAAAAGCAATAATTTATAAACAGTTAGCGAAGCCAACTTGGTTGACATATTTTGTAAACCTGCGATGATTCCCGCGCCACAGGGAATCACAATGTCGCTACCAGAAAACTCGATCAAGGTCCGTCGCTCGGCTCTTGGCCTAACGCAGCAAGATGTAGCCGACCGGCTGGGACTGACGAAGAGCCATGTCAGTCACATCGAGCATGGCCGCAGGATTGTTACCGACAGTCAGGCGTCGGTTTTGGCAGAGATGCTAGGCATGCCTGCAGATCTCGTTTTGCTGAGCAGCGGGCGGTTGCCCAAAGATGTTCAGGGGGCGATAGAGGCGGATGCAGCGGGGGTGGCCGCAGCGATAAGGGCCAGGGGGCAATCCCATGCCATCTCTTATCCGGACGCGCCACTGAGTGCGCCAACAATGGCCGTTTGTGATGAATTGCATCATTGCTATTCCGATTCCGATCTGCCGGTGGTCATCAGTGCTAGCAAGGCAACGACCTCTTACAGGGCGCACAGTTACCATACCAAAGTTCCGCCGGCGGCTATCTCGCCGTTCATTGAGGCCTATTCGCGACCAGGCGACTGGGTTTGCGATCCATTCTGCGGCTCCGGCATGACTGGGGTGGCCGCGCTGATGGCCGGTCGCCGTGCTCTGCTATCGGATTTGTCACCAGCTGCAGTTCATATCGCACGCAATTATACGACTTGGTGCGATCCTGTTGCCTTGAAGTCCGCATTTGATGAGGTCGAAGCGCGAGTGGCGCCGACGATGCGTTGGCTGTACACGGCGCTTCCAACCCACGAGGAGACAATCGAATACACGACATGGAGCGATGTATTTGTTTGCTCCAGCTGCGGTGAACCGATCGTTTACTGGGATACAGCCAGCAGTTTGGAGGGAGACCGGTTGAGATGTCCCTCCTGTCAGGCGTCGCTGCGCAAGGGCGATCTCCAATGGGTAGGCGAGACCCCGGTGCAGACGCAAGTCTCCAAGGGTAGCAACCGGATCTTCAGCCGTGCTCCGACGCAAGGTGACTTGGCGCTTATTGCAGAAGTAGATGCGGCGCACATCCCCTATTGGATCCCAGAAGTTTCATTTGGGTCCGACCGGGAGATGTGGCGGGCAGGTCATCGTGCGATGGGCATCGATCATGTGCACGGCTTTTATTCGACGCGGAACCTGCACGCACTCGCAGCGCTGCGCCACGCGATCATAGAGACTGCGCAAGGAAGAGTTAGGGAGGCGTTGTTTTTTGCGTTCACAGCTTGCGTTAATCGCGCCTCCAAGCGCTATCAATGGAATGCCAAGCGCCCGACCAATGTGATGACGGGAACGTTGTACGTTTCATCATTGCGCTATGAGTGGAACGTTTGGAGCCTCTTCCGCCGCAAGTTTGTCGATGTATTGAAGTATTACAAGGACTTTCCGCGTGATGCGCACACCGTCGAGATCTTCCAGCATTCTGCAACGAACTTGGACTGTATCAATTCGAGCTCGGTCGATTTCGTCTTCATGGATCCTCCTTTCGGATCTAACATTTTCTACGCTGACAGTTCGTTACTCTGGGATTCTTGGCTAGGGACGCTGACCGACCAAGCGGATGAAATTGTCGTCAACAAGCATCGTCCTCGAAATTCAGGTGGCAAGGGCATTGCCGAGTATGGCGCCCTGATGACGAGCGCATTTTCAGAAGTGGGTCGTATATTGAAACCAGGTGGAAGAAGTGTTCTCGCTTTTTCCAACGCTGACGATCAAGTTTGGTCAGCCGTGCAGGATGCGATATCGGACGCTGGCCTAGAGGTTCGCGCCGTGCATCTGCTCGACAAAGGGCAGCCGTCTATCAAAGGCGTAAAGGGCCAGTTGGGCAAAGAACATGTAACCCGATTGGATCTCATGCTCGACCTTGCTCACCGTCGCAAACCCCGGCAACGGAAGCAAATCGTGCCTCCTGATGACTTTATCGAAAAATCACTCGAGGCAGCTGTCAGCACCGGGGCAACTCGGACCGACCATATCTACTCCCTCGTTCTACGTGATGCACTGCAGGCTGACTTCGCAGTCACCGGAATTACCATGCCGATGATTGCGAAGCGCCTGTCAAAGACCTCCGCCACCTCACGCAAAAAAGCGGTAGCAGAATATGCCTGACAAACCCTCCACTCACCTCGATTTCGTTGCAGGATATATCTGTGAGCCGTCACGCATGCCCAAGGCGCAGAAATCGCTGACGCCGGATACCCCTCCGGAAGGCAAGAGTGTTTCTGGCGGGCGCGGAAGCCCATTCTATCTCGCGCACAGTTACCACACGAAAGTGCCGCCAGAGGCAATTGAACCGTTCATCGAACATTTCACCAAACCCGGTGATGTCGTGCTTGATCCTTTCAGTGGTTCAGGGATGACAGGCGTCGCTGCATCCATGCTCGGAAGGCAGGCGATCATCAACGATCTCTCTCCCGCCGCCGCTCACCTTGCCTGGAATCACACGCGTGAGTGCGATCCGCGAGCGCTTCGGACGGCATACCAGCAGGTGGAGAAAGCCGTGCTTGACCGCCTCGGCGACCTCTACGCTACAAAGGATGATTCCGGGAAGCCGGCTCAGATCAATTGGACGATCTGGAGCACTCGCCACGTTTGCCCGAACTGTGAAGGAAATTTCTTACTTTGGGACACCTTTGACAGGTCGTCAGGTCGGATGGGGCGTGACTCCACATGTCCGCATTGCAAAGCGACGCTGAACAGGCGGCAGTTCGCCACCGCCGGAAATGTGCCAGCATGGATCTCCTTTACCCGCGCCGGCGGCAGCAGGGGATACAAGCCGGCCGATCCAGAGGACGTTGAAAGGGCGCTTCGAATTTCTCGCGAGGCTATCGGGGAGTGGTATCCTGACACTCCTCTGGGGCCGGACAGGGAGATGTACCAACGGTGCGCATTGCATCTACAGGGGGTGAAATCGGTTGCAGACATGTACACGACCCGGAACCTTATGGCGTTAGCGGTTCTTTGGTCCGAGATTGTCGGTGTTACTGACGAGAGAGTTCGCCGCGCTTTGGCCTTTGCGTTTACAAACACTGCGTGGCACGGCACGCGTATGCGCAGGTTCAATGCTCGCGGCGGGCATCGGCCGCTTACAGGCACCCTTTATGTACCCCAGCTCTCATCGGAGGCTAATGTCCTCGATGTCATGCGAAAAAAGATCGGCCAACTCGGCCGCTATTTCTCGGAGTTCACGCCTAAAACCAAGATCCCTCCTGCCGTTATGGTCGGCAGTGCAACGAGGTTAGCGCATGTTGAGGACGCGAGCGTCGACTACGTTTTTACCGACCCTCCGTTTGGATCAAACATTTTCTACGCCGATTGTAATGTAATCTGGGAATCATGGCTCGGTCGACTGACCGACGTCGCAGAGGAAGCTGTTGTCAATAAGTCGCTTAAAGAGACTGATGGCGGCAAGAGCTTGAACCGTTACGCTACCATGATGGCGAGCGCTCTTTCAGAGATGCATCGCGTCCTGAAACCAGGCGGGTGGGCAACGATCGTCTTTCACAACACTGACTCCGCCGTGTGGGGAGCATTGCAGCAGGCTGCGGATCTCGCCGGCTTTGAGTTTCACGAGGCCGCATCCCTCGATCGAAAGCAGCAGAGCCATAAAGGCTATAAAGGCCGCGAGGGTATCGAGGACGTCGCGCATTTCGACGTCATCATGAATTTGAGGAAGTCCGTCAACGCCGTCGATCGCATGTCCAGCAATCGCCGATCCAGGAGCGATCTTGTCGAGCTTGTTGATCGTGCCGCGCAAGACCGGTCTGTAGCGGTGAATGGATTGCAGGGGATCCATGCCGAAGTGATGCGCCAGCTGATCTCAGAAGGAAGCGGTTGGTTTCCCGACTTTGCCGATATTAGAAAGGTGTGGGAAGCGCGACATTCCGTCAGCGTATAGCGAACTTTGTTCGGAGCAGCGTGGTCTTGTTTGAAGAGCGGCATTGCCGCTCTTTTCTATTTGCAGCTGTCCGCACTAATTCCCCGGTCTTGCCAGCTATCTAAGCTGCTGACTGACAATGACTGAAAGCGCTTAGTTTTTTCTTGACAGCTAACTAAGCTGTTGCAATAATCGCAAAGAGCGAGCGGCGCTGGTGGTGGCATTGGACAAGATTCTTACAATCGCAGAAATAGCAAAACACCTGAAGATATCCGCTCGTACGGCGTATGCGATGGCGGCAAGTGGAGAGCTTCCTGCCTTCAAGGTTGGTGGGCAATGGCGTATGCGGCAGGGCGACTTTCTCGTTTGGCTCGATCAACTGGCAGGCCATCGGCCCATTCAAGGCTCGCAGGTCGAGCTAAATGATCAACGGATTTCGCGAGAGAACATCGAGGAGGCAGGGCTGATGGACGAGGTTGCGCTTGGCGATGGGCTTGCAGTGCCGCATTTGACCGAACGGCTGAGTCTCGTCGGCATGCATGAGCGCTTCGTCGCGGCATTAGGACGTCGGGTGTCGGACGTAGGTCCGCTCGACGCGAAGCCGCTCGAGATATCTCTTGGCCCACCTCTCCCGATCAAGGCGCGCGTCTATATGTACAATGCTACTCGCCCGCCAGGTGGGCGCCCGTTAGGAGAGCATAAGGTTCAATTGATCGTGCCCGGGCAAACAAGGGGGCAGCGCGGCTCCTTTGACAACCATGATGGTCGGACCGTCCTGCTTGTCGGTTACGCTGCAGAGGAGGACGTATTTATCCTTTGGGATGCCGGGCTCTACACGGACTTTGCCTGGTCACGGAATGTCCAAGTCAAGGCGGAAACAATTATCGAAGCGACTGCTGGAAAACTTGCAACCCAGTTGAGGCAGCTTCGCCCGGCAGATGGAAAGGCAATCCAAGAGGTCTTGATTGCAGCGCCCTCGGAAAAGCTTCCCGAGGCGATCGACCGCCGCGTTCAGATAACCCGGGACCGGATGAGTAAGGACTGATTTATTGGCATCGCTGTCGGACCTTCCAATCAGGAAGTCGTATCACAAGCCAGAAGATGATATCGCCCGCGAGTTCTACCTTCCGGCGATGGCGGCCTCGACTGGCTATGATCGGGCTGTCGGGTTCTTTAGCAGTTCGATTTATCTGCTGGCTTGGAAAAGTTTGAAACAGTTCGTCGATAACGGCGGCAAGATGCGTATGATCTGCTC
Organism: Rhizobium sp. R339; assembly: GCF_002211395.1. NCBI lineage: Bacteria > Pseudomonadati > Pseudomonadota > Alphaproteobacteria > Hyphomicrobiales > Rhizobiaceae > Rhizobium > Rhizobium sp. R339. The sequence continues at coordinate 206,819 of NZ_LOKV01000029.1, forward strand.
ACCGGTGCTTTCAGATGAGGACAGCGAGGCGCTCTATTCTGGCTACTCGGCGCGGGCCGAGAGCGCGGCGGCAGATGCCATCATTCGCGAGTTTGACCAGATGATGCTCTCCGGCGCCATGATGAAGCCGGCGATCGTTCTTGCGAGCTTGGTCCAGATGGGCGTTGTTGAGTGTAAGCTCGCATGGATTGGGGCCGAAGCTGGAGGCCGACCCCGGCGCTTATTCCACGACAAGGTCGGTATCTTGAGCGATGGTGAAAACCACGTCGTCTTTAAAGGCTCGATGAATGAAACATGGCCCGGGTTATCACTCGACGGCAATCTCGAATCAGTCGACGTATATGTGAGCTGGCGGGACGCCGGCGAACGGGAAAGAATCGACGAAGAAGTCGAGTATTTCGAAAGGTTGTGGCAGGATCACTGGCCGGGCGTTTCCGTTGTCCCGCTTCCGGAAAATGCTCGCCACCATATTATTTCGGCGAGCGAGGCCTCGAAGTGGCCCAGCTATGTCGATGAAATAAATCTGGAAATGGAAGAAGCGGCCAGCTGGTCTCCGGAAGCATCAAAGCAAGGCGGCCGGCTACCCCGAAGCCACCAATTGCAAGCATTGGAAGCATGGACTGCTGCGGGTCGCCGCGGCATCCTTGAGCATGCGACCGGATCAGGGAAGACGTTTACTGCCCTATGCGCGATTAACGACGGACTCGGCCGTGGGGAGGTTCCCCTCGTGCTGGTGCCGTCTGAACTGCTTCTGGTCCAGTGGGAAGAAGAACTGCGTGTTGCGTTCGACCCGTCCGGACTACAGCTGCTAGTCTGTGGCGGGGGCCACGCCGACTGGCATGTGCAGGCGCGCTTGCGAGGCTGGACGAGAGAGCCGTCTTCAAAGGAGCCGCCACGAGCGGTTCTGGCGACGCTGCAAACGGCCTCCAGTGACCGCTTCATTGGTCTGTGCTCGCAGGGCTCTCATCTCCTCTTGATAGCCGACGAGGTGCACCGGCTGGGCGCCTCGGGAACTAGGCGCATCATGGCAATGACGACTGGACCTCGTCTTGGCTTGAGCGCGACACCAAGGCGCGCGGGTGATCCGGAGGGGACCCAGGCTGTCCTCGACTATTTTGAGCGGATTATCCAACCTCCTTTCGGAGTTCAAGAGGCGATCAAGTCTGGCGCCCTGACGCCCTATGCATATCGGGTTTATCCGGTCCATCTGAATGACGGCGAGCAGGCCGAGTGGCAGAAGCTAACGGATCAGTTTCGTAGGCTCTACGCTAAGACAGAGGCCGGCGGTGACAGTGCCAGGTCGTTGAACGCGTCGCGATTGAAGAACCTCCTCATTCAGCGCGCCCGCATTGTTAAGGCAGCTGCGGGGAAAATCGACATTGCCGCGCGGGTGTTGCGGACACATTACCAGGTGGGTCAGCGCTGGATTGTCTATTGCGATAATCAGATACAGGTCCAGCAGGTCCGGAGCGCAATCCTGAATTCCGGGCTGGAAGATGTCTACGAGTATCATTCTGCGATGAGTGGCGACAGACACAGCACGTTGGCTCAGTTCAATGCGCTCGGTGGCATTGTGGTCTCGATACGCTGTCTCGACGAGGGCGTCGATATCCCTGCAGTTTCGCACGCGTTGATCCTGGCATCCTCCCGCAATCCGCGGGAATTTATCCAGCGCCGTGGTCGCGTTCTAAGGCGGGCGCCAGGTAAAGCTTTAGCCTTCATTCATGACGTGATCGTTGCGCCGCACGCCACCGAGACTGGCGACGGCGATTCCATTCTGCTTGGCGAGATTGCTCGCGCAATCGAGTTTGGCTCGCACGCAATCAACCCGGCCAGCGTGACCGACTTGAAGGTGTTGGCTGCGAAAATCGGCTTGGATTGGGCGGAAGCTGGTTATGGCATTGAAATTGATGATGAAGATCAAGACGGCGATTTCGAGAGCGAGGTGACGCATGCCGGACGATAAAGACAAAGAGGCGCGGAACGAAAGCCTGTTCGATGTTCTCGAACGCATCCGCACGGAGCATTACCCGCATATCGACCGCGAGATCGTCCGCGAGATTTTGCGCCTCCACGCGGATCCGGGCTCGAATAACATGGAGCTTAGCCGTGCTCTCGACGAGATGATTTTCGCAAGGACTGGAAATTGATATGCTGCGTCTAACAGCACTCCATCTCGATAATTTTGGCCCATACAAGGGCAGGCAGACCGTCACGTTCCCAAGCGAAGATGGTGTTACGATCATCTATGGCGAGAACATGCGGGGCAAGACATCGCTGCTGAACGCCATACGCTTTGCGTTTTTTGGCCGGATCCTCGGCCGCGGCCGTAGGGACGCAGCTCTTCACCTCGTCGGAAATTGGGAGGAGGCTAAGGATCGTGGCGTCTACGGCTTCGATGTCCGGCTGGATATGACCTATGATGGAATCAAGTACCGGCTGACGCGCTCCTTTAGGCCACGTCCGGGCATCAAAACGCCTGAAGATGACGCCGATTACGAACAGTCTCATTTTCTAGAGCGAGACGGGATTCCTCTCGGACCGCACCAGACGAAGACGGAGCTGGAGCGGATCCTACCTGAGCAGATATCACGGTTCTTTCTATTCGACGGAGAGCTGCTGCAGGAATACGAGGACCTGCTGGTCGCAGAAAGCGACATGGGCCCAAAAATCAGCGAGGCGATCGAGAGAATCTTGGGCCTTCCGCTGCTAACGAACTCCCGAAATAGCCTTTCCGCGGCAAGGGAGCGCGCCGAGGCTCGGTATTCGCGCGCTGCTCAGGGCGACCAGAAGACAAGAGAGTTCGGCAATCAGCTGACCAGTCTTCAGGAGGAACGCGCGGTCCTCGTGGCGGATCTCGAACGTCAAGAAACCGAGCTCGACGAATTGCGCAAGCAAAAGACTGCATTGGAAGAGGCAATGCGCAAGTCCCAACGTCTTGCCTCTCTTCTCGACAAGCGTGACGGTCTCGAGCGCGAACTGGTCGAGCTTCGAGCGAAGCTACAAGCAAAGCGATCCGATATCGGATCATCTATGAGCACGGCCTGGTCAGCATTAATCGTCAACAAGATGAAGGCCTCGCTGGATCACCTCAGGGACCGTGAGACCCAACTGCAGACCGCCCTCATCCGGACAGCAGTCCTGCGGAGCCTGTCTCTTGAGGGGCAAACGACGTGTCCTGCCTGCCTGCAGCCGGTGTCCGATTCCGCTCGTCAACACGTCCATGACTCGCTCGTGCAACATGGCGGTCTTGCGGGCGCGACGGAGGAGCAGGAGCTTGCATCGATCCGTCGCAAGATCGATGCCGTTTCCAAATCGGTCAACGCGGCCAATCCTGAAGCACTCCGCTTGAAATGGCAGGCGATTGAACAGGATGATCGGGATATCTACAGCAAGCAGAATGAGATCAAAAGCCTGACAAGCCAGATTGAAGGCGTTAATGAAGACGAACTGCGCCGGACCCGGTCGGATTTCGAGCTCACAATCCGGCAAATTTCACTGCTTGAGCAGGGTCTATCGGACACTCGCGACAGCCTCCAGCACAACACAACCTATCGGGAAAATATCCAGCGGAAGCTCGACCGCTTCGCCGGCTCAAGCTTCGACGTCGAACGCAAACGAAGCGTCTTGGCTGCTGATCTGGAAAAGATGTTCACCGAGGGGATCGAGGTGTTCCGAGAACAATTGCGCAAACGCGTCGAAGTGGACGCGACTGAACACTTCCGGCAACTGACCTCCGAAGCCGACTACGCCGGCTTGAGGATCAATGACAGCTACGGGCTCTCGATTGTCCATAAGGACGGCACGGGCATTCCGGTTCGCTCGGCGGGTGCAGAACACATTGTTGCCCTGTCGCTCGTAGCTGCATTGCAGAACAATGCTCCGCTGCGCGGCCCCATTATCATCGACTCGCCTTTCGGACGTCTGGACACCATCCACACAAACAAGACGGTTGCGGCAATGCCGAATATGTCGCGACAGGTGATCGTGCTTGTCTACGAAGACGAACTGCCGCCGGTGCGTGCGCGCGAGGGACTTGGTAAGCATCTCAAAGCCGAGTGGAAATTGGAGCGACGGTCGGCCCGTCACACCGAACTTGTTCTTCGAAAGGACTGAACGTGACCGAAAAAGCAAAGACGCCGACCAACGACAAGCGCACCATCGGTATCACCTCAGCGAACGAGAAGAATCTGGCCGCGCTCGTCCTGGCCGGCAACTTTGGGTCGGAGCTCGACGCTGCAAAGTTCGCTTTGGCATATGCCATTCAAAACGATGTTTCTGCGGGGACCGCGGAAGGCACAAACACAAAATGGAACATTGGCACGGTCGATGGTGACGGATCGCTAAAGTCAGTGGTTGAGGCCGTCTTCGACGGCGTTACTGAGCCTTATCGGTTGATCGAATATCTGATCAACGAGGGCCTTTCACGTCTTGGATCTAATGACGCCATACCACCAGACGTCGTCGGCATTCTCTTTCAAGCGGATCAACGCGCGCGCTCGCAGGATAACAAAAATGGCCAGACTGAGTAAAAAGAAACTCCTGCAGAAGGTCATTGATGCGCTACAGCAAGGGGGCCTGCAAGTCGATCATCCACTCATTTCGGCCGAGCATCCCTTTCAGTTTACCGTTGACCGCCACGGAACGAAAACCACCGTCAAAGTGTACATCTGGAACGTCACGCATGGTGGGAATACCCGCGGTGATGATGAATATCGTATCCAGATAACAAGCAGTGTCAGCAAGTTCGCGCCAATAAGCGGCGGCATTAACCTCGTTCTGGGCTGGAGTGAGGAGTTCCAAGTGTTCGCAGCTTTCGACATGGATGCGCATCCAGGAGAACTCGGATCGTCGCCGTCATTTCAGATTGATCTCGGAGCTTTGAGGGAAGCCGGAAGAAACGGTGCTGCCATTCATCGAAAAGGTGGGCAAGAGACTGCGGCTGCGATCAGGCCCGACCATTTTTCGAGCTACATGATCCACTACAAAGAGGTTCATGCCGGTTCTCTCGACCATGTACGAAGCTGCGACGAGGTCGACTTTAAGGCGCTTACCACATCATCAAGCGGTCCGCGGTTCGGAACTGCGCAGGAACTGGCCTATCGTAAGACTGTCTTGGAGCGGCTAGACGATCTTGAGAAAGTTGTCGGCATTGCCGGCACGAGTCCGATGATGGGTCACAATGGGCCTCCTAAGGACGAAAACTCTCCCGGCGCCGAGGGTGGTCGAGATGAGTTGATGAACGCTGCTGCCGATCTTAAGACGCAACTTTCACAACCTGCTCCTGATCTCGCTACTGTCGGCAAGGCAGCTGGAACCTTTCAGCGGCTGTCACGACTGCTGAAACAGCAGATCGCCAAAGCGGGGGAGACACTCGCCGAAAAAGCACGCGAGCATGCGATCGGAATTCTCCTGACCACAGCGATTTCACTGGGGTCACGAGCTCCGGACGTGATTTCAGCCATCAATGGATTGTTGAATGCCGTCAGCACCTGGCTCGCTTCGCTATTCTAAGCATAGCGTGGATTTAAAACTCGCAGGTCCGGATCAACCCAGTACTGGCGATATGTTGGCGTCTTTGCTTTGATCCTGCCGTTAAGGAGAGCCTTGGCTGCCTGATGGCGCGCCCGACGCATGTCTACACGATCGACTACGTCGCCACGCTGATCGGCGAGAACCTCGAACTCCTCCAGGAAAGTCCCTTCGGCGAAGGCCGTCTGCGCTGATTTGGTGACTGGGCTTTAAGTGCATGCCTTATGTCATGCGCTACAATCATTTCCCCCATTGAGGTCTTGTCCGCCGACGATCTTGGTCGCCGACGGTTTGGTCAGACGAAGAGAAGGTTCGGATCGTCGAGGAGAGCTTGCAAGGTTTTCGGCAGGGGTCGGTAACGGCGCGGCGATATGAATTGTCGCGGTCATTGTTGACCCGTTGGCGTCGGGAATACCGTAGTGGCCTTCTGAGCGCTTCCGCATCAACAAGCTTCGTGCCACTTACGATTTCGCCGCCGCCGCCGGCATCTTCCGAGATGGCCCGTCCGCTCCGGTCGGACGGCGACAAGACGATCGAGATCGGGCTGCCGAACGGTCGTCGCCTGACGATCCCGGCTTCACTCGATCCGACCATCCTTGCCCGCCTGTTGCCGGTCCTGGACGCGTCATGATCGCCTTTCCGGCCGGGGTGAACGTATGGATCGCGGGGCGGCGTGACGGACATGCGTTGCGGCATGAACAGCTTCGAGCTGAAGGTTCAGCAAGGCCTTGGCCGCGATCCTCATGGCGGCGAGGTCTTTTGCTTCCGGGGGCGCAAGGGTGATCTGGTCAAGGCCCTGTGGCATGACGGTGTCGGCATGTCGCTTTACTTAAAACGCCTCGAGGCCGGCAAGTTCATCTGGCCGGTCAGCCAGAATGGCTGCGCCGTGCCGGTGTCGGCGGCGCAACTCGGTTATCTCCTGAAATGGATAGACTGGCGCAATCCCCGCTGGACGCAACGGCCTTCGAAGGCAGGCCGATCGCCTGCATTGGGCTTTCGACATGCGACATGTTAGCTTCTGGCCATGGATGACGCTGCTTCGGAGATAGCCAGACTGCGCGCCGCGCTTGCGGCATCGGAAGCGCGTGCCGCCTGCGCCGAGGCCGATCTCGTGCAGGTGCGCGCCGTCGTGACGACCTCCGAGCCGATGATCCGGCACCTCAAGCTTGAGATCGCCAAAATGCGTCGGAAGCAGTATGGCCAGAGTTCGGAACGGCGCGCCCGGCTGATCGACCAGATGGAACTGCAGCTCGAAGAACTCGAGGCCGATGCCACCGAGGACGAGATCGCCGCGGAACGCGTGGCGGCGAAGATCACAAATGTCTCTGCCTTCGAACGCCGTCGCCCGGCACGCAAGCCGTTCCCGGAACATTTGCCGTGCGAGCGCCTGATCATCGAAGCTCCCTCAATTTGCACCTGCTGCGGCTCGGCGCGGATCGTGAAGATGGGCGAAGACGTCACCGAGACGCTGGAGGCAATCCCGCGCCAGTGGAGGGTGATCCAGACGGTGCGCGAGAAGTTCACCTGCCGGGATTGCGAGAAGATCAGCCAGCCTCCGGGCCCTTTCCATGCGACACCCCGGGGATGGGCAGGACCGAACCTGCTGGCGACGATCTTGTTCGAGAAGTTCGGCCAACATCAGCCCTCAAACCGCCAGGCTGAGCGCTACGACGCAGGGAGGGCGTCGATCTCAGTCTCTCCACACTGGCCGATCAGGTCGAAGCCTGCGCGACGGCGCTGCAGCCGATCCATGATCTGATCCGCGCCCATGTGCTGGCCGCCGAGCGGCTGCATGGTGACGACACCACCGTGCCGCTTTTGGCCAGGGGAGCAACAAGGCAGGCACGGTTATGGACTTATGTGCGCGATGACCATCCCTTCGCGGGCGGCGCGCCTCCTGCGGCACTCTTCCATTTCTCTCCCGATCGCGAGAAGACCCATCCGATATCCGCACCTGGGGCGGCGGTGTTCGGCAGTTCCTTGTCGATGAGCAAGGCGATCAAGAAAAGATCGAACGCATCATGGCAGACAAGCCGAAATAAGCCCTCGCGGCCTTCGCCGGATGGATGCCGTTCGATGCCGGCGGTCAATATACCGAGTCGAGCGGAAGAGGAGCGGCGGCAAAACCTTCCCACCGGTGGCGACGGCGAGCCCGCATCCGCTAAGTCGAAAGCTGAAGGGCAAGTCCGATGCCCTCACGGCCGACTTATGTAGAATCTACTGACCGATGTTTCCCGCATCTTTTGACAACGAGGACTCCTGATTTGGCGATCCGACTGCTAATTTGCTAACCGTTGTTGCAGAAGAGTAGGATCGCGATGACTGAAATAGAGGAAAAGGTTCTGTTCGATGGATTTGATGACCATCGGTTTGCAGATGAAGGCGGGTTGGTTTTTCCGGACAAACCCGAACAACGAGCGGGCCGGTTCGAATTCCTTAGAGATGAAGACCGTGTGGGTAATGGAATTTTGCGGCTAAGCGTTCAGACGCCGAAAAGTGGCCCCCAATCCAATCTTTGCAAGCGGGCTGAGGTGTGGGAGCGATACGGCGCTATGACCTCCTACCAGACCGGGACATGGTACGGCATATCTGTGAGATTTTGCTCTGATTATCCCAAGGATTCAGAAAGGTATATGATTGCGCAATGGAAGCGCGAGATCGTGAGCCAAGATTTGACGCGCCTTAGTCCTTTCTTGGCGCTCAGGCTACGACGCGGAAAGCTATTCGTAACAGCAGAAACGCACTTTCGCGATGAAGGAGCTCGCTTTTTAGGGGCAGGCGGAACGCCCTCGAAGATGTGGGTGCGACCTCAATGGGGCCAGATGCGCGCGCTGCTAGCTACAGATGATCGATGGACAGATGATGATGATATTGACTTCTCCGAGTTAAGGCCAGACATCTTGATAGAGAGCTATGGAAGATCACTACCAAACCCCGATTCCGGATGGATCGACTTTATTGTGTTTGTTAGGCCGGACCCAAGAGGCCGAGGTTGCATATTGCTCTATGCGAACGGTAACTTGATCGTAAAGGCGACTGGATGCATAGGCTATGAGGGTGAGGGACTGGGCCCCAAAAAATATTTCAAATTCGGACCTTATTGTGATGTACAGGCGGCGGATTGGGCGCTGGAATTTGACAACTTTCGTCGTGGTCCCACATTCGAAAGTGTAAGTTGAGCCGCACGTGCTTCGAGTCCTCGGGCAGAAGTGGTCCCAATTGCTTGCGGCGTCTTTTGCTCCCAGATCTGTGCGTTTAGGTCTTAGAAACAAGAAGAAGCCGTCTGGCATATCGCGACAGTTGGATATGCATCCAAAACGGGATCTTCCCGTTACGCTTGTAGAAGCGTTGCAATTGCACAAAACTGCGTGCATCCTGTGTACGTGCAAGCGAGCTTCGGATTTTGTCACGGTTTAAAAAGTCGCGGAGGCGACACGGCGGCAAGGATTCGCATTAGGTTGCTTTGAAGCCGGCGGCGCCAATTTAAGTCGCCATCGAGTACAAGCCCACCTCGATCCGAGTGTCATCGTATCAGAAAAATCGCACTGAATTTAAAAAACGAAAGCGCATTGAATTTTAAATAAAAAACGTCAGTAGAAGACAAGGCTGCATACTACTTAACTGAGTCACCCTATTTTAGTGCCGTCGTCGTCAGATCTAATTGTAAACAACTCATTGAAATGAGGTTACTGTGTTGATGAAGACAGCACGAATGAAAATTGCGAGGCTGACACACAGGCGATTCCGGCCAAAAGAAAAAATACATATTAAAGCGCAGTCTGCTGTTGGTATTTTGATAGATGAAATCCGATCTAGGTGGAGAATTTTATCTATTTGTTCGATTATAGGCGCTTCGGCGTCTTTGATAAACATATTCAGCATTTGGGGCATGTCGCGGGTTGTTGACGGCGTGAATCACCAGGACGCCGCTAATATTCTAGGCGAAAACTTCACGTTGATAGTCGCCTTATGTGTACTAGTTATTATAGTGGAGCCACTTCTCCAATATTTCAACGCCACGATAGTTTCTTCCACCGTAGCGGTGCCCTCGTTGGGAGCCGTATTTTGGAAAGGATACAGGACATTAGAGGCACAAGATGTCGCGTTCCACAACGATAATGCAGTTGGACAATCTGTTTCCCGTATAAAGCAGGCGTCTCGGGCGGTGCAGCGACAACTTACTTTGTTAGTCGACTTCATACCGAGGATCACCATTCAATTGGTTGGCGCAGTGATTTTCATGTCTGCAATCGCATGGCCGCTCTTAATTCCAATAATTCTTTGGTTAATTGGCAATATTTTCAATGCCAAATTTGCGATAAAACGACAGATCCGCAGGGCGCAGGAGGTTGCAGCGATCGAATCTGTCTCACTAGGTGCCCTCACCGATCTGTATAACAATATTGTTTCGGTGAAGTTATTTGGTTCCGAACGTTTTGAAGCGGTGCGCTTTACAAGAATCATCCGGCGGCACATGTCCGCATGCCGGCGAGAGGATGCCTCGCTTGCATTTTCAGATCTTGTTTCAAGCTTATTGAACGGAGCTCTGTTAGTTCTCACGCTGCTAATAGGTGCTCTAGGTGTCGCCTATGGTTGGACATCTACCGGCGATTTTGTTGCTGGACTTTTGATGTGTCGAAGCTTGGGAGGATATTCTCGATCGTTTATAGCAATTGGACAAAGTGCATCACAAGCTTTGGGCACCTTAAACGACGCAGTTCCGGTTCTTGTAAGCAAACCAACGATTCAGGATAGGCCCTACGCGAGCCCGCTACGAGCTGAAGCGAAAGATATTGTTTTTGAGAATGTAAGCTTCGTCTATCCAGGGGGCTTTCGCTCAGTTGAAGAAGTATCGTTAAACATCAAAGGCGGTGAGAAGGTTGGACTGGTGGGGATGTCTGGTGCAGGGAAGTCGACTCTTGTTAGTCTGCTGCTACGTCTCTACGACGTCAGCAACGGTGCCATATATATTGGGGGCAAAGATATTCGAATGATAACCCAAGATTCTTTGCGGGATTCCATTGGTGTAATTACTCAGGATACCTCCCTGTTCCACCGTTCAATCGCAGATAACATTGCATACGGAAAATTTGGTGCGGACTTGGACGAGATCCAATCAGCTGCGAAAAAAGCGAAGGCGCACGACTTTATCATAAATGCAAAGGATGACGCGGGACGCGAGGGCTATCAGGCGATGGTTGGAGAGCGTGGCTTGCGGCTATCCGGCGGTCAAAGGCAACGCATTGCCCTGGCACGCCTCTTCCTCAAAGATGCTCCTATCCTCATTCTGGATGAAGCGACCTCTGCCTTAGATTCCGAGGTCGAGGCAGCGATTCAGGAGAACCTCAGCGCTTTGACAAACGGGAAAACCGTAGTCTGCATCGCCCACAGGCTCTCAACAATCCTTAGCATGGACCGAATCATTGTGCTTGAAAAGGGACGCGTTATAGAACAGGGAACACCGCGAGAGCTTAGGGAACGAGATGGTCTGTTTTCACGACTCTGGCGAAAGCAAATTCTTGCCACCGCTTAGCATCAATACCAATCGGGGTGATGGCTGACGTTGGCCATGAGCCCTGCGCGCCACGCTCGCTTGATTTCAAAACGGACGCAGGGAAGCATCAGTCAGCATCGATGTAAGCAAGCGGCCATGGCTCATTCCTGCCTCATTAAAGCGCACGTGAGAGTTGTTAAATGGGTCGCTTTACTACCTACTTGATTATGGTAGTCTGAATGCCCCAGGTTAGTTCCAAGTTGTATCCATGTGACTGAAGTTGAGCGAGTCAAAAGAGCGAATAGGGTTCTGATGGTTCGTCTCTCCGAAAAGGATCCAGGTCTTCAAGGGTTCAAATCGAATGACAAGCCTTCCTGTTCGCGCCCTTAACTTGTGCCCCATTTGCGCCAAGACTTCCGTGTTCGCCGAATTTAGAAATAGAGCACGAGAACGATGCGCTCATTGCAATAGCGTTGCACGAGCTCGCTGTATTTACCTCTGCCTCATGATCAAGGGTCACCTTAGCACTGAGCGAGGATCATTTTTTCTGAAAAATGTTCACCACTTCGCTCCTGAGAGATGCCTTAATACGGTTCTTTCCGCAGCTGGTAACAATCCCAATTATCGATGCTATGATATCGAGCCGGAAACCTATCACATTGAAGGGATATTAGGTCATGATCTAACCCATTCAATCAGCAATCAAAGGTTGCTTTCAGCCGACATCATTGTCCACAATCATGTGCTCGAACATTTACCAGGTGATTTTCGGCGGACACTCCGAGAGCTCAACGCTCTTCTAAAGCCGGGCGGCATCCACCTGTTCACCATTCCCTTTCGAAAAGGTAACTTAGATGAGGATTTAGATCCAAGTTTGACTGCGAAACAGCGCATCGCTCGCTTCGCGCAAGCAGATCACATGCGTCTATTCGGAACTGAAGACACCGTGCAAGTGATGACCGAGGTATTCGGCGCGGTGGACGTGACCTTTTCAATTTCTAAGCACTTAACAAGAGATTTGGCAGAGGCTTTTGGCGTTGAGAGCGCATATCTAGCCGATCGCGAGGGTAAACTATGCGGGAGTACAGTGTTTTACTTTGAAAATAAGTGAGTACGCAAAGACAGCCAGAGAAAATGTAAACAATAATCATTTGGTCCGAATATGGTTCTGAGCCAGAAAATAAATCGGCTTAAGTTGATTTGCTGGAATCTTAGCGACGCATACCTTTTCGAATAAGGAGAATAGACGTGAGTCGACTGGATAATATGATACGTCGATTGACAGCTCAAAGGGATATTCTAAATTCGATTCGCGGTTTGTTGTATGATGATGGGAACAAGGGGCCCATTATCGAGTTCGGACTTGGCAATGGCCGTACCTATGACCATTTGCGCGAATGTTTCCCCGAACGAAGAATAATAGTATTCGACCGCGAGATCCGCTCATTCTCCGCGTCCACGCCTTCGAAACAAGATTTTGTACTGGGTGAAATCAGTGAGAGCGGTCTCGCGTTCCAAGGGATTGGTGCGGCGCTTGTCCACGCTGACATTGGGTCCGGGCACGACGACATAGACGCAGTTACATTGGTCTGGCTACCGACGTTGGTGGTCAGTCTCCTAGGTGCCGGCGGTATCGCTGCAAGTGGTTTGCCTTTGGAAGTGCCCACATTGGTTCCTATCCCACTTCCAGAAGGAATTCGACCGGGGAGGTATTTTCTCTACAGGAAAGCGTAGCTGACCTGAACTGGCATAATCGCCCAACGGTGCAGGGTTTTTCAGATACGACAAGTTCCTCGCCAACTTCTTGGGATTCGTCGAGCCGTCAACCGGCTCTGAGCCTTCCATGTGATGTCTCTGACTGCCGGCGATGCGTCAAGGACATGCACAACTATGCGGCGGCAATAATGTAAGCCCACGGTGAGGGCCGTCTTGCGAGGTTGATGCGAACATCGGAAGTCCTAGTGCAAACACTAGGAGTAGTCCTATGACCAAGCATCCGATTGAAGTGATCACGTCTGTCGAGCGCCGTCGGCGCTGGTCTCGCGAGGACAAAGAGCGGCTGGTTGCAGCCTGCCTTGAGCCTGGTGCGGTTCTTTCCGAGATTGCCCATGCGGCCGGCATCCACGTGAGCCAGCTCTTTCGGTGGCGCAAGGAACTCTGCCGGATCGAGGAGGCGTCGACGCAGGTGTCGAGCACCTTGGTGCCCGTGATCGTTTCGGAGACCGCGCCGGCAGCCCAGTCCGCCGCCTCAGAAGCGCCGGGCTCACCGCATCCCCGCCGGAAGCGCAGCGATGTGACGATTGATCTGGGCCGCGGTCGTCGTGTCCGTGTGGACAGCGACATCGACACGGAGGCCGCATTCTCGATTGTGTGCTGGGTCGGCGATGATCCCGGTTCCTGCTGGTGTGAAGGTCTGGTTGGCGACTGGCCATACGGACATGCGCAAGGGCTTTCCCGGTCTGTCGCTGATGGTGCAAGAGACACTGAAGCGTAAGCGGTTACGCGTCGCCCGACAGCTCACCCGTGGACGGCGGAACGACGACGATAAACAGCTGCGCCGGCAGATCACCATTGTCTTTCCGGCGGGCTTCGCTGTAAGCGCTGTTTTGCGCCCACCTTCCGGATCAGCGTTTGATTGTTGATGTTGTTGCCGAACGAGGCTTCGACATATGACGATTACAGGGTTTACGCATGGCACCAGTGCAGAGGTGCCGGTGCAACGGTTTGAGGTTTTCACTGGAGCCGGCCGTCGCCGCGACTGGAGCGACGAGGAGAAGGACCGAATTGTCGCCGAGAGTTATGGCGGCGAGATGTCGGTCAGTGCTGTTGCGCGTCGGCATGGGTTGTCGCCCGGACAATTGTTTACCTGGCGTCGGCAGGCGCGAAGTCAGGCGAAGCAAGGCTCGCCGCCGATGTTTGTGCCAGCGGTAATTGATCGTCCGGTAGAGCCGCCTCCGACACGGCGAAAGACGATTACGAGGAGCGCACTTCCAGTTGCGGCAATCGAGCTGGAGGTTGGCGGCGCGGTCGTCAGGATCGCATCTGGCACGGACAGCGCGACAATTGCTGCTGTGATCCAGGCGTTGAAGGCTCCGTCGTGATTGGTCCGTCCGGTGCGGTAAAGGTGATGATCGCCACCAAGCCCGTCGACTTCCGCAAAGGCGCTGACGGATTGGCGGCGCTCGTGAAAGCCGAGATGGGTGCTGACCCATTCTCTGGCACGATCTATGTGTTCCGGGCCAAACGAACGGACCGGATCAAATTGATCTTCTGGGACGGCAGCGGCGTATGCCTGGTCGCCAAGCGCCTTGAGGATGGCGAATTCCATTGGCCTCGAATGCAGGATGGTGCGATGCATCTGACAGCTGCCCAGTTCTCGGCTCTGTTCGAGGGATTGGACTGGAAAGGCGTGCATGCGCCAAGCGAAACACGCATTCCCATAAAGGCTGGATAGCGGCCGCGACCAATTGAATCAGCATCATCCTGCCTCTCGTTTCGAGCGGCAAAATATGCTGTTCTCGATCCATGACGATAACGGCAGACGAGCTTCCGGATGACCTGAACGCGCTCAAAGCGATGGTGCTTTCGCGCGAGGCAGAGAATACTCGGCTGCGTCAGATCATCAAGGAACTGCAGCGCCACCGCTTTGGCCGCCGGGCCGAGACCCTTCCCGAAGACCAGCTTCTGCTTGGACTTGAAGAGGCTGAATAAGTCGAGGCTGCGGGGCTGGAAGAGAAGGAACAGGGCTCGACTGCTCTGTGCCAGGCGCAGGTCGCCAAACGGCGCACCAACCGGGGTTCGTTGCCAGCGCATCTGCCGCGCGTCGAGATCGTGGTCGATATCGATGACCATGCCTGCCCCTGCTGCCGCAACGACCTGCATCGGATCGGCGAGGATGTCAGCGAGAAGCTCGATTCTGTGCCCGCCCAATTCCGGGTGCTTGTGCTGCGGCGCCCGAAGTATGCCTGCCGGGCCTGTGAAGAAGTCGTTGTCCAGGCGCCGGCCCCGGCAAGATTGATCGAAGGCGGCATCCCGACAGAGGCAACCGTCGCACAGGTGCTGGTCTCCAAATCTGCCGATCATCTGCCGCTCTATCGCCAGGCGCAAATCTACAAGCGTCAGGGCATCGACCTCGACCGTTCGACGCTCGCCGACTGGGTCGGTCGCGCCGCATGGCATCTACGCCCGGTCCATCAGCGGCTGCTTGATCATCTGAAGTCGTCGTCCAAGCTCTTCGCCGACGAGACGACAGTCCCGGTGCTCGATCCGGGACGTGGCAAGACCAAGACCGGTCAGCTTTGGGCCTATGCACGAGATGACCGGCCGTGGCAGGGCGAAGACCCGCCCGGTGTCGCCTATGTCTATGCGCCAGATCGCAAAGGCGAACGACCGATGGCCCGTCTCGACGGCTTCGTCGGCATCCTGCAGGTAGACGGCTACAGTGGATATCGCCCGCTCGCGGCAAAGAACACCGTGTCGCTGGCTTCTGTTGGTCCCACGTTCGACGCCGCTTCTATGAGCTGGCTGCGGCCGGTCCGGCACCCATCGCCAGCGAGGCGCTCAAACGCATCGCCGAACTTTACAGGATCGAAGAAGAGATACGTGGCCGGACCCACGAGGAGCGTCGCGTCGCCCGTCAGGAAAAAAGTCGTCCGATCACCGACAGCCTCGCTCCCTGGCTGCGTGAACAACTCGGCTACATCAGCCGGAAGACAAAACTCGCCGAAGCAATCCGCTATGCCTTGTCACGCTGGGACGGCTTGACCCGCTTCATCGACGATGGCCGGATCGAGATCGATTCCAACGTCGTCGAACGGTCAATCAGGCCAATTGCCCTCAATCGGAAGAATGCACTCTTCGCAGGGTCGGACGCCGGGGCCGAACACTGGGCGACCATCGCCTCGCTCATCGAGACTGCCAAGCTCAACAATGTCGAGCCACTGGCCTATCTCTCAGACGTCCTCACCAAGATCGTCAACGGGCATCCAAATAACCAAATCGACGACCTGCTGCCTTGGGCCTATGCCGCAAAGCACGAACTCAAAGCCGTGGCCTGAAAACAGCGCTTACGCTTCGCTCGGGCCTCTTCGATTACGACTTGTGCGGCTCATGGTGTTCTCCTGCCGTCAATGGTATTGGACCGGGCCTATCGAAGAGCACCATCCGCGATAGCTGTTTCAACCTTCTCAGAGGCGGGCTTTACTCCAATTTCTAAGATGTCGTACAAGCCGTAGTCGTTTGTACGCTGGGCCTCGCTTTGTAACCATTCAAGCCATTTGATGACGCCTGTTTTTCCCTCAATCTTCTCGCGCATGGCTTCCAGCACTATCTGCACACACGAGTCTGTAAGGCTCCTCTTGGATTCGTCGAGTTTCTCTTTCAATGAAGCCCGCTTCTTCCGACCGGTGGTCTCGGCGTTGGGTAGAATAGAATCGAGGTAGTTGGAAAAGGCGCGATAATACGCGTCGGCCTTTTCAAACATGCTTAGAATCTTGGCTTGAGCGGCTTCGCTGACAGTGGGCATCCCGGAACTGCCGACGGAGCTGCGAGACGACGCGCCAGGGACTGAGTATTCGCGTTGCTGTGACTTCAGCTCGCGTATGTAATTGTCGAGGAGACGAAGCGACGGTCTGTTATGATTTATTTTTGTCATCGGCTAACACTCCATGAGGCTCCAGGCCAAACACATTTCTCTGACTGTGAAAGTCAAGAGGCATTCGCTAGCAATGAAGCATCCACGGGGATTGACATCGGGCGGCCGAGAACGGACGCGATTATCTATATCGGGCTGGTACAGGACCCGCTCGGCACGCGATCGACGACCTACCGCAATTGAACGCTCTCGGTGGAAGCTGCCCGTCTTGCGAGCGGGAATCGTGGATCGATCGTCATCAGCTGCGCCGGAAGTGGGGCAATGCGATACTGCATTCGCTGTAACTCCGATTGCGCTGCCTTGGGTGCTACAACAAGCAGGGAAACCGCTGGATTCTCGGACATCTCACGCGATAATCATTCTTCGACGACAGTACATTCAAACCGGAGGAGGGGGACAGGATCGATGTTCTGGAAGCGCAAGGAGAAAGTCGAATGGCTGCCGTGGTATCGTGCGCCTGGCTACAAAGGAAATCTAACCGAGGCACAGAAGCGCCAACTCGATACCTTCCGAACGCAGGACCGTCATCCAGCCGCTTCGTATTCCGATCTGCCAGACGAGGTGCAGTCCTACATCAATCGGCTAGAGCTGGAGAACTATGACTTCAAGCAAGGCAAGGCAGCCGGGGCAAGCATGGTAGGGAGCGCATTCGGCGCGCTGATCCTCGGCGTAAACTATTTTGGGGTCAACATTCCGCCGGTGAATTCGATCTGGTCTTACGCTATCGCCATCCCCTTCCTGATCGTCCCATGGTTCCATTATTCGTGGCAGTGGCAGCGCAACGCCAATGAGTTTCGGCCTCGCGGTGGGCCGCGCCCGGTTGACGAGTATATCAAGCAGGAATGGGAACTCGACTATCTGGAACGCCTCTACCTCCAAGAGCGTCACTCGCAGAAGGAGGGCTGATCCAGAGCGTAAATGAAGGGCGTCGAAAATGATCCGGGTCCCAAGCCGCGCCACCGATGGCGCGATACTTGGCCGAGAGAAGATCAGATCGACCACGCCGCGTGGGATGGCGATCGCCAGTTCGGCCGGATTCGGCTTGAGACGAACGGGCCGACGCAGGCGACGATCCTCCGACTTGTAATCGGTCAGGCCGTCCATCGCCTTGAGGAAATCGCGGACAAGCGGAACGAGGCCGTCCGGAAGGTTCGCGCAGCGGCCCAGAAGTTGACGGTGATGCCATCTCTGCTCACGAAGGGCCGTGTTGCCCCTGCGGAAGGGTCGGGCCTCTCCGGTCCGTATTCCAACGGGCGGCTGTGATTAGGCATGGAATGTGAATCTGACTCATATTTGATGATTTCGCAGTCGAAACTTGTGCGGTTATGAGAAGGAATCAGCACCATGGCGACCAAATTTCGTCTGATCCCGTACGATTGATTGTTGAGCGTTCCGACGAGAGCGAGGGGTTATCATTGTTTCCGCGCTGCCGCCGATCGACGTTCCTGCCCTTTATGCAGCCGACCGTCGAATCGTGTTCATAGCCGCTATGTTCGGGAAATTGCCGATTTGCCTTGTGCTGGCGCCAGGGTCCAACTGCGGTTGTCGGCACGGCGCTTTGTCTGTGAGGTGACATTCTGCCGTCGTCGAATTTCGTCGAGAGGTTTGGAGAGCTTGTCGTTCCGGAGCGCAGCGGTCGAACTGCTCGGCTTGATACTGTCGTGCATCATCTCGGGTTGGCTCTGGGAGGGAGGCCTGCAGCAGCCTCTAGGGATGTGAATTATCGCGCTGCTGAATAGTTGCAGAGATTTGACGACATCGGCCCCCGTCCTTGATTACCTGAACGCCGTGACTGGGAGAGGAGGGCCGACGAGCAACCTAACTGCCCGAAACGCCTTGAGTTAGATTAGGTATCTTAGATGTAAGTTGAAAACGCGTGGCCAATCGTGAGACCAATTCTTTAATGTTATAGTAAAAGAACGAACATTAGTTTTATACTGGTGATCATAGGTTACTAGGCACCATTCACTTCGATATTCCCATTGCTAGGATTTAAGGGATTGATATTATAGATTTTTCCTCCGACTGCGTTTCGCACGATGACCACTATTTCTTTCATTATACTTTCGGCAGGTACTTTATAGGTAAACCAATTGGAAATCGGTCCATCAACTGTACCTGCCGGAACTCTGGTAGCGGACTATCCTCAATCTGTTCGACAAGCTCAGCCACGGTCTTGTTAATAAGAACAGGCATGCCGTCGTTAGTTAAGAAGGTTGGTACTTAAATCTTCGGATGCTCTTAATTGTAGGCAATCAGATCACTTTGGTTTAATCCGCGTGAGCTAAGTAGTGACAAGGTTCGGGGATCGGCAATGCTGAGCGAAATCGAGATCACCTATTTCGGTGACGTAAGCTAAAGAAAATACGCTGTTCATCTTTGCCTCGCACGGTCTTGAGTGATTGAATATTAAGTTTTGACTGTCGATTGAAGTCTGTTCATAGATTGCAGACTGCCGATACCGTTTAGCCGCCGGCAACCGCCGCCCGCGACGACTTGCCCTTGGAGCGCCGTCGAATGTAACCCACTACTTTGGGTGAATTGACAAACAACCATCGACTCACGTTGCTCGCCCTTGGAAAGGCGATCACAGCTCAGGGCGGTGAGGACAATTTGAGAACGAAACACCTGTTACTGTGGAGCATTCCCTCATGCCCTTCTCCATCAAAGAAGATCGGTCAGTGTGATCGATGACAGCAGACTCAGAGCCTTGCCAGAAGGGTCACTGCCGGTGTTTCCAGGCGCATGTGTTGGCATCGAGCGTTTCCGGGCGTGAGGTTGAGACAGAACCATTCGTTGTATGTTAGATACAAATAATATACACTTTTGAGGCGTCTTTTTATCGGGGAGGAAACTGATGCTTTCTCTACGGACCGTACTTGCACTCCTGATGACCCTTTCTTTTACTGAAACAGCTGCTCAAGAGGTCGAGTTGCCGACCTCAGCCCCAGCACGACAAGCACCGAGAGCGGATGCTCAATGGATACCATTCACCATCGAGGCACTGGGGAATGCTTCGCTTTCCACTAATCGTGTCGTGGAAGGCGAATTGATCCATTATTATGTAAGTCCTTATTTTGTATTTGACGTTGAAGCCTATAAGACGAGCGTTGCCACAGAATGTCAGGGGAAATCCGCGTCCGACACTGCGACAGCAGTCTTGTCATTTGAACTCGCTTCTAATGCCGTCAACGACGAAATAGAGTATCACATAGCCACCGAACGGGACGAGACGTCGAAACCCGTGTTGAGCCCATACCCATTCGGGCTTTTCCTTCTCTACTCTGGTAATTTTTCGAGTTTGGATAAAGTTAACGGCACCATTCGCTGGTCTTCACCTCCAAATGCAGGAGAGAAAATCAAAGAGGGCTTCGTTGCCCCATCGAACGCGTTCGATTTTACAAAGTATGAGATCGACATTCTGGACTCTTGCGGAACGCTGGAGGCGCTAGGAAGAGGAAACGGAGACTTTCAAGCCTCGATTTTCACGGCAGTGCCGGACACCAAAACGAGGACTTTTACAGTGAGCTACGCGGCAGTGGCAACTGCGGAGGCAATTCAAAATCTTACAATGAACCAGCGCCAAAGCGGGATGATCGAAGTGACCTCTTCAAGTGGCTCAAAAAGCAAGGGCCTCAACTTGGGTGTATTCTCTAGTGGGAAAAGCTCCTCAAATGGGAAAATCCGTCACCTCGATAGTAGGCGCAGAGCAGTAAGTGCAAATGTGGTTGAAAGCGTTATTCGTGATGTCAGCCAAACGATTATTGTGAAAAGGGTAAGAGACAGCACTGATGAAAATACAGCGGATGAAATCGAGAATAAACTTTTGGATACAGTGCTCAAAAACGCCGACCAAACCGAGGCATCGATCCAGAAGATTAGTGACGAACAATACGAACTTGTCTCCGACATCACCGAAGAGCTTACCAAAATATCTAAACAAGACGCGGAGCTACTAATAAAGTCGCTCAACAAGCCCGAACTTGCAGCGCGAAAGAATGTGTCAGGAGAATTTGCGGGAGTTAAAGGTCAAAGCGACACCGATACCACCGTTAAGAACGAAACTCAGATCGAGGTAGGCGAAAAAGGAAGTGACTGGGTCCCAACCAAAGTCACTTTATATTTGGTTGGGGAGGCAGATCTACGGAAAAAACTTGTTGCGATCTTTGAGGACGTAGCAGTTCTTGATACAAAGAAAATACAAAGAGTTAGCCTTATTCCACTGCCTCGCACGCTAACTTCAGTATTCGCCGGACCTCGAAAGGAAGTTCTATCCACGAAAACAAAGAACCTCCGCAAGGTGCTTTTCAAGGATGGCAAAAAAACCACAAGGACGGTCTTTTGTCTTCCGCCAGAAACAACACCCAGGGGGGAAAAGGTGGACACCATGATCTACCCGGCCGACAAGTCCCCAGAAATTACTGGGTCGGGTGGCACAGAGTGCGCAAAAGCCGGTTTTTGTTACAGGCCTGGAGATAAGTGCCTCAGCTTCGAAAAAGCAGGCAGTTGCCTGATCAATATTGATTGGGTGGAGTGGTATAAAAAGCGTCAGGATTCAGCCAATCTAGCTGTTTCCAATAGGGATATCTGCAAGAAGCCCGGGACAACACCATGAAAGGAAGGTCACTGCGATCATCTGCGGACTAGCATTGTCAGTGGTTGTCGACCATGCATCTGCAGCGTCTCCTTCCGATAAAGGATGCTGTGTCTACTGGCTAACTACCAACAGGGCCCTTGCCGTCCAAAGTGTCGAGCAGACTCGGGAGTAGTGCTTTAATAACGCCAAAACATAGCGAGTCAGCCGGTCGCTTCGATTTTTATCGCGGAAGAGCATGCAGCCAAGCGGAGCGCTGCACCGACGGCACGTGCTCGAATCTAGCTGCCGAACCTATAGACCCATCGATGATGACGATGACACGCCCTCCCTCGGTTATCTCATGGCTTGCGTGGAGCAGAACATCGAGCCAGTTGGCAAGGAAGCGATGATCCAGGTGGACGATGATGAAAGATACGTTCGAGGCGAAGCTAGCCCGCGTAGCCGGAACGATCCACCATGTTGCGATGGACGACCAGCATCGACGCTATCGCGACAGCTTGCTCTACTACTCGAACAAGGCGGAACGGCTGCACGATGCAGCTATGGTTCTCGGAGGGGACCCTTTCGGTCATCACTTCGAGGCTTTCGCCCTTCTTGCTGGCTTTTCACTTGAGGTGCTGATCAAAGGGATCTTAACTGGACTTCGCGAAAAGGTCCCCTTCAAGCACAATCTTGTCAGCCTGTCCGAAGCGGCTGGCGTGGCCATCTCGACTGATGACCGCTCGGTCCTCAAAGCCCTCACTGTCTACACCACCTGGTATTCCCGGTATTCGGCAGCAAAAGGAGCTAGGGAGACTATCGAAGGAATAGAGGTGCTCCGAGCTCCATATCCTCGAGCTGGAAATTTGGGCAAGATCGCCGAGCGGGTGCGAACGTCCCCTGCCGCACTCAACGACAACAGTTACGAAAGGCTGTACGAGTTTTATCGTGCGCGGTTCTTTGACGTCCAGTCGTCGGTCTACGAGAGTCGTGGGAGTTGCCTGATACCTAAACAGGCTGCGTAGTGATCTAGGAAATCCGATCCAACTCCTCCTGAATCGACGCAAGCCTACGCTCTGCGGTCGTCTTGGCATACCCACTCAAGTTGGAGAGCTGCCTTCTGAGGTCAGATTGTTCGATCTCGAGAGAGCGACGTCTGTCGGGTGCATTTCTTGCAGCCCGCTCGTCAGGGCCATCTCCTATGCTATACGGCATCTGTCTTGTCCTCCTTCTTTGAGCTTCCATTCAGAAATTGCTTGAAATGCTTAATCGCGAGATGCACACCTTCTCATGGAACACGATCGCCACGGGTCCCGCTATTGGCTCTGAACCGCTCCCAAACGTTGGACCACCGGATGCTAGAGTTTTCCGGCTTCTGAACCGCTCCCAAACGTTGGACCACCGGATGCTAGAGTTTTCCGGCTTCTGAACCGCTCCCAAACGTTGGACCACCGGATGCTAGAGTTTTCCGGCTTCATTCAGGGAGGCGGGCTGGTTGCGCCTCCCGAATTCACCAACGAGATCGGCACCTTGTTGCCGATCGCACCATGAGGTCTTTCCTCATTGTAGTATCTACGCCAATCCTCCATCTTTTCGCGGGCATCCGCAAGGGTCAGGAACCAATGCTGGTTCAGGCATTCTGCACGGAAACGGCCATTGAACGCTTCGATGAAAGCATTATCAGTTGGCTTGCCGGGACGTGAGAAGTCCAACGTCACGCCCTTGGAATAGGCCCACAGGTCCAAGTCGCGCGACACGAACTCGGTCCCTTGGTCGACACGGATCGTTTTCGGATAGCCGGCTTTTTGGCACACCCGTTCAAGGGTTTGCACAACGTCTTCGCCTCTATAGCTATGACGTGGATCAAGCACCGGCACGTAGCGCGAGAAGGTGTCGACCACCGTCAGCACGCGCAGTTTCTTACCCGTTGCGAGTTGGTCGTGAACGAAGTCCATCGCCCAGACGTCGTTGGGTCCGACGGCCATGTGCCGATCCTCGCGAAGCTTGGCTTTTACCCTCCGCTTCGGTGTCTTGTTCCGCAACTGTAGCCCCAAGTCCCTGTAAATGCGGTAAGTTCGCTTGATGTTGGTGCCCCAACCCTCGCGTTCCAACAGCACATGCACGCGGCGATAGCCGTACCGCACACGGATCTCGCAGATCTCGCGAATACGACGTTCCAGACCGGCCTGATCAGCACGGCGAGAGGTATAGTGGTGAGTTGATCGATCGAAGTTCAACGCTCCACAAGCACGCCGGATCGAGATCGCCCAATCGCAGCACATGCCTTTCACCATCTCCCGCTTCCGAGCAGGCCTTAGAGCTTTCGGCGGATGACATCCTGCAACATCTCGCGGTCCAGCGTCAGATCCGCGACGATCTTCTTCAGGCGCGAATTCTCGTCCTCGAGCTGTTTCAGCCTCTTCATCTCCGGTGGCAGCATGCCCGCGTATTTTTTCTTCCAGTTGAAATAAGTCGCCTGGCTGATCCCCGCCTTCCTGCAGATTTCAGCAACCAACACGCCTTCATCACCTTGCTTCAGAATGAACGCCTTCTGAGCGTCCGAAAACTGCGATGCTTTCATCGTCTTCTGGTCCCTTTCCCAGCCAGGAAAATGCACCGGAAAACTCTAGCCAAAAATGGTCCAGTTTGAAGGGTTCAGATCACAACCCATGCCGCTCTGCGACCTCATTCACATCGCGCCGGGCCGAAGGCTCTCCGAAACGATCCGCGCCTTGCCTATCGGCGAAAGGCCGATCGGCTTTGTCCTAAATAAAGATGATTTTTTTGGAGCTGGTAGCGGGTGAGCCGCGAAGTAATGATTTCGGTCTCACGGCCATTCAGTGGTCCACGGGCAGCATGACTGCAATTCGCCCGAAGTTTCCGTCTCGAACATGGCGACGCTATTCGAAACGGCATAGACTAGTCGTCAAGGTGCGAGAGGGACAGCGCTTACGCTTACGATATGACTTATGGAACAGATGGTGTGATTACCGGACTCCCGTCCCGTAGTATGCCAATTGCTTAAATTGGAGATCCCTCAACAGGGCTAAAACGCCGACCACAACAATACTTTCTGAAAGTTGGAAGTTGACGCTAATCCTACGTCCGACGAACTCCACTGACTCCCCGTTTAGCATCAAGTGTAAAGCAATAGCCCCCAGGCGATTAAGTTCCCACCAGCCGCCAGTTTTTCTATTCTGAAGAATACCTCCGTTGTCCGTTAGATAGAAATTCACATGAGGCGCTAAAATCATTCTCACATTCCTTGTTCCAACTTCGAGAAATGGTGGCATCAAGAAGCGCGTCAACGCCTTCCTTCGCATTTAACTGGCTTCGAATGCGATCTACAAATTCATCCTCCCAAGCAACTGGAACTGGCGCTTTAACGTCTCGGTGTTAGTCACATCCCTAGTACGGCTAATGTCAGCGCTTTCACCTCGAAGTGGCTTGCATCGTGCGAGCATGCGATGGACGTCAGATGACTATCGACTATGCTTACGTCCCTGACTGCAAATTGGGACAAATAGATTTGGCCGTCATGACGCAGCACTGGAAGAATCCGGCTTGAGTCGCCAACGGATACATCAAACTCAGAGAGCTCCTGAGTAATACCAAACCCTGCCGCTTTAAGAAGAGCTTCCTTCCGCGTCCAGACTCTGAGAAACGCGCGTGGTTGAAGCGAAGGCTCAAGCGCGCATATTTGGATTTTTTCCCGAACGGAAAGTACATGATCGTAGAGTTCAAAATACCTTCCGCCCGCCACATGTTCAGCATCGATACCGATTACCGACTCTGTTGATAGCGCGATAATGATAAGTCCAGGTGTATGACTAACATTGAAAAATGGCCACTCGAATCCGAAACGATCGACGTGGTGGGGTTTTCCATTTGGGCCGATGCTAAACTCGACTTGAGTAGCATCAAAGCCCAAAAGTTGACCGACAAGAAGGCGGAGGAGCGTTCGCCCTATAACGAAATTTCTCCGGTTTAGATCGGACCGATAGGATTTGGATTTCGCAGCCTCGGCCGGCGACAGGCAGGGCATCGACTCTGACAAATTGGCCCAATCTTCATCCGGCTTGACCCAGTAAATGGAATTCGCGCGCAGCACAATATCACCCTGATGTTAGGAGAAAGTACACCGGCCGTTTAGGTGGTACTTTAAGTATGAACTTAAAATAACACTAAAACCATACTAGTTATGTTCCGAAGCATAACTAGTATATTCCGCTCATCTTCTTGAGGCAATACGAGAAATGTCCTCCTGACTCAATGGTGATATACTCAAAGTACCAATTGTGATCCACGCAAAATCGTTCGCACGCTTGAATTACACCATAGATTCGGCCTCTGACAATATTGCCAACGCAGAAGTCGTGGCCCGCAATTCGGCCGTGTTCCTTTACCTTTTGAGCACAAAGCTCGAGTTCTGCTGCAGTAGTTTCGTATTTGTGATCAGTGTCGATATATATCCAGTCAAAGTACCTGTCGGGGAATTTCGCGAGCGCGTCGATTGAATGGTTCTGTACAATCTCGACTGTCCCGTCGGAGATCTGGTGGTCAAAGCGCATCATTACCTTCGCTTTACCATCTCCGTATCTCGGACCCTCCCAGCAGTCGATCAATATCAATTTGGAAGGGCGATTATATTCCAGGATATCAGCTGAAAAGTCACCAACATCAACTCCAACCTCGGCAACCATTCCTCCGTGCGGCAACTGTCGGAGTAGTTCTTGCCTGCTAGGTAAGACAGTACAGTCAGCGGTATGACGCAATCCCATTTCGGTCCGCGGAAGTGCCGCGCGTGCAGCTTTCAATTCATGTTCTGACCTCATCCCACATCCTTTCTATCAGAAAAGAGCGATACGTCTTAAAAGTGAGGGCGAAGACACAGGTCGTTTGCACCCTTGACGCCCCGCGCTAAATGTCGCTTCTAGTGCTTCCGAGCATATATTACGGACGTTCGCGCAGTACCCGACGTTAATCGTTCAGCACTTACGAGTTTAAAGATTCGCAGGTCTATTTTTGGAAAGTATCGGTCGCCAATGGCGCTTTCGTGAATGATCAACAGTCGGATTGTTCGCGCCCGATCAAGAAATGCCTCGAACGTTTGTTGCCCTCCGACTACCATTATTTCTTGTACCGGCAATTTTTCCGCGACAGCTAAAGCGGTTCCCGGTGACATTGCTGTAAAAAGGCCACGTGGTGTGCTTTTTATTGTGTTCGATATTAGCACCGTCTTACCCGCAGGGACTGGAATGCTCTTACCTTCGTATGTCCTGCGGCCGACAATAACAGCATTGTCATTGATGTTGTTTTCGAAGAATTCGTAGACCCATCGAGTATTCCAAGGCAGCCTATTATTTAGGCCAATCGTTCTACGCTCGTCCATCGCAGCGATGAGCGAAATTGGCTTTGTATGTCCGCGTGGGTCATCACTATCTCCTAAATGATTATTGGGTTGCACGATCATGACAATTTGCCACTCTGCAGCGAGATCGCTGTCGATCGCGTCATGCTTAACATTTCTTCGGCAATTTCGTCGGAAACGATTGCGCGATCGTAATAGAGGGTGAGAACTAACTTCCCACCCTGATCAATCGCTACGAAGGACATACCGCGGACAGTATTCCTTGCCTCGAACAAAGGCGGAAGTTCGTGACTAGACTCGAAAAGCTCGAGCTGGGTTGACCTCTTCTCAGGGACATAGTTAAAATAGATCGGAAACATCGACAAACTAGGAAGGTGTGCCAAGCCGGTTGCTCGATGGACATAGCGACGCCAACCGAAGTCGGCGCTTCGTGGGCGTAAATCAGACAGCAACGTTGCGATACGACTGTAAGTGTCTGCAACCGAATCTCCCACTGTACAAAGCGCCGGATAATGATGGGAACACCATCCAAGCGTGTCGGAATTTTCGTAATCTCGTCCGTTTCCTACCAGCCGACATGGCACAACTTCCCAATCCTGGCTTCTGGCAATGCAGTGGACGATGGAAGAAAGAAGCATGTTGTGTAGGATCGCCCCTCGGGTGCCCGGTTGAAATGCTAGTGTTGTGGATGTTGATCGAATTTCATGACTAATCCCATTCCCCGAAACCTTTATTTGCGGCACGGCGCGAGGAAGCATCGTGGACCAAAATTCATCCTCACTAGGAGAGATGCATTTAGTCTTCTTATGCGATTGACATAACCATTCGAAATAATCCTGGCCAGCCGGTGCTGAGGCCGAGATGTCTCGCGCCGCTAGTGAGATTTTCATCTTCAAAATGGAAATCGTTTGAGCATCGGCAATCATGTGATTGAGGGCTACGAAAAGCAGACTCCTCTCCCCGCTGCTGTAAACGCAAGCATAATAAAAAAGCCCAGACCTTGGCGAAACTCTGGCACGATGTTTTGGGATCGCCTCAAGAAAGTCTGCTTCATTAGAAAATGAGGAACTAACGTTCTCGGTCATAACAGTTGGTGCCGATGCGAACTCAAGAATCATCTTCATCGGGTCACTATTGCATATTCGAAAGATATCATTTTCAATGAATACCTGATCGGCCGCCGCCTTCAGCAGTTCCGCTGGAGCATCACTCGAAAGAAGGAATTCCAAAAGATAATTTTCGATTTTGTCCGGGGGGAGCTCTTCGTAGAGAAGCAGTTGCGAAGAATTCATGGGGGCGGTGCCTGAGGCCTGTTTTGTTCGTCGTATGACCGGCTGGCTGCTCTGTTTGCTTGAGCGCACGAAATCGCATATTTGCCTTAGCGTTGGATTTGCGGTCACAATGGATAAGGGCACATCGATACCGAACTGGCCGGTGATCGCAAGTTTCAAGGTGACAGCGTTCAAAGAGTGCCCGCCAACCTGATCGAAAGTGCTCTCAGGCAGTATCGAGCCGCAGCCCAGCACAGTCTCCCACAGCAGTTTCATGTCCCTCTCGAGCAGGTCTTCTGTCGAAAGGGTCGCGAGTTTGGCATCTCGTCGCTTGAAAATACGGAGAAGTTCGGAGCGATCTATTTTATCATTAGCCGTGAGCGGAAACGCCGCTAAGGCGACGAACTTGTATGGAATCATGAACTCAGGAAGCAGGGTAGCTAATTCGGTCCTAATTAAATTCAGTCGGCTTTCCGAAAGCTCATGGGCTTCGTTCGCTATCACGAATGCGACCAACCTGTCCGAGTCCACTTCAAGGACTTCCGCGTCCCTTACGCACTCGAAGGTCCTTAGAACATTGGCAACCTCATCCAACTCAACGCGATGACCACGGATCTTTACCTGTTTGTCAATACGATTGCGAAAGCTAATACGGCCGCCGACACCAACGCGAACCCAGTCGCCAGATCTGTAATACAATTCCGTTTCACCATTAGCGTGCGATATCCGCGCCATAGCCTTGTTCGTGAGTTCAGGTTGACCGAAATAGCCAGCCATAATGCCCGCACCTCCAATCCAGAGTTCACCTTCCTCGCCAGCTGAGGCGAGTTCTCCGTCGCTGTTTACGACGCGGAAGGACGTTCCATCTAATGGTTCCCCTAGTGTTATTTCCTCCTTCCGCTGAATACGCGCTGCGCTGCAGTAAACAGTGGTCTCTGTTGGTCCATAAAGATTCCATAATTCGGCGTCGGTACCTGCAACCAGTTGTTCACGCAGAGACGGTGTCATCGCTTCACCGCCTGAAAGTATTCGAACTCGACTGCGGGGACGCCAACCGTGATCGAGCATCATTTTCCAGAATGATGGTGTACCCTGCGCATATGTTACATCGAAACTATCGAGGAGGATGCTAAGCTCCTCTGGTGAGCTGCGTCCGTGTTGCGCGATAACAACTCGTCCTCCCAATGCGAGTGGGAGCAGCAGTTCCGTGGTGTGGGGATCAAAGGAGATAGACGTGGCCGCTAAAGCAGTATCGTCGCAGGTTATGGCCAGGCGTTTTGCAATGCCAGCCAAATAGTGCTCGAGATTAGCAATCGTGGTGCAAACCCCTTTGGGGGTTCCGGTAGTGCCGGAAGTATAAATAATGTAAGCTAGGCCGATTTGGGGAAGAGCGCTCGCCGTTTTCTTCGAAGAAGCTTCACGGTATTCAAATTTGAAAGTGCATCCGTCACTCAAAATCCTTAGATTTGCGACCCGTTCGTGAAGAGCAGTCGGAAGACTATCGCCGCCACTTTGGATGATAACTTGCGTTCGAACGTCGCGTGCAATGAATTCCAAGCGCTTTGCGGGATACGATGGGTCTAGTGGCACGTAGGCCATCTTAGCCTTCAGTACCCCGATGATTGCGACGATCAATTGAAGGGACGGTCGCATGCATATCCCGATCAAATCGCCTGGTCTTTGATCAGCATGCAGGAGTTCCCCTGCAAGACCTGACGAGAGCGCATCCAACTGCTGATAGGAAATAGTTTGATCGCCGCATCGCGCCGCAACCCGCTTCGGATCCAGCAGTACTGCTTTCTGGAAGCAGTTCAAAAAGCCACTTGTTAAAATTTCCTGAGGTGAGATCCGCTCATGGTTTGTGATCAACTTGGTCTCCTCCAGTTTCGAGGCAACTGTAAACTGCGTTGGTCAACTCGGCCGCTCGGCGATCAGGAAGTTCGTAGACGGACTTCATGAGATTAGGCAGGTAGGCGAAGGCCAACCCATTTTCTGGATCGCCGAAACTGAGGGCGCCAGTTGATCCGAGATGCCCAAACGCTCCTTTCGGGAGAGTTGGGATCAGCGGACCGCCCCGAAGCATCACACCGAGGCCCCACCGTGATCTAACGCGGAAGACTTGATCAATCCCATCAATCCTCTCTTTCCGGATTTTTTGGAGCCACGGCTCGGAAATGAGTGAAGGCTGAGGCCCGTGACCTATGACCGCTGACCAAATTTTCGCAACTCCCGTGGCTGTCCCATATGCGGCAGGGCGGGGTGCGATCAAGTACCTCGGATCATTCATATCCTCGAATGTCATTGAGGTGCTGCCAAACGTCGCCCGGTAAAGTAGGGACCCTTCATTAGTCATCCCTTCGACATACTCGCGGAGGTGCGGGGGCACGTCGCCGATCGGCAGCGCGCTGCTCATTTGTGTGTAGGTCTGGGCAACGGTTTCTGTCTCGTCGCATTCTACAGCGATCGAGACCTTTGCTTGGGAAGGTTGCGAGAGCAACATTCTGAAGGCCTTCACTAGATCCGACCCGGTAACCCGTTCTAGGATCTCACCCACTAGGAAGCCAAACGTGATCGCGTGGTAGCCGTGCAGCGCGCCTGGTCTCCACAAAGGTGTCATCCCGGCCAAACGATCCGCTAGCGCCTTCCGCTCAATTTGATCAGCCAGGGTCACTGGATAGTCGAAAACTGGAAGTCCCGCGCTGTGCGAGAGTATATGCGAGACGAGAACATCGGACTTTCCGGCCGCCGCGAACTTGGGCCAGTAGGTCGCTACCGGAGCCTCTAGATCGATGACTCCTTGCTCGGCCAAGCGTACGACAGCAAAAGCCAACAAAGGTTTGGTTAGCGATGTTAGGGGTACGATGGTCTCACGATGCCAAGCCTTGCCGGACCTAGCTTGCCCGCCCCAAATATCTACAACACAACGCCCTTTATGGTAGACACAAACCCCCGCTCCCATGTCCCTCCCGGAGGACAGATGAGCCTGCAGAACGGCAGCAACTCTTTGAAACGAGGGGTCGTGATGGCCGAAAACTCTTGCCTCCATCGTCAAAGCCTGACTTCAAGTGAACGAAGCCCCCTCATAATTGGCCCAGGACGCCATTGGAGTTCCTCTGGAGCCTTGACAAGTTGCATTGAAGGAAAACGCTGAGATAGAAGCTTGAAAGAAATCTCACCTTCGAGCCTAGCCAAGGGGGCGCCAAGACAAAAATGGATCCCATGCCCGAACGCCAGATGAGAGGCTAATTCCGGCCGCTTTTGTTCCAACATATGAGGGCATCTAAATTGCTTCGGGTCGCGGTTCGCGGCGGAGATACCGATGAAGACGGTGTCTCCGGCGGCGATTCTCTCGCCCGCAACGTTGATCGGTTCGCGTGCGAAACGTGGGGGTGCCCAGTCGATTGGACTATCTAGCCTCAGAAACTCCTCCACGATGTATTGAGGATCAATTTCGCCGGCACTCAACTTCAGCCAGACGTCTCGATTTCTAAGAGCGGCGAGAGTGCCGCTGGCAATCAAATTTACTGAGGTTTCGTGCCCCGCGACGAGTAGGAGGAAACCCATCGATACTAATTCGTCAATTGTAAGCTCACCGCCTTTGTAGTGGCTTATCAGAGCGGAAAACAAAGAATGATCTTCACTCGGCATCGTCGCGAGCGAAGTGAGATATTCTCTTAGTTCCTCCGCCACCCGCGGGATAAGATGTCGCTCTTCCAACTCAGGCGTTACAAGCAACCGTGACCATTCACGGAACTTTTTTTCATCAGATAGAGGAACGCCCAAGAGTTCACAAATGAAGCGCAGTGGAAGGGGAACAGCGAAGTGATCGATAAGGTCTATCGTATTTGCGTGAGCAATGTCGTCTATAAGTTCGCCAGCGAGTTTTTCGATCCGGGGACGCATGTCCTCGACGCGTCGCCTAGTAAAATGCTTTTGAACGATTGCTCGCAACCTTGTATGCTCCGGAGGATCCATCGTCAGCATGTGTCGGAAGACAGGCCTTGAAGTTCCCTCGACAGTATTTGGGTGACTAGTGTGCCAATTTGGTCCTGCGTACTGCGAGTTCTTGCTCAGCCGAGGATCATGCAGCAGGCCGCGTGCGGTATCGTATCCAATAACGAGCCACCCTTCTACGCCGTTGGGAAGGATGATCGGAACAACGTCTCCGAATTCCTTGCGCAGTGCTTCATAAGTCCCGAATGGGTTTGACCAGAACTCGGAACTGTAGACAGGCATGATAACAGGTGTTCGCCTTGCAGGATTCTCCTGATCGCTTTGCAAAGGCGTCATGTTTTGCTCCACAAGACGGGCAACGTAGCCGGGCCAAAGATCGCTTGACCGTGGGTGAAATCAAGACTGGCCAGCGGCTCGGCGAGACGAACGACGGGAAAATGACGGGATAGTCCTCTCAATGCGCTACGCATTGTCTCGCGCGCGAGGTTGTGACCGATGCAAAAATGCGGTCCATGACCAAAGGCGACATGAGGGCACCTCGGCCGCTCGGGATCGAACTTATCCGCGTCGTCCATCTCACCGGGATCACGGTTGGCTGCCGTTAGAGATACGATTACTCCATCACCGGCACGGATGATTGAACCGCAGGAGAGTTCGATGTCGCTATTAGCTGCGCGCGTTAAACCAACATCGAATATCGTGTAATATCGAAGCGTTTCCTCAATAAACGCGTCCAGGTATTCATCATCTAAAGCTAGGCGTCGCCATTGTTGTAGGTGACTGCTGGCGTGGATAACCGCCATTGCAATAGAATTGCTGGTCGTCTCAACCCCCCCAACCAATAGTACCTGTATCGTATTGACCAAATCATCGATTGCTTTTGCATCCAAACGCTCCTTAGCCCTGAGCAGGCTGTCGAGAACCGCCACGCTTTGTTGCTTCGGAGGCCGAGTTGCTTCGACACTTTTTTCGTTAAGTATCTCGCGTATCAAATGGCGAAGATTGCGGACAGCGTCGGTCTTTCGACCTTGGTCTGTATGATTCGTCGTTACGGATTCGCGAGCCGATCTTAAAAGGTCCTTTCCTGCAAGATCAGGTATGCCAAGAACCTCGCACGTAATCTGGAGCGTCAGCGGTCGCGCAAATCCTCCGACGAGATCAAAAGGCACATGCGTTGACTCCATTTGATGAATGAGGCTATCGACTACAGCATCAAGTTTTGACCGCAGGCCGCGCGCGCTGCTTCTGGAAAAAAAGCCGGTCAGCGGTCGCCGCAGTTGTTGATGCTCTGGATCGTCAAGATGAAGAAATGAAGGGTTTTCATCATTACCTTTGGCGTCCAACGGCGATAACTTGGGCAGACCCGCGTGCCTGACGAAATTGCTTATGCCAGGGTCCGCGAGTACCCTGCGAACATCTGCGTAAGTCGTGACCAGCCAAACAACCCGCCCGTCAAAGAGAGAGACCCTTTGAGCTTTGCGACTTGCCAACGCTTTGACGAGAGGCGCGGCCGGACTAAGAGGTTCACCTCGGATGAATGGATATCTCAATCCCTCACAAGAGGAAGCAATCTGACTACTTCTCATCTATCTCTCCGGGTTAATCGGCAGAAAGTCACCACGGTATCGTACTCAATCGACACCTCGTGGCGATAAGCATATTTCTCGAAGAGTTCATGAAGTTTTCCTTCAAGGAGCGGCCGGTTTGGGTCAGTTTCATGGGGACAAAATGATGACGAAAAAATTCGGGCGAGAAACACATCGCGCTTTAGACTCTGACTGTTGATGAAATGAGCTTCACTTACGGAGCCATCGACACTAAAAGGCTCAGTAATTTGCTTCGGCTCGACGTCGGCTTGGAGAAGTCGACCGTACAAAGGGATATTCTCTACAAGGAGCTGTTCGAGGCTACGAAGAAAAGGAGTACTGCTTCGACGGCGCTCATTCCAGACGCATAACAGGTAGCCGCCAGGTCGCACGATACGCCTAAACTCCGAGCGCGCTTTTTCTCGATCAAACCAGTGCAAGGCTTGTGCCACAGTGACCGCCGCAACACTTTGGTCAGGGAGTGGTATCGACTCGGCGGATCCTCCATGTGCGCGAAACTCCGCGAACGATGCCAGCAAGGTACTTGCTTTCAAGCGCATAGCGGCGTCAGGTTCGACAGCGTCGACGACAAAACCCCTTTTCAGTAGCGCCAAAGAGAATAAGCCGGTGCCAGCGCCGACATCTGCGATCCGATCGCCGGCTACGAGACCAAGCCGCTCCAGAAGGATTTCGGCAACCTGCGCTGGGTAGAACGGTCGACCCACTGCGTAATGTTCGGCGCGGTCGCTGTAGTTACCAGTCGCTTGATGATTGCGGTTCGTTGGTGCGGCTAGTGATAAATCCTGAGTTTTGGTCACTAACGTGCCTCGCCGTGTCAGATTTTTTTGGTGAATATGTAGCTCATGAGATCGCGCATGATCGCGATGTGGCGGTCACCCCACCTGACGACTTCTGCCCGGGCTAGTCGGTCCGTATGATACCAATAGTTCGCTTGTAAGTTTTCAGCGGTCATATTCGCGACGATGTGGAAGCCAGGTATTCTCGTCAACCTGCCAAAGTCACACTTACTAAACTCTGGCTCTCGTACCGCGCCCAGCACCTCCAACACTCTTACCTTACCACTCCCTTCCTGCTCAAAATTGCGATAGTTCGTGAAGTTCAGTCCGAAGTCCGAAAAATAAGTATCGATTGGCAAATTCGCGAAGGCTGGTACGGTATTAATTAAATCAGTACTTGGGTAATTGTTTCGACTGGATATAGCCTCAATTAACCAGTCGCAATACCGCGCGAAATCAGCCAAGTTACGGCGGCCGACAGCAATTGGCACAGGAAAAGGCATCGTAAACGGCCCTAGCGTTCGACTATAGCGCTCCTCGCTCCGGCCGCTGCGGATTAGCGTGATCGTCACTGTCTCACTATCCAGTATTTCCGACACAAGCAGACCATAGCTTGCTAAAAGTAGTGATATGGGTGAGACACCGATCTGTTTCGCAGCTTCTCGGACTTCATCGCTTGCAGCCAACGCCGCGTTAGGGGTGTACCGCTGAGATGGCAGGGCAACGGTCTCGTTCCCATTACCTTGGACGGGCAATAGGCTCCTCGATGTAAGCCCCGCGAACAAGCCTTCGAAGAACGCTCGATCGGAGGCGATCCCTTCATCTAGGTACTCTTGCTGTGCATGGGCATATTCCGAATATGGTACGGCGAGGGGAAGGGTCGAGGCAGGCCTGTCAGCAAGACCATCTGAGTAGATCCGGTTAACCTCGTCAGCAAATATCGACAGGCCAGAGCCATCGAACTCAATATGTTGAGCGCTAACGAGGAGGCAGAACTGGTCGTCTGACAAATGCAGGCATCGTACCTGCCAAGATGGAGCGTTCGTCGGATCGGGCACATTGGAGCGAAGAGATGCGACGGCCTTAGCAACTTCCTCAAAACGCTGTGCCCCGTCATAATCGCGCAGATCAGTCACGAGGTCACGAAGCCGCGGGACAACTTCGTGTACGGGAAGAACGGTCGGAACGTCTCCGTCATAAACATATCGCAAAATCGGATGACGAGTTACCACCTCCAAAAGTGAGACGAGAAGTTTGGACGGATTGAGAGGGGCATCGAAAAGGATAGGCACTATACGATGGCCGTAGCCCACGAGCGTGTTTAACCGAAGCCATCGCTTTTGTTGGACAGTCAGCGGCGCGGGATGGGCGCGATCACCTTTGTTATGCGAACCATATATCTCCGTGCTGGACGACAGAGGTCTTTTTGGAGGCTTAAACCGTTCGACTAGGTATGCCGCGAGTTGCGTTATCGTTGGAAACTGATGCAACAGTTGAGGAGCCAATTCAGCATTGAGTTCTCTACGCAATTTGTTTTTCAGCTGAATCAGTGACAATGAGTCTATATTGAGGTCCCGCAAATCATCTTCAGGTCCAGGCTCGTTTTCGGGCGAACTGAGATGACTAAGATATCTTGCAAGCCATTTCCTCAGAATTTCTTCACGATCCCAGCTACTTCCTGCTTTCGCGAGAATATTGCTTAGACCTTCTGGATCGACACGGTGGATGTGTTCACGATCGAGATCTTGGAAATAGGGAATGCTCTGCAAGCCATGTGCCGATAGAAACTTCCCCCACTCTGTGGGAAAGAAGCCGATCTGATTTTCTGATTCAGATTCGATCTTCCCTAGGGCCTTAAATAACCCTTCGCAATACTCGTGCGCCGAAAGGCCGCGGAAGCCTCTCCTGTCCAAATTATCCATCAGCTCTGGATGACGCGCCACATGTCCAAGATCATTCCAAACGCCCCAATTTACAGAAAGCGACGGTCTTCCAATAGCTCCCCGGTACGTGGCAAGTCCATCCAAGAACGCATTGGCAAACGCATAGTTTGCCTGGCCAATGTTGCCGATAACGGCTGTCGCCGACGAGAAAAAGACGAACGTTTTGGGAACGATGCCAAGGTTTTCACATGTCTCATGAAGATTCCATGCCCCTTGCGCTTTTCCGAGTAAAACCTGCTCAAAATCGGCTGGTTCGAGTTCGGTCAGCAATTTGTCACCCAATTGACCGGCAAGATGAAAGATACCTGCTATCTCTTGACCATTGGCCACAATACTTTCGAGGAATGCTGCGACCCCACTTCCATCAGATACGTCGAGGACCACAGTTTCCACTTTTGCGTCTTCAGTGTTCAACTCTTGAAGGAATCTGTGGGCGGTTTCAGAGGGGCCATTGCGTGCCGCGACAACGACATGTTGTGCGCCGCGCGAAAGAAGATTTGCCGCAAGATGTAAGCCAATCTCGCCAAGCCCGCCGATCACTAGATAGACACCTGAAGCGGAAAGCGGCAGGGCATAAGGTTGAACTTGGACTCGCTCGAGTCGAGCGTGCAACAAATTTTCGTTTCTGATCGCTAGAATTGTTTCTTTAGCCTGGGCTCCCAAAGTTTGAGCGAGGGTTTTAGCGTCGAATTTATTTTCATCCGGGGCCATGTCGACAACAGTTGGATATAAATGGGGAAGTTCGATTGCTGCGACATGGCCAAGTGCAGCGAATGACGTTTGCAAAGGACAGGGAATATCGTTCGATTCAATGCGCCAAGCGCCCCGCGTTACGATCCAAATTCTTACTCGCGAATACGCTTCGTGCTCTTCCGTTAGTGAACGAATGCAAGATAACAATGAGGTCAGAGGTTGGGAGATCTCTGCACACACATCCACGTGTTTCCTGGGAGGCAATCGTCCACATGCCAGCGTCCCAAGAAAGACGATATTTGTATCTTCGTCCGAAAAGGGTTCGTCGAGCATAGATGAAAATGGGGCGACTCCGTCTAATATCTTAACACGACCGCCAAATTTCCCGATTTCTGCAGCCAATGACTCTGTTTCCGGCAGTTGGGGATCTCCGACGATTATCCAACTACCATGTCCCGCAAACCCGCCTTCGCTGACCCGTTCACTAGGTTTCCATACGCGCTGATATGCACACTCGGACACGGATATTCGATGTTGGTGGGATTCCGATGATGGGGTGAATTGAAGGCTTTGACCATCTGGCTCTATCCAATGCCTGTGTCGCGCAAAGGGGTAGGTCGGCAAGTGCAATCGGCGGGCGTCGGGTCCAGCCATTACTGTCCAGTCTATGCTGTACCCCGTGCAATAAAGACTAGCAACGCTTTTTGCCAAACTCTCTTGATCATCGGTTTTGCGCCGCAGGCTCGGGACGAGCAATAAGTCGGCATCGCCTAATTCATCTGCGGCCAGCCCGAGGAGTTGGGTATCGCCGCCTATCTCAACAAAATGACGAAATCCCAGACCTGACAGAGTATTCAAGCTCTTTCGAAATTGGACGGGCTGACGCAGATGCTCAGCCCAGTATTGAGGTTCTGTAACCTCGGTATGCGCAATTCCTCCCGTAACGTTCGCCACAAATAGCCTTTGAGGCTGGGAAAGTTGGAACTGTGACATGTGGCTTCGCAGGGCATGGCTGATTGGATCCATCAACGCCGAGTGGCCGGCCCTCAACACAGGGAGGGGTAACACCCGAAGACCATCACTCTTTAGGAGATTCATGGCCACCTCAACGGCATCACTTGGACCGGATATAACGGTATTTGTCGCAGAGTTAATCGCCGCGATACCGACCTCTGAAGGGCCGCGTTTGAGGATTGAGCGGATCGTATCGGCGTCCGCCCTAGCCAGCGCCATAGCCCCATCTTCCGGCGTACTGGCAATCAATCTGCCACGCTCGATAACCGCTCTCAGCCCATCATATTTCGAAATCACGCCCGCGGCTGCCGCAGCGGTATATTCGCCGAGACTGTGGCCAGCTATTGCCTCAAAACGAACGCCGAGTGTCTCCCATAGCTCGAATAATGCAATTCCAATTGAGAAGATCGCGATATGAGCATCAACAACGTCCCGGATGGCTTCTCCACGCCTGCCTTCGTAGAGAATACTGAACAATGACCGGCCAACGTTGGACACAACAACGTCGTTGAGCGCTTCTAAGTTCTGTCGGAAACTAGGGAACCGGTGGACTAGGCCTTCTGCCATCCCGACATACTCGGAACCGTGCCCAGTAAACAAAGCGACGACCCCTTTCGACACATGGCGATCTGCATGTATTGGAGTTTCTGCGGATAGCTTCGTGCGGAGTTCATTCGGTGTTCTCGCAACGTAGGCTGCCCTTGCCTCTTGATGGTGACGGCCGTTACCTAAGCTGAAGCTGATATCGCTGACACACGGGGACGAAGCCGACAAAATGTCCGACAAACTGCTTGCCAAAGCTCCTAGCTTACTTGGATCGGCTGCACTTATTGGAACCACATGAAAGTCATTATGCCTGGCAATGTCGGTCTCACGCGGTAGGTCAAGGCTCTCCAGGACAACATGTGCGTTAGTTCCACCTACACCAAACGCACTTACACCAATGCGACGAGGTCCATCGGATGGAGATAACGGCAGTTCATCGCGCGTGACAAAAAAGGGAGTTTCGTCAAGCCGAAGAAGAGGATTTGGACGTTCGAAATGTAATGTTCTAGGAACTTTGCCATGGCGCAATGAAAGGACGGCTTTGAAAAGCCCGGCCATCCCAGCTGCCCAGCCCAGATGGCCAATATTTGATTTAACCGAACCCAGGCCACACGTTGCCCCCGGTAGTTGCCCAAACGCTCGCGCGAGTGCAGCAATTTCGATAGGATCACCCACCGAGGTTGCAGTGCCATGAGCCTCAATGTAGTCAATTTCATCTGATCGCACGTTAGCCGCTTTTAACGCAGCCCGAATCACGCGTTCCTGTCCAACGATGCTTGGAGCTGTGATGCCAACTTTCTCTGACCCATCGCTGTTGACGGCGCTTCCTCGAATAACCGCATAGATATCGGATCGATCCGCCAACGCATCCGCCAGTCTTTTAAGAATTACGACACCCACACCACTGCCAAAGACCGTACCCGCCGCCCTTTCGTCGAAGGGGCGGCAGTGACCGTCGGGCGAAAACGGCATATTGTACTCATAGGTGTAGCCCGAAAGCTGAGGGACGGGAACGCAAGCAGCTCCTGCGACCGCAATTTTACAGTCGCCTTTCCTGAGCGCCTCGCAAGCCATGTGGACTGCAACTAGAGAGGTCGCACAGGCTGCGTTTAGATTAAAGGCGCCGCCCGAGCAATTTAGGGCGTAGGCAGTTCTAGCAGGCAGGAAATCTTTGTCATTGCATAGAAGCAGCATGGCTTCATACGAAGAGTCTAAAAATGATCGGTCAGGGCGCCAATTTGCTCGATGCAAATTGTTTATTAGATAGCTGCTTGGTCCACATCCACCGAATATTGAAATATCCGAACCGCCAGCCTTGGGATTGATCGCGGCGTCCTCTAACGCTTCCCAAGTGCATTCGAGGAATTTACGGTGCTGCGGATCCAACAGTGCCGCTTCCTGCTTAGATATATTGAATAAATTGGCATCAAAATATTCGAGATCATTAATTATGCCACCGCATCTCACCTGCTTATCAGTTGGCTTTTCACTAAAGCGGGTTATGGACTCTACGCCGGCTTCAAGATTACGCCAAAAAGATTCCGGGGTATCCGCTCCGGGAAAACGACATGCCATCCCGACAATTGCTATCGATTCTTCATGGATCCGGCCTCGC
This sequence comes from Rhizobium sp. R339, assembly GCF_002211395.1. NCBI lineage: Bacteria > Pseudomonadati > Pseudomonadota > Alphaproteobacteria > Hyphomicrobiales > Rhizobiaceae > Rhizobium > Rhizobium sp. R339. The sequence continues at coordinate 246,864 of NZ_LOKV01000029.1, forward strand.
GATTCAGGGAGGGATCCTGTGGCATTTGTCAACGATTGGTCCGCCAAAAACGCTGCGTATCGCCGTGCGGTGAAGTGCTCAAAAATAGTCAGGGGCGACAGTTGTCTCTGGAATGCCTCTGACAAACGCTGCGACAGCTGGGCGGCAACGAGCGAACTGCCACCCAAATCGAAAAAGTTCCCGTCCAACGGAATTGAATCGATCTCCAGCACCTGAGACCACAATTCCGCGACACGTGCCTGGATCTCCGTTGGACGCGATCGAGCTGGCTCTCTCCGATGGAGAACATGCTCAAGACGTGGCAGCTTATCCTGGTCGATTTTGCCGTTTGCCGATAGTTGGAGACTTGGGAGTTCAATCCAAGCTGAAGGCAACATCTCGATAGGAAGCTTTTGGCTCAAATATTTCTGCCACGGGGGTGAAATTATCCGGGTCGGCCCTTGAAGTGCGAAGTGCCTGTCACGCGTCACAACATACGCAACTAAACGGAGTCTCCCTTGTTGATCCTCCTCCGCTTTAACGGCTGCAGCTGAAATTTGAGAGCACGATTCAATTGCCGACTCTACTTCGGCAAGCTCAATCCGGTGGCCAGAAATCTTGACCTGCCGGTCCCTGCGCCCCTGGAACTTTAGCTCTCCATCCACCCACGAGGCAAAGTCACCAGTCCTATACCATCTCGTCCCGCCTCCATCGATGAAGAACTTTGAATTCGTTTCCTCTGGCATAGCCACGTAGCCAAAAGCGACACGCTCACCTCCTATGAGAAGCTCACCAGTTTCGTCCGGTGCACATGCTCGGTTTGTTTCATCAACGATACGTACGGCCACATGGGGGAGTGGATGTCCAATACTCGGTACCTCTGGCCAGTCGTCAGGATTTGAAGGGAGGGTAAGGCTGGTTACAACATGAGTTTCGGTGGGGCCATAATGGTTGTGTAATGAAGCGCGCGGTCGCCGTTTGAAGAATGCGCGGACGGTGGGATTTATCTTAAGAGCTTCTCCTGCCACGAAGACATGTTCGAGCGTCAAGCAACCGTTTTGCCGCCGTAGGTCGGCCTCAGTCAACATGCCCAGCAAAGCCGGTGGTAAGAACAAGCGCTCGATCGATTGCTCGTCAAGAAAATGCAGCAAAGCCTCAGGATCGTGTCGGAGCTTCTTTTGGGGCAGAATGAGATGACCCCCACCGCATAGGGTGCTGCAGATTGCTTGATAAGCGACGTCGAAAGTGAGCGGAGCGACGGTGGCGACCCGCGCGGGAACCCCGTATTGCGAAAGTTGCCATTGTGTTAAAAGGTCTAACGAGGTCGAAGGCAACGCGACGCCCTTCGGACGCCCTGTTGAGCCTGAAGTGAATAGAATGTATGCGGGCCGTTGTGCGCTGCTCCAAGTCGTCGCTGAAGTTACCTCAGGGGTGCCGATCTGTCGACACTCCATACGATTGTTTCGAATAACAAGCTCCGCAGCTTCTCCGGCAACCCCCCGAATATAGCTATCTCGCTCAGTATATCGTGAGATATCTCTAGGAAACACAATGTTCCCAGTTTTCCATACAGCGAGTATCGAAGCAATGTTTCCAGTTGTTAAATCAGCCGAAATTCCCACCACCTCAGAGAGAATTTCTTTCTGTCTCAGAAGTTGCGCATACTGCTCAACGATTTCAACCAGTTCGGAATAGGTGAGCGTTTCGTCATCCACCGTCAGCGCGGGACGCTCTGGATCAACGTTGGCTTGCAAATAAATCGAATCCAATAGGCGAAACATACATTTAGCCTTTTAACCGGGGATTGCAGATTTTCTTACACGGGGCCTTGATAACTTCACTTGATGTGCGATATGGTTGCACTACGTACATCAAATAATTTTCAGTTGCAAGTTCCGCAGTTCGTATTCGTCGACACAGGTTGTGGTGGGAGATGAGAATGGATGAACGAGCAATCGCGGGAGCTCGAAAGATCCCCGCAACTTTCAATGGTAGCGACTTAATAACACGGCAGGGCCAAGTTGAGGCTAAGGATCTCCTTTTTCGGCATGGCGTTCTTCATGTGAAAGACTTCCCCTGCGACGCCACTCTGCTGCTCGAAGTCGCTCGCAGCTTCGGAGCGCTCGAAATTGTTAGACCGAAAGAACATCAATTGAGCGGCTTTGAGCATGTCCGCCTTCAATCGACGATACCGGGCAAAGGAATTCAAGGCGGAGGAACTTACTGGCATGCTGACAGTCCCTGGTATGATCCACCAGCTGCTGCAACCCTCTTGTTCGGCGAAACCGCCCCTTCTGAAGACGGTCAAACCCTGTTTGTTGATATGCGGGAATTTCTGACGAGATTACCGACGAACCTATTGGAGGTTGCACACGCAGGAACAGGAATTTATCCTTGCAAAGATGTTCTTCTCGCGGAGCACACTGCAATGAACATCTACGATGAGGAGTTGATGTCTCGGATGCAGAATATTCGGCGCCCGCTCATCCGTACGCACCCGGTTACCGGCGACAGAGCCCTCTACATAAATGAAAAGTGGCTGAAAGAGATCGTTTTCGAAGATCGAGGCGAACAAGCGACACAATATCTCGATGAGATTTATCACACACTTGAGAACTACGATGGGATGATTAGCCATTCGTGGACAAGTGGAGATCTCCTAATTTGGGACAATTGCCTCGTATCTCATAAGGCTGTTCCGTCAAAGGTTGGTGACACAAAGACCACCTGGCGAGTAATTGTCGAAACCTTCTCTGAGTGAAATTCCTAGATTAACGCAATCAGGAAGCAATATGTCCGAAATCAAAGAACTTATCTTGGCGAGCGCACCCTCAGAAACTATCGCTGTTGCCCCGCTGCCTCCTCAAATGCGCGCCGCGATCGTCGAAACCTGTGACCAAGCCATGTTTGCGGACGGCTCGGAAAAGGATGTCAGGCGAACGATCAAGGTGAAAAATGTGCCCATTCCGGAAATTGCACCAGATGAAGTGTTGGTCGCGGTGATGGCATCATCGATAAATTTCAATACAGTTTGGACGGCTTTATTCGAGCCCATGTCAACGTTCTCTTTCCTAAAGCAACTCGGGAAACAAAACTCCTACGCAAAGCGGCATGATCAAGAATTTCATGTTCTTGGCTCGGACGCTTCGGGGGTTGTCGTTAGAGTTGGTTCTTCCGTGAGACGTTGGAGTGTCGGTGACGAAGTTGTCGTTCATACAGCATACGTGGATAGTGAGGACCCAATCGCCCAGGACGATGGAATGTTGACGGAAGACCTGCGCGCCTGGGGCTACGAGACGAACTATGGGGGGTTGGCTGAGTTCACGGTTGTTAAGTCGACACAGTTGATGCCAAAGGCGAAGCACCTCACATGGGAGGAGGCTGCGAGCATTCCTCTGTGTGGTGCAACGGCCTACCGGATGTTGGTAAGCTCCAGGGGCGCATGTATGAAGCAGGGCGACATCGTCTTGATTTGGGGTGCGACCGGAGGCCTGGGGGCTTTGGCGGTCCAACTTGTCAAGAACGGTGGTGGCATTCCGATTGGTGTCGTCAGCAGCTCCGAGAAAGAGGAAATCGCGCGCAAACTCGGATGTTTCGCCACGATCAACCGAGCCGAAGCGGCGCTCGAAACCGAAGACGGGAAATTGACATTGCGCGCTTGGCGTTTGCTACGTCGCAAGATACGCCAGGCAGTGGGAGAAGATCCTCACATAGTCTTCGAATACACTGGTCGATCTACTATGGGGGCGTCAGTTTATCTGGTCCGAAAGGGCGGGCGTGTAGTCACTTGCGGCTCGACCAGTGGTTATTTGCATGAATATGACAACCGATATCTTTGGATGAACCTTAAATCGATTATCGGGAGTCACGGAGCAAATTACTTCGAAGCCTCGGAATGCAACCGCCTTGTATCACTCGGGATGTTGTTACCGACGCTTCATAAAACCTTTGAGCTAGATCGAGTCGCCGACGCGACCCGTCTCGTTCAGCTTAACGGGCACGTTGGCAAACTAGGAATTTTGTGTATGGCGGAAAAGGAAGGGGGAGGCGTACGCGACAGAGTTCTACGAGAACGCATTGGTGAAAGCCAGTTAAACCTGCTGAGATCTTACTAGTGTCGCGTACCACTGGGCGGAGCCTGCCGACAACATTAGCGATGCTCCCGGTTGTCGTTTGGCTGAACCCGCCGCAAGCTCCGGTTGCGCTAACCCAAAAGGGGTAGTTTGATGAACGCCGTTTACAGCATAAAGGATTTGCAGCAGGCTCAAGCTTTTGGCGGAGCGAATACGGACAAGCACGTTCCTCGTCAAGCCGATCGAGAAGATCCAGAAAAAACTCAAGCATACACCGTAGGTAACGCTTTCCACCTCGATCGTCTGCATAAAGATATTGAGGAACCTTTAGGCATTGAGGAATCGTTAAGGGGCACAGTCAAGGCCACGCAACTTGATTTCAATGCCTACAGGATGGCGTCCAACTATAACGCTGCCGATGACGTGGTTTGCAGAATTGATAACGCACAAACGATATTCGTTTGTGCGGAGGATATGGTGGAAGCATTCGACTTGCCGCGAGATGAGAAGGCTGCAGTTGACTGTTCAAGGTGGCTAGAAGTGGTGGGCGGCGTGATGTCTCTCGCCCAAATGGAGAACCTCCTTGAGGACGGCAAACCTATTGATTTGTCGAGATATCGCTGTCTTGGTTCCTTGCGACCGCCGAAGTATGGAAGAGCGGCTATTTTAGCGACCAAAAGTTTTGAGGAGTTGGACGTCCCACTTCAGCATGGCGAGGGTCTTTTAGACGTCAAGGGATGTGGTGTGCCACGCGGGAGGGTTCCTATCGCGGATTTCAATCACAATAATGGCGTCCTTTTCCTTCATGAGGCGATCCGGGAATTCACCAATTACTCCATTTTGCTGAAACTTTCACGGCAGAGCAGCTGCCCATTTGATGTATTACCGCACTTCGGAATCGTAGATCTAAAAATGTCCCTTAAAATGGCAGATCTACCGCCGTTGCCGTTGTGCACCATGGTAAGAGCTGCTCATTTTCGAGATCCCGAAAATTGCGAAAGACCAGAAGTTGGGTCCCCAATGCTCGCTCGAAAACTCGAAATCGAGCGATACTTGCAGCAAAATGGGCTGACTTCGACGACGGATGGCTACAAAATTTGGAACGACGATGGCGTACTTCGTCTTCAACATCATCGAAAAGTATTCAAGGTCAGCGAGGAGGACGTGCGGCGCTTCGCACGAAACTTCGGCTTGGGCATTCCGTCAGAAACCAACGGAATCAATGTGCAACTGTGTGACATGGCGCGCTGGGGGGAGTTTTCTCAGACTCTTGTTGATTTCCAGCATTACAGAAGAGCGGACAGCTACCTTCACGAAACTTCAGTCGCGCTCTCACGAGACGGCTGGAATTACTGGGGAGATTCAATCACAAACTTATTAACTCCGCATCCTAATATAAATGATATTAGACGACTTCTCGGTGAGGTCTCCAATGTTGAAACATTTTACGACGAGATGCAGTATTCTTGGCTAAAAAACTGGAATGGATTACTAGAAATGACTTGGTGCTTAGAAATTTTTTCTCTTCGCCTCACCTATGACTATATGTTTGGAATGCGTCGGGGGCAAGAACTTTACCAGGCGATTCAATCCTACGCGACGGAATGCTTCGCCGTTCTAACTTGCAGGAAATAGTTACCATGCAGGCGGGTCGGATGATCGGGTGTATCTTGCAAGAGATCTGGTTGGTTCTCATGGCTCATCACGACGCTCATTCAGAAATAGAGGGAAAGCAGTTGGCATCCGAGGCTGATTGTTTCTACGTGAACCCTTCAACCATCTCACTACGCATCGAGCAGCTCTTCGGCCTAGGCGCGTGAGTGTCCGGCAGTTCGACCACTCCTGACGCCCATATAGGATAGGATTGTGAACAGCCTCCACGGTTATGATAGGAAACTTAGGAAGCCATCATGGCCAGACGTCTCGAAGATGCACGCATCCTCATGTACAGCCACGACACCTTCGGGCTCGGTCACCTGCGCCGCTGTCGCGCCATCGCCCATGCGCTGGTCGAGGATTATCGCGGCCTCAATATCCTGATCATTTCGGGTGCCACGATCGCCGGCGCCTTCGACTACCGCGCCCGCGTCGACTTCGTGAAGATCCCGAGCGTCATCAAGCTGCGCAACGGCGAATATACGTCGCTCGCCAGCCACATCGACCTGCACGAAACGCTGAAGATGCGCGAATCCAGCATTCGCCATACCGCCGAGACCTTCCAGCCCGACATCTTCATCGTCGACAAGGAGCCGATGGGGCTGAAGGGCGAGGTCGAGGATACGCTTGCCTATCTGAAGGCCCGCGGCACCGTGCTGGTGCTAGGCCTGCGCGAGATCATGGATGCGCCGCATCTGCTCGAGGCCGAGTGGAAGAAGAACAGCATCATGCAGAAGATCGACCAGTATTACGACAGCGTTTGGGTTTACGGTCCGCCCGACTTCTATGACCCGCTGATCGGTCTCGACGTGCCGGCCAGCCTGCGCCGGAAGATGGATTTCGTCGGCTTCCTTCAGCGCAGCGTCTCCAGGGGCAAGAGCTCGATCAACGCCCGCAAGGATAATTACCTCCTCGTCACCACGGGCGGCGGCGGCGACGGCTCCGATCTCGTCCACGACGTCATGAACGCCTACGAGGCCGACCCGACGCTGACGCAGAAGGCGCTAGTCGTGCTCGGACCCTATATGCCGGCGGCCGAGCGCGCCAAGCTGGTGCAGAAGGGCGAAGCGATCCCCTATATCGAGGTGATCGAGTTCGACAATCACATGGAAGAACTGATCGCCGGTGCCACCGGCGTCGTCGCCATGGGCGGCTACAACACCTATTGCGAGATCCTTTCCTTCGACAAGCCGGCGCTGATCGTACCGCGCGT